>NZ_CP104143.1:3172500-3472500 GCF_025200715.1 Rhizobium sullae
AAGGCATTGTGCCCGGATCCAAGGTTCGTCAGGGCCAGGTGATCGGCTGGGTCGGCACCACCGGCGAATCCACCGGACCGCATCTGCACTACGAGATGATCGTCAACGGCACCAAGGTCGATCCGCTCCGCATCCGCCTGCCGGGCGGCAAGTCGCTCAACGGCGAAGCACTGGCGAAATTCCAGGACGAGCGCAAGCGCATCGATACACTTCTGAACAACCAGCCGGTCGACCAGGTCGCCAGCAAGTAGGCCAAACAAAAATGGCGGCCGGAGCCGCCATTCCCCTTCCGGGTGCCGGGCTTTACGCTGCTTCGCTAACGGCGGAACTACGCAGGCGGAACAGCAAGCGGTCGGAACCGCTGGTGACCTTCACCGTCGATCCGTCCGGCACCTGGCCGGAGAGAATCTGCTCTGCGAGCGGATCCTGGACATATTTCTGGATCACCCGCTTCAACGGCCGCGCGCCATAGGCCGGATCGTAACCTTTGTTGGCAAGCCAATTACGGGCATCGTCGTCGAGCTTGATCGCGATCTTGCGCTCGGCCAGCAGTGCCACAAGCCGTTTGAGCTGGATATCGACGATTGCGCCCATCTCATCGCGCTTCAGGCGATGGAAGAGGATGATTTCATCGATGCGGTTCAGGAATTCCGGCCGGAAATTGACGCGCACGACGTCCATCACCTGTTCGCGAACCGTGTGGCTGTCCTGGTCCTCGCCCAGTTGGATGAGGTATTCGGCACCGAGGTTCGAGGTCATGATGATCATCGTATTGCGGAAGTCGACCGTGCGGCCCTGGCCGTCCGTCAGCCGTCCGTCATCCAGAACCTGCAGCAGGATGTTGAAGACGTCGTGATGCGCCTTCTCGATCTCGTCGAAGAGCACCACCTGATAGGGCCGGCGGCGGACGGCTTCCGTCAATGCGCCGCCTTCCTCGTAGCCGACATAGCCGGGAGGGGCGCCGATCAGCCGGGCCACGGAGTGCTTTTCCATGTATTCCGACATGTCCATGCGCACCATCGCCGTCTCGTCATCGAAGAGGAAGCGGGCGAGCGCCTTGGTAAGCTCCGTCTTGCCGACGCCGGTGGGACCCAAGAAGATGAACGAGCCGATCGGCCGGTTCGGGTCCTGGAGCCCGGCGCGCGCGCGGCGAACGGCACGCGACACGGCTTGCACCGCATCGCCCTGGCCTATGACTGAAGTCGCCAGTTCGTCTTCCATCCTGAGCAGCTTCTCGCGTTCACCTTCCAGCATCTTGTCGACCGGAATGCCGGTCCAGCGGGAAACGACCTGGGCGATATTGTCCGGGGTCACGACCTCCTGCACCATCGCGCTGCGGTCGCCATCCTGGCTTTCCGCATCGGCCAATTGCTTCTCAAGCTCCGGAATAACGCCATAGGTCAATTCGCCGGCGCGCTGGAATTCACCCTTGCGCTGGGCGATTGCCAGTTCGTTGCGGGCGTCGTCGAGCTTCTTCTTGAGATCGGCGGCAAGGCCGAGCTTCTGCTTTTCCGATTGCCAACGGGCCGTCAGCGCGTTGGCTTTCTCCTCTAGGTCCGTCAGTTCGGCATCGAGCCGCGTCAGACGGTCGGCGGAAGCCGCATCCGTTTCCTTCTTCAGCGCCTCACGCTCGATTTTCAGCTGCATGATGCGGCGGTCGAACTCGTCGAGCTCTTCGGGCTTCGAATCCACCTGCATGCGCAACCGCGCGGCCGCCTCGTCCATCAGGTCGATCGCCTTGTCGGGCAGGAACCGGTCGGTGATGTAGCGGTTCGACAGCGTCGCCGCCGCCACCAGCGACGAGTCCGAAATGCGGACCTTGTGGTGCTGCTCGTATTTTTCCTTGAGGCCGCGCAGGATCGAAATCGTGTCCTCGACCGTCGGCTCCTCGACCATGACGGGCTGGAAGCGTCGAGCAAGCGCCGCGTCCTTCTCGACATGTTTGCGATATTCGTCGAGCGTGGTTGCGCCGACGCAATGCAGCTCGCCGCGGGCAAGCGCAGGTTTCAGCAGGTTGGAGGCATCCATCGCCCCGTCCGCCTTGCCGGCACCGACCAGGGTGTGCATTTCGTCGATGAAGAGAATGATCTCGCCGTTCTCCGATTGCACCTCGTTGAGCACGGCTTTCAGCCGCTCTTCGAATTCGCCGCGATACTTTGCACCCGCAATCAGCGCGCCCATGTCGAGCGCCATCAGCTTCTTGTCCTTGAGCGACTCCGGCACGTCGCCGTTGACGATGCGCAGCGCCAGGCCCTCAACGATTGCCGTCTTGCCGACACCGGGCTCACCGATGAGCACCGGGTTGTTCTTGGTGCGGCGGGAGAGGACCTGGATGGTGCGCCGTATCTCGTCGTCGCGG
Source organism: Rhizobium sullae (assembly GCF_025200715.1). Taxonomy (NCBI): domain Bacteria; kingdom Pseudomonadati; phylum Pseudomonadota; class Alphaproteobacteria; order Hyphomicrobiales; family Rhizobiaceae; genus Rhizobium; species Rhizobium sullae. The sequence continues at coordinate 3,174,860 of NZ_CP104143.1, forward strand.
CCGATCACCGGATCGAGCTTCCCCTCGCGGGCCTCGCCAGTCAGATCGCGGGCGTATTTCTTCAGGGAATCGAAGCCTTGTTCCGCATTGGCGGAGTCGGCCGTGCGCCCTTTTCGAATGTCGTTGATCACCTGATTGAGGCTCTGCGCCGTCACGCCAGCGTTCTTCAGCGTCGCTGAGGTTGAAGCGGAAGTCTCGATCGCCAAGGCCTGCAGCAACCGCTCGACGGTGACAAAGCTGTCGCCGGCTTTCTTGGCGGCCTCTTCAGCCGTAGAAAAAACTCTGGCGAGCGGCTGGGCGAGATAGATGTTGCCGTTGCCGCCGGAAATCCTCGGCAGCTTTGCAAGCGCTGCATCGTTTGCAAGCCGCGCGGCCTTGGCATCGCCGCCGGCGCGTTCGATCAGCGAAGCGGCCATACCTTGATCGTCGTCAAGCAGGACCTTGAGCACATGTTCCGGCGTGAATTGCTGATGACCCTGTGCCAAGGCATAGGTCTGGGCGGACTGAACAAAACCCCGTACCCGCTCGGAATACTTTTCGATATTCATATTCTACCTCCATGGATCGCCCTGCCCGTATAAGGCACAGACCGATGATTGAGATTGAGCTCCCTCAAAAGGCGAGCCGTCGCTTCATCCTTTTTGGAAAATGAACGAAGCATTCGAGGAAGAATATGGGATGGATTTTCGCGAGTTTAAAGAGCCTGGAACCATGAAACCCGCGCCGAAGAATTCTCTGCGAACGCGCGGCGCGGCCTGACGGCACAAACGTTCAAGACCCGATTGTAGTGCTGCTGGTATGCCTATAGCAGCTTCCAAAACAGCGGGCCTGCGATGACCGCCGAGCAAATTATTGCATTTCTGACCTTCTCGATTGTTGGCGCCATCACACCAGGCCCCAGCAACGTCATGATCATGGCCACCGGCTCGCTCGTGGGTTTGACACGCGGCCTGCCCTGCGTGCTCGGCGCTACCTTGGGAATGTCGTCGCTATTCTTCTGTGCAGGCCTCGGCCTTGCGCAACTGTTTCTGCTTTATCCACTTACGCTGACGATCATGAATCTGATCGGCGCTGCCTTTTTGTTTTGGCTAGCCTGGAAGATCGCGATGGCGGACGTGGCGCAGGTGAAAGGTGACGCGAAAGCCGTGGGGTTTCTGCAAGCTGCGGCCTTTCAATGGATGAATCCGAAGGGCTGGCTGATCGCCGTCAGTGGGGTTGCCGCCTACTCCAGCGCATCTCCAGGGAGCGCTTTCGGCTTGGCCGCAACCTTCGCAGTTCTATTTTTTGTAGCAGCCTTCCCGAGTGGTCTCGCCTGGTTGATGGCGGGCGCATTGCTGCAGAAACTGCTTCAAGACGCGCGCATTGCGCGCGCCTTGAATATTGTGATGGCAATCGTGCTCGCCGGCTCTGTCGTAACAATTTTCGTGTGAGCTGGAGACGGCGGCCTTATTCGGTAGCCGCTTCGGCCAAAGCCGGTGTTTCGGCGGAAGCTTCGCCCTCGCCTTCAGCGCGGCGGGGGCGGCGCGGACGGTTGCTGGCGTTGCGGCGGCGCGGTTGACGCTCCTGCTGCTGGCCGCCTTCTTCCTCCATGGAGACTTCGGCGGGAATGCCTTCGATGTCCGGCTGGGGGCCGGTTCCGTCGTTGGTTTCCTGAGCCGGGGCCGGTAGGGAAGTCGGAGCTTCTGCGCGGTGTTCGCGACGATCTCCTGCACGTTGTTCGCGACGATCTTGCTCGCGCGGCGGCTGAACGACGACGGCATCATCACTGTCTGCAGAATCCAGTTCATCGCCATCGCGCTCGCCACCTTCGCGGTCGGCATATTCGTTCCGATCGTCGCGCTGGAAACGTTCCTGCATCTGCGTCTGGGCAGCCGCAATGATGCGGTAATAGTGCTCTGCGTGCTGTAGGTAGTTCTCGGCTATGACGCGGTCACCGGAGCTCTGGGCATCGCGGGCAAGCTGCGAGTACTTTTCCGCAATATGCTGGGCCGTACCGCGGATCTTCACGTCTGGGCCGGAGCTGTCGTAGGTCCGCGTCAGCGGATTGCCACCCTTGCGGTTGAAATTGTTGTTGTTATTTCCGCCGCCGTTATTGTTACTGCCACGCCCTCGACCGCGCTTGTTCTGCTGTCCTGGCCTCATAGATCGTTCACCTGAATTCTGTGTTTGTGTGGAGTGATGGCACCAACCGCCGTGGCCGGTAAACCGGCTCAGGGCCTTCGTGCCGCAAGCATAATGCGCCTTCGCGCCGACCTGCCGCTTGTTCTCAAGTCATATTGACTGATTCACGCATTGGGTCGTGTTCAACCTTTGAAACTCTCGTTTAAAAGAATGGACCCCCGAGGCCGACCAAGTACCGAACGAATCGACGTTCCTTCCTGACTGCCCAACGCGTGAGGGCAACCTATATCGCTTCCCCGGGAAATCCAAGCCTTTTCTTCGCAATCGCAGTAATGTCCTGTTCAATGCTTCAATTTGTCGCTCAGGCGCTGAGTGCGAACACCAGCACCCGGTCGTTCTGGCCATAATCCTTTACGGATTCGACACATCTGAAGCCCGCCGCCTCGAAGACCGCCGTCACATCATTCCGCTGGTCGTAGCCGATTTCCAGTCCTATGACGCCGTTTGGCTGCACGAACCTCGCAGCATCCTTGGCTATTGCTTTGTATGCGTCAAGCCCATCCGGGCCACCATCCAGAGCTGCCGCCGGATCAAATTTCGTCACTTCAGGAGCGAGATTGTCAATGACATTGGAAGCAATATAGGGCGGATTTGAGACGATTGCGTGAAACGTGCCGTGAATGTTCTGAAACCAGCTGGATTGCACAGTCTCAAACCGTTCTTTCAATCCGTTTCTTGCAGCGTTCGATTCAGCCGTCCTAAGGGCATCTACCGATACGTCGCTTCCGATACCCGACGCTTCCGGACATTCGCGCAACAGCGCAAGGCATATCGCCCCGGTTCCGGTTCCTAGGTCAAGGATATGGAGATGCTCCTCAGTCTTTGCAAGGGTTCTTAAATAAGGAAGTACCGCATCGACGAGAATTTCCGTGTCCGGCCGCGGCTCCAGCGTCTCGGCGGAAAGCGAAAGCGGCAAACCGTAAAATTCCCGTTCGCCAAGAATGCGGTGGACCGGCTCATGCGCTAGCCGCCGTTCCACAGCCGCCTGTATCAGCGCCTCCTTATCCGCAGCAAGAGGCTCATTACTACGTGATAGCATTTCGGTCGGTGAGAGCTTCAGCAATCCGGCAACGAGCAATCTTGCATCTGTTGCGGCATCGGCGATACCGGCTTCCGTGAAGCGGCGGCGGACTTCCGCGAGAACTTTGGAAACCGTCGGCCGCGCTCCGGTCATTGCTGCTCGCCAAGTTGCGCCAGTTGGCTTGCCTGATAATCGGAAAGCAGGGCATTCACCACTTCATCGATCTCGCCTTCCATCATCCGGTCCAGCTTGTAGAGCGTCAGGTTGATTCGATGATCGGTAATGCGTCCCTGCGGAAAATTGTAGGTTCGTATCCGCTCCGAGCGATCGCCGGATCCGACCTGGCTCCTGCGATCGGCAGAACGTTCACTATCGGCCCTTTGCCGTTCGGCATCATAGAGCCGAGAACGTAGGACCTGCATTGCCTTGGCCCGGTTCTGGTGCTGCGATTTTTCCGAACTGGTGACGACGATGCCCGTCGGCAGATGCGTGATACGCACCGCCGAATCCGTGGTGTTGACGTGCTGGCCGCCCGCGCCGGATGATCGCATCGTATCGATACGGATGTCCTCCGGCCGGATTTCGATGTCGATTTCTTCGGCTTCCGGCAGCACGGCAACCGTTGCTGCCGACGTATGGATGCGGCCGCCCGCTTCCGTTTCCGGCACGCGCTGCACGCGATGCACGCCGGACTCGAACTTCAGCTTGGCGAAGACACCCTTGCCCGTGATCGTGGCGATGATTTCCTTGTAACCGCCGGCTTCGCCCTCGCTTGCGGAAAGCATCTCGACCTTCCAGCCGTTCGCCGCAGCGAAACGTTCATACATGCGGAAAAGGTCGCCTGCAAACAGTGCGGCTTCCGAGCCTCCCGTACCTGCGCGGATTTCAAGGATCGCGCTCTTTTCGTCTGCGGCATCCTTCGGTAGCAGCAGGATTTGGATTTCCTGCTCCAGCGCCTCGATGCGCTCCTTCACCTCCGGCAATTCCTGCTCCGCGAGATCGCGCATCTCGCGGTCGACGGACTTATCCTCGAGCAACGCTTCGAGATCGGAACGTTCGGCTTCAGCCTTTTCATAGGCGCGGATCTTCGTGACGACAGGCTGAAGCTCGGAGTATTCGGAGGCAAGCTTCACGTAGACGTCTGCCGATGGACCAGCCGACATGCGCGCTTCGATTTCGCCGAAGCGGCGTTCCAGCTCGCGCATCTTTTCAACGGGAAGCTTTGCCACCCTTGACTCCGATTCTTCTTATAGTTCGCTAAAGGGGAATATTGTGGGTCTCGGCGAAGTGGGCAAGCACCTCGCGTATCGGGGTCGTCGCGTGGATATCGTCCAGCGCGTCGTTCATGACCTTTGCCAGAGCCGCTGCGTCGAGGCCGAGGAGCATAGCCTTCACAGGCCCGATCGAGGCCGGAGACATCGATACAGAGCGGAACCCGATGCCGATCAGCGCCATCGCCGAGATCGACTTTCCGGCAAGCTCACCGCACAATGTCACCGGCGTGTTGTTGCGCTCGCCGGCTCGCACGATGTCGCGCAAGAGCCTGAGAAACGGCTTGCCCAGTGTATCGAAACGGTCGGAAACGCGCGCATTGCCGCGATCGACCGCCATAGCAAACTGGAAGAGATCGTTTGAACCGACCGAGACGAAATCGACCGCCGCCATCAGTTCGTCGAGTTGCCAGAGAAGCGCCGGCACCTCCAGCATCGCACCGAACTGCAGCTTGCGCGGCAGGCCGTGGCCGAAGCGGGAAAGGTGCTGCACTTCCTTCTGAAGGAGTTCGCGAACGGCGGCGATCTCGGAAACCTCGGTCACCATCGGCACCATGAGCTTCAGCTCGGTACCGGCCGCCGCCTTCAGCATGGCGCGAAGCTGCGTGCGCAAGAGCCCCGGCCGGTCGAGCGACAGGCGAATGGCGCGCCAACCGAGCGCCGGATTCTCCTCCTCGTGGCCGCGGAAATAGGGCACAACCTTGTCGCCGCCGATATCGAGCGTGCGGAAGGTAACGACGCGGCCGGCCGCCTGCTTCAGCACATTGCGATAGAAGGTTTCTTGCTCGTCGGCCTTCGGCAGCGTGGAAGCGATCATGAACTGCAACTCGGTGCGGAAGAGGCCAATGCCCTCGGCACCCGATTCCGCAAGCTGCGGCAGATCGACCAGAAGCCCGGCATTCATCAGCAGCGAAATCCGCTGCCCGTCCTTCGTCAGCGGCTCGACGGAGCGCAGCGCCCGGAACTGCTCCTGTCGGCGCGCGCGGAACCTGACTTTTTCCTCGTAAGACCTCTGATGCTCCGGCATTGGCCTCAGATGCACATGGCCGCCGTCGCCATCGATGATCACGGCATCGCCGTTTTCGGCAAGCGCCACAACGCCCGCCGCCTGGCCGATCACCGGAATGCCCATGGCCCGGGCGACGATGACGACGTGGCTGGTGACGGCACCCTCCTCGAGCACCAAGCCGCGCACATTTGCGCGCGGGTAGTCGAGCAGTTCGGCAGCGCCCATGGCGCGCGCGAGGATGATCGCATCGTTTGGGAAACCATCACCCGATGTGTGGCCGCTATAGCCGGTCAGTTGCCGCAAAAGGCGGTTCGCTAAGTCTTCGAAGTCATGCATACGCTCGCGGAGATAAGGATCCGTCAGGCGTATCATGCGCGCCTTGGTGTCGCTCTGGACTTTTTCGACCGCAGCTTCCGCCGTCAGGCCGTTGCGGATCGCCTCTTCGAGTTTGCGTACCCAGCCCTGGTCATGCGCGAACATGCGGTAGGTTTCCAGAACCTCACGATGTTCGCCCTCCATCGACACGTCGCGGCTCGACAGCAAGTCGTCGATCGAAATCCGAAGCGACCCCATTGCCTCCGCCAGCCTGCGGATTTCCTTCTCCGAATCTTCATTGAGAAGATTGGTGACGACGATGCGCGGCTCGTGCAGCACGACATAGCCGAGCCCGATGCCTTCGTTATAGGTATCGCCATTGATCGTGACCGAACGCGTCAGGTCGAGTTCGAGGCCAGGCTTGGTGATCTGCTTAAGCTCGCCGGTGGCGATCATCTCGGCGAGCACCATCGCCGTCGTTTCCAGCGCTTCCAGCTCTTCCTCGCGGTAGGTGCGACTCGCCTTGTTCTGCACGACGAGAACGCCGAGCGAACGGCCGGTGCGAAGGATCGGCACACCGAGGAAGGAATGGTAGATTTCTTCGCCCGTTTCCGGAAGATAACGGAAAGCAGGGTGAGACTGTGCGTCGGAAAGGTTGAGCGGCTGCGCCGAAGCAGCGATCGTACCAACGAGACCTTGCCCCATCTTCAGCTGCGAGAGGTGGACAGCCTCTTTCTTCAGACCTTCGGTCGCATAGAGCTCGAGAACGCCATCCGAGCGCAGCACGTAGACGGAGCAGACCTCCGCCACCATGTTGCTGGCGATCTGCCGAACGATCCTGTCGAGACGCTCCTGCGGCTCCAGCGGCTCCGCCATCAATTCGCGCAGCCGCTTGAGCAGTACGCGCGGACCGCCGGATAGGTCTCTCATGGCGTCTCAAGCTCCAATAACAAAAGTACAGTAACCCGGCAGGCGCCGCGCGACTTCTCAACTTACACGCGCGGCAGGCTGCTGGGAATCAGTTCTTATCCAGACCGTAGCAGGAATGCAAAGTCCTGACAGCGAGTTCCGCATAAGGGCCGTCGATCAGGATGGAAATCTTGATTTCCGACGTCGTGATCGCCTTGATGTTGATCCCCTTCTCGGCAAGAGCCTTGAATGCGGTGGCCGCAACGCCGGCATGCGAACGCATGCCGATGCCGATGACCGACACTTTCACGAGACCCGATTCGTTCTGCACGACATCGTAGCCGATCTTTTCCTTGTTCTCGCCGAGCACCTTGATCGCCTTCTCGACGTCGCCCGAAGGTACGGTGAAGGTCATGTCGGTCTTCGAGCCGTCCTCAGAGATGTTCTGAACGATCATGTCGACGTTGATATGGCTCTCGGCCAGCGGCCCGAAGATCGCGGCGGAAACGCCCGGTCGGTCGGCTAGACGGCGAAGCGATATCTGAGCTTCATCCTTGGCATAGGCGATGCCGGTGACTACTTCCTGTTCCACGATTTCATCCTCGTCACAAATCAGCGTTCCGGGCGGATTCAACAGATCACCCATGCCCGGAGCATCGGGATCTTCGAAAGAGGAGCGCACAAAGGTACGGACCTTGTGTACCATGGCAAGCTCGACCGAGCGGACCTGCAGCACCTTGGCGCCGAGCGAGGCCATTTCGAGCATTTCCTCGAAGGCGATCTTCTTCAAGCGGCGCGCCTGCGGCACGATGCGCGGATCGGTCGTATAGACGCCGTCGACATCGGTATAGATATCGCAGCGATCGGCTTTGACAGCAGCCGCGATCGCCACCGCCGAAGTATCTGAGCCGCCGCGGCCAAGCGTCGCGATCCGGTTGTCCGGCCCAAGACCCTGGAAACCGGCGATGACGGCGACCTGGCCCTCGCCCATGCGCTTGATGATGTCGGCGCCGTCGATTTCGAGGATGCGGGCAGCGCCATGCGCATTGTCCGTGCGGATCGGGATCTGCCAGCCCTGCCAGGAGCGCGCATTGATGTCCATGGCCTGCAGAGCGATCGAGAGCAGCCCGGAGGTCACCTGTTCGCCGGAGGCGACGACCGCGTCATACTCGCGCGCATCGTAGAAAGGCGAGTTGGCACCGACCACTTTCGGCGCCCCCTGCACCCAGCCGACTAGTTCGTTGGTCTTGCCGGACATCGCCGATACGACCACAGCCACTTCGTGGCCGGCATCGACTTCACGTTTCACATGGCGGGCAACGTTCTTGATGCGGTCCAGATCAGCGACGGATGTCCCGCCGAATTTCATTACGATGCGTGCCATAAGCCTCTACCACAGCAAACGCCGGGAGAGACGAAAGCCAGACCCGGCATGACGAAGCCCTGAAAACAGCATGGCCGAAGGGCCCGGATCGGGAGTCTCTGGAACCCTTCTAAAGCCTTGCACCCAAGGGCCCAAGTTGCGGCGTCTCTTAGCGAGTTTGAAGGTGGGTGACAAGGTGGCCTTCAATTGAAACGGAAAGACCCGCGGGACAATCTCAGCCACTTCGAGAAAATCCGCTGATCGCGCATCGGATTCGGTGTAAGGTGTTTGTCATGGGTGAAGCTCAGTCTTTATTCGCACAGTTGCGCCAGTCTGCGCAGCCCGAAATCGTCGACGCTATCGAGCGGCTCGTCCGTGACGCCCCCGACCGCAAGCTTTGCCGTGTCAATGCGCTTGCTTTCGCAGCCAGCGAAACCCTCGGCGAGGAGCAGGTGGTCAACGCCTTCCTGCACGCCTCCCGCCTCGGCATATTCGACCTATCATGGAACGTGCTGTGTCCCGGCTGTGGCGGGGTGCTCGACGCCAATACCTCGCTGAGGACGGTCCAGAGCGACGAATACAGCTGTGCACTCTGTGCGGCGGGCTACGAGCCGACACTGGACGAGATGGTCGAAGTCACCTTCACCGTCAGCCCGCGCGTGCGCCGCATTGCCGCCCACAATCCGCACGAACTGCCGCCATTGGAATATTTCCGTCAGATATACTGGAGTTCAGGGGTCGACCTGCCGGAAGAGGATTTTGGGGCAAAGGTCGATGAATTCATCCTTGAGTGCCTTGAGCTGCCGCCCGGCGAGAAAGCCGTCATTTCCCTGCAGCTCCCTGCGGATTTCGTCATCATCTTCGAACCGGTCACCCACGCGGCGCAGTTCCTGGATATCAAAGGCGAACCAACCAAAGAGCGGCAGAGTCTCTCGCTGGTGTTCGATCGCGCGCACCGGCATAGCGAGCCCCTCGAGCTGAGGCCCGGTCCGGTGCGTATTTCGGTGGAGAACCATACCGAGGTTCGCACCTTGCCGTCTGTTTGCATAGCGAACGAGGCCCTGCATGGTTTGCTCGGCCGCCGCCGCCCGTTCCTGACTGCCAAGCGCCTGCTCTCCAACCAGACCTTCCGCGACATCTATCGCACCGACACGATAGAAGTGGATCAGCGGTTGAAGATCACCAGCCTGACCTTCCTCTTCACCGATCTGCGGGGCTCGACCGAACTTTACGAAAGGGTAGGCGACCTAGCAGCATTCGACCTCGTGAAAACGCATTTCAGCATTCTCAACGACATCGTCGGTGCGGAAGCGGGCGCTGTTGTGAAAACGATTGGCGACGCGGTGATGGCCACCTTCCCGACCCCCGACCGCGCCGTCGTCGCAGCCATGCGGATGCGCGAGGCGATGCGCAAGCTCAACCAGGAACGCGGCAGTGACGATCTGCTTCTGAAGATCGGCATCCACGAAGGACCATGCATCGCCGTGAGTCTGAACGAACGGCAGGATTACTTCGGGCAGACGGTGAACATCGCCTCGCGCGTCCAGCATCTGGCCACATCGCGCGAAATCTTCGCAACCGGCTCGGTGCTGGGCGACCCGCGCGCCTTCAGCCTTCTGACGGATCGCGGCCTCAATCCGATGTCGCAAAAAGTCACGCTTCGCGGCATCGCCCACGAAATCAGCATCTTTGCGATTCCGTAAGCTGGCCTTCGAACGCGGCTCGGCACTCATTGATTTTTGATGATGCTGATGGCGCCGCTCACCTCGAGGATAGCGAAGCGGATGTCCTTGACGCTTTCGACACCCTGTTGATTACGCGCGGCCTCGAGCACATCTTCGATCTGCAGCCTGCAGCCGCGCAAGGCCTCCTGGTCTGCAACCCCATTCGTAATCAGAATGGTCGGAACGCCGTCGATGACCTTACCCGCAAGCGGCGACCAGCTCTTGAGGTAGGAGAGCAGGATATCCGCGAGAAACAGGGTCAGGATCAGCACTATCGCATTGGTTATCGAAAAATCGTCGCCGAGCATCGCCTGCTGTGTCGTCTCGGAGATCACCAACAGAATCACGAGATCGAACGGTGTCATCTGCGCGAGCGTCCGACGGCCCGAGAGGCGTATGATGACAAGGAGGACAAAATAGATGGCGAGGCCACGAATAACGCTTTCCATATCGAGTTCTCCTCACGGAAGGATCAAGACAAGCAGTGCCGAAACGTGATCGCCGATACCGAGATGAATGCGATGAAAGCCCGGCGACTGGGTGTGGAGGCGGAACCTGACATCGACTGGTAGGCCCGGGTTCCCGGGAAACTGATAATGGATCAAGCCGGCTTTTGGCGTCACCGCCTTTGGAGGCGGATCGATACCCTCGACGAAGAAGCCCTTCAGGAACGCCGCATCGGCTATGAAGACGCGATCAGCATCGCCGGGTCCGAACCGAATATGAATCTCGTCCGGCGCATTCCATCGCGAAATGGCTGGGTAGTCGACTGTTCCTTGTGGCGTCTCCATCAGGGCGCGGGAAAGATATCCGCCCTTTCCCAGAGCGCCGAAGAGGCAGCTTATGAGAACGATGCCGAAGACAAACCAGGCGGCGCGCTGAACAATCCAGACACGCCGCTGAAAGGCCCGATGGTCCCTGATGCCGTCGGGCAAATGATCGCTGCCAGTCCCTTTGTTCGTCATCGGCGCAGCCTCATCCACAGGGACACCGCCCGTCCCAGCGAGATAACGTCACTCGACGCAGCGAGTTTCCGAAATTCAAGAATCCAATACGCAATGCCGAATTAAAGGACCGACAACGGCAATCCGGGCATCTCGAAACGGAATTCATTAGTAGTCCTGGTGATCGAAAAGCCGCATAAGACAGCAAGCACTCCTTCACGCTGGCAGAAGACACGATGAGCAAGCCACTGGAAACCGACATGCCGCACCCGTTGGACCTTCCCGCGGCCGCGATCGCAACCGGCATCCGCCAGGGCCGGTTCACCTCCGAAAGCGTCGTGGCGGAATCGATCCGCCGCGCCAAGGCGGTGTGCGAGACGCTGAACCCATTCACCATTATCCGCGAGGAGCAGGCGCTCGAAACGGCCCGAGAGGCGGATCGCTCGATCGTCGGCGGCGAAGCGACCGGCCCGCTGCACGGTGTACCGTTTGCAGCCAAAGATCTAACGCCGACAGTAGGCGATCTGACAACGTTGGGCTCCTGGACAAAGGGCGATTGGGTGCCCGCCGAAACAGCACTCTGCATCCGCCGCTTGCAAGCCGCAGGTGCCATTCTGATGGGAAAGACGACGACGCCGGAGTTTGCCTTTGCGAGCTTCACCGCGAGCCCGCGTTGGGGTGTGACCCGCAACCCATGGAATCCGGAGCATACCTCCGGTGGCTCCTCTGGCGGCTCAGCCGTGGCAGTCGCGACCGGCGTCGTGCCCTTCGCAGAAGGTACGGACATGGGCGGCTCCGTACGCATTCCATCCGCGTTCTGCGGCACGGTCGGTCTCAAGCCAAGCCTCGGACGAATTCCGATGACGATCCTGCCAAGCGTCTTCGACAATATCTCGCATTTCGGGCCGCTGGCCCGCACGGTGGACGATGCCATCGCCTTCATGGAAGCGGCCTGCGGTCCGAGCGATGAGGACATCACCTCGCTGCCGATCGGTTTCGTGTCACATGCGGCACGAGACGGCCAGTTGGAAGACAAGCGTTTCGCACTCTCAATGGACCTCGGTTATTACCGCATCCAACCCGAAGTCGAACAGGCGATACGGGCCGCGGTCGAAGAACTGCGCCGAGCCGGCGCCATCGTCGATGAAGTCCCGATGCATTGGACGCGCTCGGTCAACGACGAATGGTTCGATCTCTGGTGCGTTTTCATGTCTGGCTTCTTCGGCGAGACGATCGCCGAATACCGGGAGAAAATGGACCCCGCCGTTGTAGCGATGATCGAGCGCGGCTTGTCGATGAATGCCACCGCCTACAAGCGCGTCGAACTGCTACGCACAGCAATGTGGCGCGATATGGCAAAGCTGTTCGAGAGCTACGACGCGCTGCTCTGCCCCACCTGCGCGATCACCGCGCCGCTCGCCAGCGAATGCGACGATGACTATGTCGGCACCGGCGCAGACGGCCGTTTCGCCGGGCTCGACATGACCTGCCCTTTCAACATGTTGCCGCAACTGCCCGCGCTTTCACTGCCGGTCGGTCCCGCTGCAAATGGCATGCCGGTCGGGCTGCAGATCGTCGGACGTCGCTTTGCCGATGAGCATGTGTTGGCGATAGGCGCTGCACTCGAAGCGCGTCTTGCCGTTCCACGTTTGCCGGCCTCTTGACTTATGCTGCCGATCGTCCGACTTCACTCACGACGAACGCAAGGAGCAGGGTCATGAGCGACGCGGCAAAAAGCACGATCGACCAGAGCGAGGTAGACCGCTTTTCCGCGATGGCGGCGGAGTGGTGGAGCCCAACCGGCAAGTTCAGGCCGCTGCACAAGTTCAACCCGGTGCGGCTCACTTATATCCGCGACAAGGCTGCCGAAAACTTCAGCCGCGACAGGAAAGGCCCGCGGCCGCTGGAGGGCCTGCGCGTGCTCGACATCGGCTGCGGCGGCGGCCTGCTCTCGGAACCCGTCGCCCGCATGGGCGCAACGGTTGTCGGTGCCGATCCCTCGGAGAAGAACATCGGCATTGCCTCGACACACGCGCAAGCGTCTGGCGTCACAGTCGATTACCGCGCGGTCACCGCCGAACAGCTTGCGGAAGCAGGAGAGACCTTCGATATCGTCCTGAATATGGAAGTCGTCGAACATGTCGCCAACGTCGATTTCTTCATGACGACCTGCGCGAGGATGGTGCGGCCCGGCGGGCTGATGTTCGTCGCCACCATCAACCGCACGATGAAGGCCGCCGCACTCGCGATCTTCGCCGCCGAGAACATCCTGCGCTGGCTGCCGCGCGGCACGCATCAGTATGAAAAGCTGGTCCGCCCTGACGAGCTGGAAAAGCCGCTCACCGCCAATGGCATGACGATCATCGAGCGCACCGGCGTCTTCTTCAATCCGCTGGCGAACCAGTGGAGCCTATCCAAGGATATGGACGTGAACTACATGCTGCTGGCGAAGCGACCCAAATAGCGATCAGTTCACATCTTCCGGCAGGACCGGAAGCGCGGCAATTTCGATGCCTTCCTCAAGCAGTGCCTGGGCCTCGTCGATCGTGGCTTGTCCCATGATGCCGCGAGCATCCGCCTCGCCGTAGTGAATCTTGCGGGCTTCTTCGGGAAACTGCGCGCCGACATCTTCGGCGTTCGCCTTGATGTGAGCGACGGCCGCCTTCAGCTTTTCGAAGGCCTCGCGCCGCGCCGTATCCATAGCCAGCGTCTTCATCTCGTCCTTCTTGCGGGCGGTCGAGACGGACGGCGCCATCAGTGTTTTCGAGATGGACGTGGAATTGCAGACCGGACAAGTGAGGTAACCGGACGCGACCTGCCGGTCGAAATCGGCACTTCCGGAAAACCAGGCTTCGAATTCGTGGGCATTCTCGCAACTGAGGGAATAACGGATCAAGCGGCGACGCCTCCTGCGACAGCCCCCGAGATTTTTTCGATCGAGAATTCGCGCCCGTTTTTCAGATTCGGAATCTTGTCATGCGCGGCCTTGACCGCCGTTCGATCGATATCCGCGACAATCACCACCTCGCCCGTACCGCCGGCCGACGCCAGCACCTTACCCCAGGGATCGATGATCATCGAATGGCCGTATGTCTCGCGGCCGTCCTCATGGACTCCAGCCTGGGCCGCGGCAATGACGAAGACCCCGTTTTCGATGGCGCGGGCGCGAAGCAGGATTTCCCAATGCGCCTCACCCGTCTGCCTCGTGAACGCGGCAGGCACAGTCATGACTTCCGCCCCTGCAATCGCCTGGGCGCGGAAAAGCGCAGGAAACCGGACATCGTAGCATATCGTAAAGCCCATTTCCGCGAAGGGCAGCGACAGGACGCGCGCCTCCGAACCCGGACGATAGGCAGCACTTTCCCGCCAGCTTTCACCGTGATCGAGATCGACATCGAACATGTGGATCTTGTCGTAGCGATTCAGGATTTTGCCATCTGGGCCGAAGAGAAAGCCGCGATTGGCGATCTTGCCGTCATCGAGGGCGATCGCCGTCGAGCCTACATGCAAGTAGATGCCAAGTTCAGCAGCAAGCGCGGATGCCGTCCTGACGATAATATCGTCGGTCTCGTCGCGCAGCACCGCTTTCGCGGAAATCTTGTCGCGCTGCAGCATGCCGGTCATTTCCGGCGTCTGCACATAGATCGCGCCTTGGGCTGCTGCTTCACGCACCAAGTGCATCATAGAGGCGGCATTCCTTGCCGGATCGACACCGGAACACATCTGAACGGCAGCGGCCTTGAACGTCATCGGTCCCCCCTTTGGGCTACCAGCATGGGATCGAGCCTGCCGGCCCGTTCCAGTGCATAAAGATCATCGCATCCGCCGACATGCTGCGCGCCAACGAAGATCTGCGGGAAGGTCGTCCTGCCGTTTGACTTGCCAAGCATCTCTTGGCGGAGGTCTGGCGAAAAGGTCGCGTCGTGTTCGACATAATCGATCCCCTTCTCTTCGAGGAGGGACTTGGCGCGGGTGCAATAGCCGCAGAACTGCCGCGTATAGATGGTGACAGGTGCCATATATGGTCTCCAAATGGATGCCAGTTTTCCTTTGTCATATAGGTTCTGCGAAAGCGCTTGCAAAGGTTAAAACCGTGATGCCCACGGCGCCCGCCCGCCCGCCGAAGCGTGCGGGTTGCCGCACGGAGGTTAGCACCGCTCGTATCGACGTCGTCTATACGACGATGCCCTTGCCGAAAACACCGTTTTTCCGGCCCTTGGCGATCGCGAACGCACCGCGCACATTGTCCTCGCGCGCCGTTGCGCCGAGCCCAACCTGTTGCGTGGGGCGATTGCCCCCAGCAGGCCCCCGGCCGTTTGAAAATTGATGAGCCCCATTGGCGAAGACTAGCGCTTTCGGCAAGAAAGGAAAATCCGCCTTGCCGCCCTTCGCTCGCAGGATTATGGACATCCGTATGGATATGATCTTCGACCGGACCGCGATCGCCGCAAACCGCCGTCGCGCGCTGAAAAACGCGGATCCGAAAGCTGCCTTCCTTCTGGATATTGCTGCCGCGGAACTTGCCGACCGGCTGGCCGTCGTCGAACGCCATTTCGACACCGCCGTGGAGCTGCATGGGATGACAGGAGCAGCGGCGCGGGCAGCAATTGCAACGGGCAAGATCGGTGCGATGACCCGGGTCGAGGCAGAGCAGGTATTTGCCGCGCCTAACGACGTGCTGGTCACGGCGCCGCTTGAGGACGTGCCGATCGAACCGCAATCAGCCAATCTCATTCTTGCGCCGCTCTGTTTGCATCTCACCAACGACACGCCCGGCGTCTTCATCCAGATACGCCGCGCCCTCAGGCCCGACGGCCTGTTTCTTGCGGCAATCCCAGGAGCCGGTACTCTTCAGGAGCTTCGGGACGTTCTGCTTGCAACGGAAGCGGAGATGACCGGCGGCGCCAGCCCACGCGTGATCCCGTTCGCCGACGTCCGCGACGTCGGCGGCCTCCTCCAGCGCGCCGGCTTCGCGCTGCCGGTAATCGACGCCGAGGTCTATACGGTCCGCTACGACTCCATCTTCCCGTTGATGAAAGACCTGCGCGCTATGGGCATGGCCAATCCCCTCGCGGCCCGCAGCCGCAAGCCGCCCACCCGCGCATTCTTCCTCCGCGCGGCGGAAATCTATGCCGAGCGCTATTCCGATCCAGACGGGCGTATCAGAGCGATGTTCTCGATCATTTATGTTTCAGGATGGGCGCCGCATGAAAGCCAGCAGAAGCCGTTGCAGCCAGGCTCGGCGAAAGCGCGGCTTGCCGATGCTTTGCGCGTGGAAGAGCACAAGCTGAAACAGTGAGTGGAAGTAGAGCTTCCAGTTCGGCGCTTAGTCACTATCGAGATTGTTGCTCACGGTATTGAAAGTGTCTTGCAGGCTGTTGCCGAAGGTCGTCAGCCCACCGATAAGGGCCACTGAAATCAGGGCGGCCAGGAGACCGTATTCGACGGCGGTCGCGCCACGGGCATCTGCAAGGAAAGCTTTCAGAATGCGCATGACAAACCTTTCGCAATGCGGCGGAGACCTAATTTCTTCAGCAACCGGCTCCTGAACCGTACCCTTGCACGACGCAAACCGAGCCGGGCGTCTCCTGCAGGACGCTACGTCGGATCGTGTAGCGCTTGCCGTTTTCCGTGCCCGGGATCGATCCGGTCGTGATCGTATCGAACTCAGCCGGAACACTGGCGAAAACGCTCGACTTGGACTTGTCGGCGAGCATCGGCGTGAGGATGAGCGTCAGGGCAACGGCGGCAGTGCCGAAAAGCAAAGCGAGATTGAGCGCGCCCGTCCTGCGCGAAGCATTCGAGCTCTGTTCTTTCTCCCGGACAGCTTTCCAGAAATCGTCGTCCATACGTCAAGCCTTTTACAAATACGCCAGTTGCTTGATTGAGGCCGATCTTAGGCAGAAGGTGATAAACGATCGATTAATAACCCTGACCGAAAACGGCACTTTGCCGCAAGAAAGCGATAATTCGCTAAAGCAGATCCTGAAGCATCGGGATCAGCGGCTCATCGGCGGGCGGCATCGGGTAATCCCTGAGAGCCATAGGTTTTACCCATTTCAAAGCCTGGCCTTCCTTGCCATGCGGAATACCCTCATAGCGGCGGCAGACATAAAGTGGCATCAGGAGGTGAAATGTGTCGTAGCTGTGGCTGGCAAATGTCAATGGTGCGAGACAAGCGATCTTGGTCCGGATATCGAGTTCTTCCTCAAGTTCGCGCACCAGAGTTTCCTCCGGCGTTTCCCCCAGTTCGACCTTGCCGCCAGGAAATTCCCACAGGCCGGCAAGCGACTTTCCCTCCGGACGCTGTGCCAGAAGAATACGGCCGTCGGAATCGATCAGCGCGCATGCGGCAACCAACAGAATCTTCTTGCCGGTTTCGTTCATTGCGCCTGTTCCTGGCGCCAGTAGCAATAGCGATAAGCTTCACGGAAACCGAAACGATCATAGAGCGCCAGAGCCGGTTCGTTCGCGGCCTTGACCTGCAACCAGGCCGAGCGGGCGCTGCGCATGCGCGCCCAGCGAAGGGCAGACGTCAGAATTTCAAGGCCGAGACCCTCGCGCCGCCGCTCCTTAGCCACTGAGAGCGACATAATGCCGGCAAGATCGTTGTCTTGAACGCAAAGCACACTTGCAAGCGGACCGGTTTCCGGATCCTCGATCATGAAGAGACCGCACGGCGGTCCTATCGCGTTGATGATTTCCGCAAGCGCGGGCTTCAGCTTCGGGGAGACCTGATCCGTCGAGAGATTGGCATCGACGAAGCGACCGATGTCATGTGTCGGCAGGTGATCGAGTGTGTCCGGTAGTTCGGCATGCGTCAGGTCGCAGGTCATGACGATTGTCTCATCGAAATGCGTCCACTGCCGCTCCTTGACGAGATCGATCAGAACCGGCGACGCAAGCGGCGTTTGGCGAAGAACGGCCGGACGGCCGTAAGCCTCGAACCTGCGGCTCGCCTTCTCCAGCCGGACTTCGACGTCGCGATGATCCGAAGGGTCGAGCGGCACGATGGAATTCAACCGGTTCGACGGATGGCCGGCCGTCAGCCGCACCTGCCAGCTGCCGTCATATTGCACGGAGGAAGCCGGCCACGCCCGGAAGCCGACGGCTTCGAGCCTTCGTACCAGTGGCAGATTTGCCTTTTGGGACAACGTTTCAGTCAATGAACGATCAGCTCCGGTAGTCGCCGTTGATCGCCACATACTCCTTTGTGAGGTCGCAGGTCCAGACCGTAGCGGTACCCGCGCCGAGCCCGATATCGACTTTGACAGGAATATCCTGCTTCTTCATCACATTCGAGGCGGCTTCCTCCGAGTAATCGGGGTCGCGCTCACCGTTAACGGCAACACGGACATCGCCGAACCAGATGGCAAGCCGATCGCGATCGGCCATCTCGCCGGCCTTGCCGACGGCCATGACGATACGGCCCCAATTGGCGTCTTCGCCGGCGGCAGCCGTCTTCACCAGGGGCGAATTGGCGATCGAAAGAGCAATGCGCTTGGCCGCCGCGTCGCTCTCGGCACCGGTCACAGTGATTTCCAGCATCTTGGTGGCGCCTTCGCCATCGCGGCAGACTTGCAGCGACAAATCCTTCAGCACTTCATTGAGCGCTGCGCGGAAGGCGGCAAGGCGCGGATCGTCGGCACGCTCGATGCGGACCTGGCCGTCCTCGGCCGCGGCAGCCGTCGCAAACAGCATCAGCGTATCGGAAGTGGACGTATCACTATCCACCGTCATCGAATTGAAGGTCGGGCCGACGCCATTCGAAAGCAGGGACTGCAAAGCGGCAGGCGCGATGTCGGCATCGGTAACGACGAAAGAAAGCATGGTCGCCATGTCGGGTGCGATCATCCCGGCGCCCTTGGCAATGCCGTTAATCGTCACCTTTACACCGGCGATTTCGGCACTGCGGGTCGAAACCTTCGGATAGGTGTCCGTGGTCATGATCGCTTTGGCGGCTTCGAACCAGATATCGCTGGCCGCCTCCGCATGCATTCGATCGAGAACGCCTGCGAATTTCGTTGCATCCAGTGGCTCCCCGATCACGCCGGTCGAGGCCAGATAGACTTCGTTCTCGGCGCAGCCGACGGCTGTGGCAGCCGACTTCGCCGTCAATGCGGTTGCCTGGCGTCCCTTCAGACCGGTGAAGGCATTGGCGTTGCCGGAATTGACAACGACGGCTCGCGCCACGCCATGCGGCAGATTGGCGCGGCAGAAATCGACCGGCGCCGACGGGCACTTCGATCGCGTGAAGACCCCGGCAACGGCCGCCGGCTTGTCGAAGACCATCATCAGCACGTCCGTCCGGTTCTTATACTTGATGCCTGCAGAAGCGGTCGCCATGCGCAAACCGCGCAGCGCGGGCATCGTGGCAAAGGTTTTCGGAGCGAGCGGAGAAACAGAACCGGACATAATGATCGACCTGGCTATGGGGCATTTCCAGGCGAAGTGGAAACCGGTTCGCCGTCCGGAAATGCAAAAACAGAGGATAGTGAAGGGCCCCGGCAGAACCGGGCCCTTGATGGAATTTACTGCTGCGGCTGCGTTGTTGGCGCCTGCTGCTTGTTCGCGTCGTCGTAGCCCTTGCGGAGCGTTTCGTCCATGATATCGACCTTGGACGTTTCCTTCGCTTTGGCGAGGAGCGCAAGATACTTGTCACGCATGACGAGCTGACGAACCTGGTCCTTGACCTGATCGAACGGCGGCGGCGGAGCGTCGCGCTTGTCTTCAACCTTGATGACGTGGAAGCCGAAATCGGTCTTCACCGGCGTCTTGGAATAGGTGCCCTTTTCGAGAGAGAAGGCTGCATCCTCGAATTCCTTGACCATGCGGCCCTTGGTAAAATAGCCGAGATCGCCGCCGTCAGCCTTATTCGGGTCGGTGGACTTTTCCTTCGCAAGGCTTGCGAAGTCCTTGCCGCCATCGAGCTGCTTGATGACGTCCTTGGCCTCGTCCTCCGTCTTCACGAGGATGTGGCGGGCGTGAACTTCTTCCTGCTTCGGAAGGGCTGCGACTTCCTTGTCATAGCGCACCTTCACTTCATCGTCGGTAACGGTATCGACGACATGTTTCTTGAAATAGGCATTATGCAGTTCCCGATCCGAGAGATACTGTACGCGCTTCTTGAATTCGCTGGTCTGATCGAGCTTCTCGGCGGAGGCATCGGCGGCGAGCAGCTTGACGTCAATCGCAGCCGAAAGCGCAGCAACCTTCTTCTGATCGTCCGGAAGCTGTGCGAGCTGGGGATCGAGGTTGGCGACGGCTAGATCGAGTTCCGACTGATGGATCTCAAGATCGCCGACCTTAGCAACGACGGCATCCGGCTTGTCTTCCGCATAGACCGGCGCCTGGAGCGCAACAAAAGTTGCAAGCGCCATCACGGCGAGTTTGTTGTAGCTCAACATCAAATAACCTTTCAGAGTTACACCACCGGCTTCAGCATTCGTGAATCCAGCCCAAAACAGCCATCAACACTGGAATGTGGCCTTTCTATATCAGCCAAATCCGTTGACATCATTCGACCCCCCTCTTATCTGTCACGCAACCTCGCGTCCAGAAAAGTTTCCTGGCGTTTTCGACACGTGTGCCTGATTTTCGGCTGGGTGTGCGTGTAAGAAAAGCCAGAGATGAATATTGAGAAAGGACCAGTCATATGGTCAGCTTCGGCGGTCTCGCCCGCAAAATATTTGGCTCTGCCAACGACCGCCGCGTGCGGTCGTTCCAGCCGAACGTCGCCGCCATCAACTCGATTGAAGAGAAGACGAAGGCCTTGAGCGACGAGCAGCTCGCCGCCCAGACGGTCGAGTTCCGCAAGATGCTGGCGGACGGCAAGACGCTTGACGACATCCTCGTTCCGGCATTCGCCGTCGTGCGCGAAGCTTCGCGCCGCGTCCTCGGCCTGCGGCCCTTTGACGTGCAGCTTGTCGGCGGCATGATCCTGCATTCCAACGCCATCGCCGAAATGAAGACCGGCGAAGGTAAGACGCTGGTTGCGACGCTGCCGGTTTACCTGAATGCGCTTTCCGGCAAGGGTGTCCACGTCGTCACCGTCAACGACTACCTCGCCCGCCGCGACGCGGCCAACATGGGTCGCATCTATAACTTCCTCGGGCTTACCACGGGCGTCATCGTTCATGGTCTGTCGGACGAGGAGCGCGCTGCCGCCTACAAATGCGACGTCACCTACGCGACCAACAACGAACTCGGCTTCGATTATCTTCGCGACAACATGAAGTACGAGAAGGGCCAGATGGTTCAGCGCGGCCATAACTTCGCCATCGTCGACGAAGTGGACTCGATCCTGGTCGACGAAGCGCGCACGCCGCTTATCATCTCCGGTCCGCTCGACGACCGCTCCGATCTCTACAATACGATCGACGCCTTTATTCCGCTCTTGTCGGAAGAAGATTACGAAATCGACGAGAAGCAACGTTCGGCGAACTTTTCCGAAGTTGGTACTGAAAAGCTCGAAGGTCTGCTGAAGGCGGCGGACCTCCTGAAAGGCAGCGCGCTCTACGACATAGAAAACGTTGCGATCGTTCACCACGTCAACAATGCGCTGAAGGCTCACAAGCTCTTCCAGCGTGACAAGGACTACATCGTCCGCAACGACGAAATCGTCATCATCGACGAATTCACCGGCCGAATGATGCCGGGCCGCCGCTATTCGGAAGGGCAGCATCAGGCGCTGGAAGCCAAGGAAAAGGTACAGATCCAGCCGGAAAACCAAACGCTGGCGCAGATCACCTTCCAGAACTATTTCCGCATGTACGACAAGCTCGCCGGCATGACTGGTACGGCGCAGACGGAAGCGGAAGAATTCGCCAACATCTACGGCCTCGACGTCGTCGAAGTGCCGACGAACCTGCCGATCCAGCGTCTCGACGAAGACGACGAGGTCTACCGGACCTTTGAGGAAAAATACAAAGCGATCATCGCCGAGATAGCGGACGCCCAGAAGCGCGGCCAGCCGGTGCTTGTCGGCACAACCTCCATCGAAAAATCCGAACTTCTGGCTGAACTGATGCGCAAGCAGGGTTTCAAGGACTTCCAGGTCCTGAACGCCCGCTATCACGAGCAGGAAGCCTATATCGTTGCGCAGGCCGGCGTACCGGGCGCGGTCACGATCGCAACCAACATGGCGGGCCGCGGCACCGACATTCAGCTCGGCGGCAACCTCGACATGCGCATCGAGCGCGAGCTTGGCGAAGTCGAGCCCGGTCCGGAGCGCGACGCCAAGATTTCGGCGATCACCGCGGAGATCCAGAAACTCAAGGAGCAGGCGATCACTGCCGGCGGTCTCTACGTCATCGCGACGGAGCGCCATGAAAGCCGCCGCATCGACAATCAGCTCCGTGGCCGTTCCGGCCGTCAGGGTGACCCGGGCCGCTCCAAGTTCTACCTGTCGCTTCAGGACGACCTGATGCGCATCTTCGGCTCCGACCGCATGGACGGCATGCTGCAGAAGCTCGGTCTCAAGGAAGGCGAGGCAATCGTTCATCCGTGGATCAACAAGGCTCTGGAGCGCGCCCAGAAGAAGGTCGAGGCCCGCAACTTCGATATCCGCAAGAACCTGCTGAAGTATGACGACGTTCTGAACGATCAGCGCAAGGTGATCTTCGAGCAGCGCCTTGAACTGATGGAGGCTTCGAACATCTCCGAGACGGTTTCCGACATGCGCCGCGAGGTCATCGAAGACCTCGTTGAGAAGCACATTCCCGAGCGTGCCTATGCCGAGCAGTGGGATGCTGCCGGACTGAGGGAGCAGGTCGCCGCGCTTCTCAACCTCGATCTGCCAATCGAGGATTGGGTGAAGGAAGAAGGCATTGCCGAGGACGACATTCGCGAGCGCCTGACCGAAGCTGCCAACGCCGCCTTCACCGAAAAGGCAGAGCGCTTCGGCCCGGATATCATGCATTATGTCGAGCGTTCGATCGTGATGCAGACGCTGGACCATCTCTGGCGCGAGCATATCGTCAACCTTGATCACCTGCGTTCCGTCATCGGCTTCCGCGGATATGCCCAGCGCGATCCGCTGCAGGAATACAAGTCCGAAGCCTTCGAGCTCTTCCAGACGCTGCTGAACAGCCTGCGCCAGGCAGTGACCGCGCAGATGATGCGCGTCGAACTGGTCCAGCAGGCGCCCGCCGAGCCGGAACTGCCGGTCATGCACGCCCAGCACCTGGACCCCGACACGGGCGAGAACGATTTCGGGCCGGTCTATCAGGCATCCGAAGTGACCGTCTCTCCGGAAAATCGGGATCCGAACAACCCCTCCACCTGGGGCAAGGTCGGCCGCAACGAGTCCTGCCCCTGCGGTTCGGGCAAGAAATTCAAGCATTGCCACGGTGCATTTGCCGAAGCCTGAGCAACAGCAGGAAGCTCAAGAAATGCCGCCTCGGGCGGCATTTCTTTTGTGTGAATTGCGCTGGCGGTTAAGGATAATGTGCTCGCCACAACCGTTTCTTAACCCTGATCTGGCAAGACTTCCGATACGAATTGCCTGAGTTCAGAGTGTTGCGTGTTCGTAATGGCGGTCATTGAAACAGCGGAAAGACTGCTGCCTGCGGGCCTGCGTCCGGCGGGGGGCCGACTGCTTCGCATGCTTGCCGCAGTTCTGACCGGACACGGCGACAAGGCAACCGCACAGCGCATGGCGCTCACCGCCTTTTCGATCCGCATCCTGAGCGCCGCCCTCGCCTTCATTTCCCAGATCATTCTCGCGCGCCTCATGGGCGAATATGAATACGGGATCTTCGTGTTTGTCTGGGTTCTGATCGTCCTGTTCGGCGATCTCTCGTGTCTCGGCTTTCACACGGCGATCGTTCGTTTCCTGCCGCAATACAAGGCTGTGGGTGCCTTTGAGGAAATTCGTGGCCTGACGGGAACGGCCCGCGTCTTCGCCATGCTTTCCGGAACGCTGGTGATGGCTGCCGGTATGGCAGGACTGCATTTCCTGGGTGACAGGATCGAGCCCTACTATCTCGTTCCCGTCTTCCTCGGCCTTCTCGCCATGCCGATGATCGCGCTCGGCGACATTCTGGAAGGCACCTCGCGCGCCAATCACTGGCCCGTCATGGCGCTAAGCCCCGTCTACATCATCCGGCCTGTGCTCATCATTCTCTTCATGCTGATGGCGATCGGCGCCGGTGTGGAGCATTCCGCCGTCACCGCCATGAAGGCCGCGCTGGCCGCAGCCTATGTCACCACCCTCGGCCAATATATCGCGACTCTTTTCCGCCTGCGCCGCCACTATAGCGAAGGACCGCGCAAGGTCGATTTCCTCAATTGGCTGAACATCGCCTTCCCGATTTTCCTGGTCGAAGGCGTGAGCTTCCTCTTGACCAACTCGGACGTCCTTGTCGTCGGCATCTTCCTCGAGCCGCACGACGTGGCGATCTATTTTGCCGCGGCAAAAACGATAGCGCTGGTGCATTTCATCATGTTCTCGGTAAAGGCTGCCTCCGGTCCGCGCTTTTCCAGCATTATCGCAGCCGGCACCCGCGAGCAGCTTGCCGCAGCGGCGATAGACGCTGCGCGGTGGACCTTCTGGCCGGCACTCGCCATCGGGCTTGCAGTCGTGGCATTCGGCCACCTTCTGCTGTCGCTTTTCGGCGGCGCCTTTACCGCAGGTTATGTCCTGATGGCGATCCTGCTTGCGGGCATCCTGGCCAAAGCCCTCGTCGGCCCGGCCGAAACGCTGCTGATGATGGCCGGAAAGCAAAACCTCTGTGTTGCCCTCTATGTCGCCGCGCTCACGGCAAACGTCTCCTTGAACATCGCCCTGATCCCGCACCTCGGCACCATCGGCACCGCTATTGCGACGGCATCGGCAATGGGTGTGGAAGCGATCCTGCTGCACATCGCCGTGCGCCGGGCGCTCGGCATTGTCCTTTTTGCGTTCAGCCACCCGCCGGCAACAATAGAAACGAGAGTCCGATAATGGTGCGTGTCCCCCCCGTCACCGAAAGCACAGATACCAATGCCAACCGCATGGTTCACGAGCTTGCCTCGATACGCTTCGACCTGCCGCAGGCCGAAGCGCGCATTGAGATCGGGCGCCCGGGCCGCGAGCTCTGCCTCTATCCCGGCAAACTCGGCTATGAATTGCAGGACGAATTGGATTTCCTTTCGAACCGCGCGATGGAGCCGAATGTTTTCTTCACCGGCCGCTTCCTCGCGCCCGCCATGCCGCGGCTTGAAGACCGGCAGGTGAATTTCGCGCTGATCCGCGACGAGAACGGCCAACGCAGCCGCTTGCGCTTCCTGATGCCGTTCTCCGTCGAAAGACCCGGCTTTGCCGTCGGCCCCTCGATCATCCGCGCATGGTCGAACAGCTTCGCACCGCTCGGCACTCCCCTGGTCGACGCAGAAGATGCAGCCGAGACGCTGGACAACCTTTTTGAGGGCTTGACGGCGCACGATCTGAACCTTCCTGCAACGCTGGTGCTGCCGGATATTCGCCTGAACGGCATCTTTGCCCGCGTGGCAAAGGCCGTCGCGCTGAGCCGCAACCTGCCGGTCACGGTCACCAATCCGTTCCAGCGGCCGATGCTGAAAAGCGAGGAAGACGCCATGGGTTATCTTGGTCATACCATCTCTTCCTCGCATATGAGAGAAATGCGCCGTCAGTGGCGGCAGCTGGAAGAGCTAGGCACTGCCGTTTATGTCGTTGCGCGGCAGCCCCGCGATGTTCATGCGCGGTTCGAGGAATTCCTGACAATGGAAGCCGGCGGCTGGAAAGGCAAGAAGCGTAGTGCGCTGGCGACCGACCGCTACCACACTGCCTTCGCCCGAGAAGCCGTCTCGAACCTCGCGGCGATCGACGCTGTGCGTATTCACACAATCGACCTGAACGGCAAGGCAATCGCGGCAACAGTCGTGCTGATGATGGGCGGCGAGGCCTACACCTGGAAGACAGCCTACAACGAGGCCTATGCCCGCTATTCACCGGGCAAGCTGCTGATGGCCGAACTGACGGAATGGCATCTCGACGATGCGAATATCGTGCGTTCCGATTCCTGCGCGGTGCCGGATCATCCGATCATGAGCCGTTTCTGGCAGGAGCGCGAGGAAATGGGAACGCTGGTGATCGGCCTGACGCAGAACGGCGACCGCGATGTCCGGCAGGCTGCCGCTCAGTTGCACATGTATCGCAGCACCCGCAATATGGCAAAGATGCTGCGCGAGAAGATCATATCGCTCACACGGCGCGGTTAGGCCCCTCGCCGGCCGCCTTTTCGCGCAGAAGTCTGCGGATGACCTTGCCTGTCGTCGTCAGCGGAAGTGCATCCACGAATTCCACCTCTCGCGGATATTCATGCATCGAAAGCCGCATCTTCACCCAGTCGCGGATTTCAGCGCCAAGCGCATCGCTGGGCGTGTGGTCAGGCGAAAGCACGATATAAGCTTTGACGATCTCGGTACGCACCGCGTCCGGCTTGCCAACGACGGCGGCAAGCTGCACGGCCGGGTGGCCGGATAGACAGTCCTCGATTTCTGCGGGACCGATGCGATAGCCTGACGAGGTGATGACGTCATCGTCCCGGCCCTCGAATGTGACGTAACCCTCTTCATTCTGGTGAGCGAGATCCCCGGTCAGCAGCCAGCCGTTGATGAACTTCTTCCTGGTTGCCTCCTCGTCGTTCCAATAACCGAGGAACATCACCGGATCGGGCGCCTTGATAGCAATCTGGCCTGACTCGCCGGCGGGCAACTCATCACCATTCTCGCCGATGATCGCGACCTGATGACCGGGAACCGCACGGCCGATCGCGCCGGCTTTCGTGACACCGTAGCCTGCACTCGAGGAGAGCACGAAATTGCACTCCGTCTGGCCATAGAATTCGTTGACGGAGATGCCGAGCGTCTGCCGCGCCCATTCATAGGTTTCTCGGCCGAGCGATTCGCCAGCGGAGCCGATTGTCCGCAGATTGAGATCGAATTTCGCACGGGGATCACTGATCGATTTCAGCAGACGCAGCGCTGTCGGCGGAATGAAGGCATTCCGCACCTTCATCTCGGCCATGATGCGATAGGCCATATCGGCGTCGAATTTCTGCGCCGGAGAGGAAACGACAGGAACGCCAAGCAGGAGGCTTGGCAGCAGCGCATTCAGCAGCCCGCCCGCCCAGGCCCAGTCGGACGGCGTCCAGACCTTGTCGCCGGGCTGCGGAAAACCTTCATGCGCAAATTGCATTCCGGGGATGTGGCCCGCCAGAACGCGATGGCCATGCAACGCGCCCTTCGGCGGCCCCGTCGTGCCTGATGTGAAGATCATCAACGCCGGATCGTCCGGGCTGGTCTTAGCAACGTCGAAAATCGGCGGATGCGCCTCGGCGAGTGCTCCGAAAGCAAGCGCTTCGCCGCCATCGATGCTGATAACCGTCCTAAGTTCCGGCAGGTTTTCGCGAATCTGGTTCACACGCTCGAGGCCGAAGGAGTTGGTGACGATCACGGCGGCGCCTGACGTTCTCAGTCGGTATTCCAGCGCTTCGACGCCGAAGAGCAGCGCGAGCGGCAGCACAATCGCGCCCATCTTGTAGATCGCCACATGGGCGATCACCGTCTCGAAACATTGCGGCAGAAGCAGCGCCACGCGATCGCCACGGCGAATGCTAAGCGACCTTAATGCACTGGCAAAAGACGACGAGCGCTCCGCCAGCGCACCGTAGGTCATCGACAGATGGCGGCCATCCGGGCTGAAATGTTCAAGACAGATGCGTTCCGGCGCCTGCGCCGCCCATTCGTCGCTTACGGCACGCCCGATATTGAAATCTTCCGAAATCTCCCACGCAAAATCGCGATAAAGATCGTCATAGCGATCGCAGGCAGGCAGTCTCATGCTCGAAATCCAATGAGTGCTGCACCAGCTAACACTTTGCAGCGATCAAGCGCAAGATCGCCGAATCGCGTGCTTCAAAGCTCCAGGGGTCATGACCGCGCCGATCTCCCTAAAATATACCTGTCCGGGATCGCTGACATTCTCACCCATTGCGCCCTACATCATCCCGAGGCGTCTCGGGGCTTGAGATTCATTCACGGAGTCATTTCATGGACTATGTCAAATTCGGAGGCACTGGCTTCGAAGTTTCGAAGATTTGTCTCGGTTGCATGACCTTCGGCGATCCGGGTCGCGGCAACCACGTCTGGACGCTCGGCGAGGAGGAAAGCCGCACGATCATCAAGCAAGCGCTCGATCTCGGGATCAATTTCCTGGATACGGCGAATACCTATTCCGACGGCTCGTCGGAGGAAATCGTCGGGCGGGCAATCAAGGATTTCGCGAAGCGGGAGGACATCGTGCTCGCGACCAAGGTCTTCAACCGCATGCGCCCCGGCCCGAACGGCGCCGGCCTTTCTCGTAAGGCAATCTTCGACGAGATCGACAACAGCCTGCGCCGGCTCGGCACGGATTATGTCGACCTCTTCCAGATCCACCGCTTCGATTACACGACACCAATCGAGGAAACGCTGGAGGCGTTGCACGATGTCGTGAAGGCCGGCAAGGCACGCTATATCGGCGCCTCCTCCATGTATTCCTGGCAGTTCGCGAAGATGGTCTATACATCGCGGCTGAACGGCTGGACGCAATTCGTCAGCATGCAGGATCACCTAAATCTTCTCTATCGCGAGGAAGAACGCGAGATGCTGCCTTTCTGCGAGGATCAGAAGATTGCCGTCATCCCTTGGAGTCCCCTTGCCCGCGGCCGTCTGGCGCGCGACTGGGACGAGAAGACCGCCCGCACGGAAACGGATGAATTCGGCAAGACGCTCTATCGGCAGGCCGAAGATGCCGACCGCAAAATCATCGAGACAGTCGGACGGCTCGCGAAAGCGCATGGAGTCTCTCGTGCCCAGATCGCCACCGCTTGGATCTTGCAGAAGAGCGCAGTGACCGCACCGATCATCGGCGCATCAAAGCCGCATCATCTCTCGGACGCTGTTGGCGCATTGACTGTCAAGCTCAGCGCCGAGGACGTCGCCGCTCTCGAAGAGCCGTATGTGCCGCATCACGTGGAAGGCTTCAAATAACGCAGATAAGCTTAACCGCGTCGCTTAGGCATCGACGGATTTTGCCGGTGCCAACTTCTCCCGCATCGTCGACAGGAACTGGCCCGCCAGTTCGCGATTTTCGACCGCGCGCGCCAGGCTGACGGCCCCCATCATGGACGAGAGCGTCGTAAAGCCGTTCTCGCGGCGCTCTTCCGGTGTGTCGCCCTGAACGATCTCGGCCAGGATATCGACAAGTGTGGAAAGTCCATCATTGAATGTCTCCCGCACGGCACCGCTGCTGCGGCTCACCTCTTCCATCAGCGCCACGAAGACGCAACTCGAACCTGGATTGTCGACGGATAACCAGGAAACATAGTGGTCGAGGAGGGCTTCCAGGGGGCGATCAGGCGCACCTGCAATCAGAGCCTTCCACCGCGCTTCCACCTTGGCGATCAGGGCGCGACTGACCTCCAGTTGCAAATCTTCCTTTGATTGGAAGTGACCATAAAAGCCGCCATGCGTCAGTCCGCAGGCTTTCATGATATCGGCAACGCCGACGCCATCAAACCCATTTTCGCGGAACATCACGCCCGCGACCTCCAGGATCTTCTGGCGATTTTCTGCAAATTTTTCGCGGCTGACGCGCATGAGCCGGCTCCGGAAAATAGTCTCTTGACAAATTATATGATGCCCATCATCAATATGCAAGAAATATGATGGCCATCATCTAAATCTGATGTATCCAACGAATGGAAGTTGCCCCATGGTTTCTACTGCGCTTGCCTCCACCCTTGCACGCCGCAACATCCACTACGGATGGATCGTCGTCGGGGCGACCTTCCTGACCATGCTCGTCACAGCCGGCGCCATGGGCGCGCCCGGCGTACTTATCAAGCCGCTTCAGGACGAGTTCGGCTGGGAAACCTCGCAGATTTCCTCCGCGCTTGCGATTCGTCTGCTCCTCTTTGGGCTGATGGGTCCCTTCGCAGCAGCCTTCATGAACTATTTCGGCGTGCGCAAGGTCATCGTCTTCGCACTTGCCCTGATCGGCGCGGGCTTCGTCGGCTCACTCTTCATGACATCGCTCTGGCAGCTTCTGCTGCTCTGGGGCATCGTCGTCGGTTTCGGCACCGGCCTGACGGCCATGGTGCTGGCGGCAACCATATCTGCCCGCTGGTTCACGAAACATCGCGGTCTTGTCGTCGGGATGCTTTCGGCAAGCTCGGCCACCGGCCAACTCGTCTTCCTCCCGCTGATGGCGGAGCTGACGGAACGCTATGGCTGGCGCTCCACGGTCTTCTTCGTCTGCGCCATGATCATGGTTGCCGCACTTGCCGTGCTTGCCTTCATGCGCGACCGGCCCTCGGACGTGAACCTGCCCTCGCTCGGCGAGACGCATGTCACGTCACCGCCGGCACGCGGCACGCTGATCGGCGCCCTGAAAATGCCGGTCACGGTCTTGAAAGACATCTCCGGCACTTCGACTTTCTGGATCCTGTTCGCCACCTTTTTCATCTGCGGCCTCAGCACCAACGGCCTGATCCAGACCCATTTCGTCACGCTTTGCGGCGACTTCGGCATCTTGCCGGTCGCGGCGGCTAGTGTGCTGGCCGTCATGGGCATCTTCGATTTCTTCGGCACGATCGGTTCAGGCTGGCTGTCGGACCGCTTTGACAACCGCTGGCTGCTCTTCTGGTATTACGGTCTGCGCGGCCTCTCGCTGCTCTTCCTGCCCTTCAGTGATTTCAGCTTCTACGGTCTTTCGATCTTCGCGGTCTTCTACGGCCTCGACTGGATCGCCACTGTTCCGCCGACCGTCAAAATAGCGGCCGACCGATTCGGCCGGGAAAAGGCCGGCATGGTCTTCGGCTGGGTCTTTGCTGGTCATCAACTGGGCGCTGCAACCGCTGCTTACGGTGCCGGCCTTTCGCGTACCGAGCTCTCGAGCTACCTGCCGGCCTTCTTCGTTGCCGGCGCCTTCTGCCTGCTCGCCTCGATCCTCGCCATCACGTTGAAGAAGTCCGGCCTGACCGAACGGGCACCGGCCGCCGCTGAATGATCGCAGAAGGCTTGAATGTCGCGTCGGAAGCCGTATCAATTCAGCCAGATAAGCCCGCCCGCCGTCTTGCGCGGTCGGGCGATCGCATGTTAGACACCCGGCTCGTCGGTATCCGTTGCCCCATTGGCGGAATTGGTAGACGCGCTCGACTCAAAATCGAGTTTCGAAAGAAGTGCTGGTTCGACTCCGGCATGGGGCACCACCGACAAAGAGCGGCTTTGCTTCTACTTGATAAATCTGCCATTTGTCCCAGCCAGTGACAGAGCGGCAAGCGTCACGGCGCTCTAGCAGGATTGCTTTCGTCGTCAGTTACGACTACATCCAGTGCTTATCGCGCTGAATGCGTAGTTAACGCGGCGGTGCTTGCAAAAAGAGCCGCAAGAAGTGCGGGACCACGCAACGACTCCTACTGGATCAGCTGAATCCTGATCTCCTCCTTTGCAGCAAAGGATCGGCATTCGTCCAGGTCGTCGCCGACGAAGATCACGTCGCCTTCGGAATCGAACAGACCCCAGCAGGCTTCGTCCTCAAGAAATACCTCACGGACGTATCCGAATTCGACAGCGCCGAAAGACCCTTTGAACGCGACATCAACAGCTTCTATTTCTCGCATGGAAATCTCCAATGAGACAGCGTCTTCTGTTTTAGTGTACGCTTATATTGATCTCCGAAGCTGACCCCAAACTGGTGTCGCCGCGAGAACACCTCAGTATCGCTGGAGCTCGGTATTTGCCGGTGACACGAGAGCTCAAATCAAGCATTTAATTTCCCTCACACTTCGGTCAAAGTGGCAGCCGCCAACGAACATCAAGGGACGGATGTGCATCAGGAAGTAACGCTTATTGCCACAGTCGCCGTCAGCTTCGTCTTTGCGGCGGTGCTGGGATATGTGGCCGACAGGCTGCGACTGCCGCCGCTGGTCGGCTATCTCGTCGCAGGCATACTCATGGGACCGTTCACGCCCGGCTTCGTGGCCGACACGGGGCTTGCCGGCCAGTTGGCGGAGATGGGCGTCATCCTGCTGATGTTCGGCGTCGGGCTCCATTTTTCCGCCGCGGACCTGCTTGCAGTGCGCGGTATCGCCGTGCCGGGTGCGATCATCCGGATCGTCATTGCTACGCTGCTCGGTATCGGACTCGCCCAATGGTGGGGCTGGGGACTCGGCGCCGGGATCGTCTTCGGCCTCAGCCTGTCGGTGGCGAGCACCGTTGTGCTGCTGAAGGTTCTGGAGGAGCGAAACCTCCTGAATTCCGCTAGCGGCCGCGTCGCAGTCGGCTGGCTGATCGTCGAAGATCTGGCGATGGTCCTGGCGCTGGTGCTGCTGCCTGCCCTTGCCGAATTGCTCGGCGGCCACGCCGCCAGCGACGCTGCACACGGCGCTGGGCTGCCGCTTTCGTTGGCGATCGCGCTGACTTTGTTGAAGGTCGGCGCTTTTGCGGTCATGGCGATCTTTGTCGGCCCGAAGATCGTTCCCTGGCTCCTGACGCTCGTCGCCCGAACCGGCTCGCGCGAACTCTTCACCCTGACGGTCCTCGCCATCGCGCTTGGCATCGCCTTCGGCTCTGCCGAAATCTTCGGCGTCTCGTTCGCTCTCGGCGCTTTCTTCGCGGGCGTCGTGATGAGCGAGTCCAATCTCAGTCACCGGGCAGCGGCCGATTCTCTGCCGCTTCAGAACGCCTTTTCGGTCTTGTTCTTCGTGTCGGTCGGCATGCTGTTCGATCCATCGATTCTGATACGCCAGCCGATGGTCGTCATCAGCGCGCTGGCGTTGATCATCGTCGGCAAGGCAATCATCTCCTTTGCGATTGTCACGCTGCTTCGCTATCCGATCGGAATGGCGCTGACCGTCTCAGGCGGATTGGCGCAGATCGGCGAATTCTCCTTCATTCTTGCCGGTCTCGGCGTTTCCCTCGGATTGTTGCCGAACGACGGACAGGATGTCATCCTCGCCTCCGCGATCATTTCGATCACGCTCAATCCGCTCGTCTGCGCCGGCGCCGAAGCACTGCACACCTATGTGCACGGCAGATGGCCGGTGCTCAGCAATCGTTACGGGCGGCGCCGGCATGAGCTACTCAGCCGCGAGCTTGAAAAGATCAGGGCGCTCAACGAAGCGCGGGAGCGCCAGCATCAGCTGGAGATTCAGCAATTGATTGAGACTTTTCCGCTTTTCGCCAAGGTTGATGAGCACTCGCAGGAAGAACTGCTCCTCCTCTTCCGCCCCAAATCGGCGCTGCCCGGTGAACGCGTCATGCGCAAGGGCGACCGCGGCGACGGCATGTATTTTCTCTCGTCCGGGGCCGTGGAGGTCCGTCTTCCCGGCGGCGCCGTCCGTCTCGAACCTGGTGCATTTTTCGGTGAAATGGCGCTCCTGAGCGGCGGGAGGCGGACGGCCGATGTTATTGCCATCGATTTTTGCCAGTTCCTGGTACTGGAACGCCGGGACTTCAACATGTTCACGGCCCGCCACCCTGCTTTGAGATCTGCCGTCAGCGACATGGCACGGGAGCGCACGGAGATGAACGCGCTGAACGCGAAGCGCGAGGCGCAGTCCGAACAACGTGAGCCTTCGACCGAAGGCCAATAAGCTTCCGCGTTAAAAATCGTCGGGGATCGGATCGGCCGGAAGCGGCAAAGTCGCGCTGCATCTTCAGGTGCCTGAAAGCGTGGTAGAGCAGCACCATGGCTTGCAGCGGTTTTTCCGATTCGCAATCTCCCGAAGACTTGGGAGCACAGCCGCTATACGGATCACGAAAATTTTCGTGGCACGCTGGCATCATTGCCACACTAGGCATTTACAGCGCCGGACTGCCCCCCTAAAGCTTTTGCACCGCAGCACGAAAGGAATGGAATGCTCCGCAGACTATACGACTGGACCATGTCTCTTGCGGCCCGCAGATCGGCCGAAGTCTGGCTCGCCGTTATCGCCTTCGTCGAAAGCTCCGTCTTTCTCGTCCCGGCCGACGTCCTTTTTCTGCCCATGGCGCTCGCCAAGCCGGAGCGCTCATATCGATATGCGATCGTTGCTACAGTCGCCTCGGTTCTCGGTGGGATCGCCGGCTGGGCGCTTGGCTTCTATGCCTACGAGACCGTGGCGCGGCCGGTGCTGGAATTTTACGGGAAGCTCGATGCCTTCGAGCAGATGAAATCCTATGTCACCTACGAAACGATCCTGCTTTTGTTGGTGACGTCGGGACTGGCGCACCTGCCGCCGATTAAGATCGTGACGATCCTGTCCGGCGTGATCCACGTCAATATATGGCTATTCATAGTCTCGGCCATCGTCGCCCGCGGTGCGCGCTTCCTATTCCTGGCCTGGCTGCTTCGCCGCTACGGCGAGCCGATCCGCCATTTCATCGAAAAGCGCCTGGGACATATCGTCAGCATCGGTGCAGTGGTCGCCATCGTGCTTTATATTGTCTATCGCTACCTTGCCCACTGAGCCAACCTCGCGGAGTTCCGCCATGACTGCCATCGCCTCGCCCCTTTCCCGCCCGGTCGTTTTCTATTCGCTGCTCCTGGCGCTCGGCATGTCAGCGGTCGTCGGCACCGCGCTAGGCTTCCAATATATCGGCGGCTACATCCCCTGTGCGCTTTGCCTGCTACAGCGCCAACCCTATTACTACGGCATTCCGATCGCGATACTCGGTGCGCTCGCGTCGCTCTTCGGTCTGCCGAACTGGGTCGCCCGCGCGCTGCTTTTGGCGGCGGGTATCCTAATGGTGGTCGGTGCCGGCATGGGGGTCTATCACGCCGGCGTTGAATGGCATTTCTGGGCGGGGCCTGCGACCTGCTCGACCAGTGCAAGCGGCATGACACAGAATGCCGGCGACCTGCTAACGGAACTCAACACAGTTACCGGCCCGTCCTGCACGGATGCAGCGCTGCGCGTGCTCGGTCTTTCCTTTGCCGGCTGGAATGTGATCACCAGCCTGATCCTTGCGGCCTTCGCGTTCATCGGCGTCCGCAAATCGGCATAAGCAAGGGAATAGCAGCGATCAGGGCTGCAGTTCGGTATCCCAGTAGAGATAGTCGAGCCAACTGTCATGCAGATAGTTCGGCGGGAAAAGCCGGCCATTGTTGTGAAGATCCTGCACGGTCGGCTGATACGGCTTCTGCGAGGGGAACATGCCTGCCTGCTTCGGCAGCTTGCTGCCCTTCCTGAGATTGCAGGGAGAGCAGGCCGCCACGACATTTTGCCAGGTCGTCTCGCCACCATGGGCACGCGGGATGACGTGATCGAAGGTCAGATCGTCATGTTCGCCGCAATACTGACATTCGAACTTATCGCGGAGAAAGACATTGAACCGGGTGAAGGCCGGGTTCCGCGAAGGCTGAACGTAAGTCTTGAGGCAGACAACGCTTGGAAGCCGCATCGAGAAGCTCGGCGAGGAAACTGAGTGTTCGTATTCCGCGATGATATTCACGCGGTCAAGGAAAACCGCCTTGATCGCGTCCTGCCAGGACCAGAGCGACAAGGGATAATAACTCAAAGGCCGGTAGTCAGCGTTCAGGACGAGCGCCGGCAGGGCCTGGGGGGAGACTGCAATCGTCAAGGGACTCTCCTGAGCGATTCGGCATCTGCATCCTTATATTAGGCTGGTTGTGACAGCCTTGTGAAGTCCAATAAATTCAGTCAATAACGGCAATTCGATGAGCACAGCCCATCAGCCGACCGGCAGGAGCCCGCGACCGAGTTTCTGAGCGTAGTAAGCCCAGAAAAGCCTTGCTGCAACGGATCTCCAGGGAGACCAGGCCGTGGCAAGTGAGGCGAGCGCTTTCGCCTGCGGGCGCTGTGCGAGACCAAAGGCTGCAGCGACGGCGTTCTGCAATGCGACGTCTCCCGACGGGAAGACATCTGAATGCCCGCCGCAAAACATCAGATAGACTTCTGCCGTCCAGGGACCGACGCCCTTCAGCGCCGTCAACTCGGCAAGCGCCTCTTCCGGCGGCTTTGAGGAAAGAAGTGCGAGATCAAGGCGGCCGGATACGACTGCTTCGGCGATGCTCGAGAGCGTTGTCGCCTTGGCACGCGACAGACCGAATTCCCGCCAGGCATCCGGTCGCAGCGCGACATAGCTTTTTGCCGTCAGCAACCCTTCGGCAGGCGACATCCGTCGCCAGATGGCATCGGCGCTTGCACGCGAAACCATCTGCGAAACAATGATATGCGCAAGGCCTGCAAAACCCGGCTCATGAAGGCGCAGCGGAATCGGCCCCGCCTCCTCGGCAATACCGGCGAGCCGCGGATCGAGGCGAAGCAGATGCTTTAGTCCCTCACGGATATCCTCGTCGCTTCGGATGATCTGCACGTTGCCTCGCGATAGTTTCGAATTCGTGGCAGAAGAAAGCATGGTCACGACTCAGCGTCAAAAGCCCGTTTTCCGTTTTGCGCCCAGCCCCAACGGCCCGCTGCATCTCGGCCACGCGCTTTCGGCCTTCCTCAATCAGGACATGGCCGCGGGCGGACGCCTGTTGCTGCGCATCGAAGACATCGATCTGACGCGTTGTACACCCGAATTCGAAGCGGGCATCTATGCCGACCTCGAATGGCTCGGGATCAGCTGGGAGAAACCCGTCCGGCGGCAATCCGACCATTTCGCGGAATATCATGCGGCGTTGCATGGTCTGATCAAACGTGGACTGGTCTATCCTTCGTTTTTGACACGCGGCCAGGTGAGAGCCAGAGTGTCCGCTTCCGAAGCCGGCGGCAGCCCCTGGCCGCGCGACCCGGACGGTTCGCCGCACTACCCAGCCGATGATCGCGACCGAAGTGAGGGCGAGCGGGGCAGGATGTTTGCCTCCGGACTGAAACACGCCTGGCGTCTGGATATGACGCGCGCACTGCAGGTTGCCGGCCATGCTTTATATTGGAGCGAGACCGGCGACGGCAAGACCGGGGAAATTGCGGCCGATCCATCGGTGTGGGGGGATGTTGTTCTTTCGCGCTCGGATGCGCCGTCGAGCTATCACCTCTCGGTTGTGATTGACGATGCGCTGCAGTGCGTCACGCATGTCGTGCGCGGGCTCGACCTCTTTC
This sequence comes from Rhizobium sullae, assembly GCF_025200715.1. Taxonomy (NCBI): domain Bacteria; kingdom Pseudomonadati; phylum Pseudomonadota; class Alphaproteobacteria; order Hyphomicrobiales; family Rhizobiaceae; genus Rhizobium; species Rhizobium sullae. Next base: position 3,211,693 of record NZ_CP104143.1, read on the forward strand.
ATGCAACATCGGTCCACCGGCTGCTGCAGGTATTGCTCGACCTGCCTCAGCCGATCTATCACCACCATCGGCTGGTGACGGATGCGAGCGGACGCAAACTCTCGAAAAGCAATGGCGATACCGGGCTTGCGGCGTTGCGGGGCAAAGGGCTATCGGCGGCCGACATCCGGCACCTTGTCGGTCTTTGAAGGCTTGCTGCCCTGCCCGCTCAGGAAATTGCGTGCGAAGATCGCACGCACCCGGAATTTCATCAGCGCCGCATTGATCTCTGCGCCGACGATGAAGATCACCCCCACCATGTAGAGGAAGATCAGCACGACCATCACAGATGCCAGACCCGCATAGGTCGCCGTATAGTTCGCGAAGGTGGCGAGGTAATAGGCGAAGATCAGCGCGCCAGCGAACCAGAGAAGCAGTGTCAGCAAGACCCCGGGAATGACGTCGTAAACCCGCCTGCGGCCGGCAGGCAGCCAGAGGTGAACGACAAGCAGGCCAACCGTCAGCACAAAGAGTGTTCCGTAGATTCGCCAGCTGAAAACAATCTCTAGCGTATCGGCAAAGAGCGGAAACCACTGCCGGGCATAATCGAGCGCGAACGGCACGGCGACGAGCAGGATGCTGATGGCGGCAAAAATGATCACGGCGATCAGCACGTAACCGAGGCTGGCAAGGCGCGTGATATACCAGGGTCGCGTCTCCTGCACGCGGTAGGCGCGGTTGAGCGATATGCGCAACGCCTCGACGCCGTTGGAGGCGAAGTAGGCCGCCGCCAGTACTGAGACCGTCAGCAACCCGCCGCGCGGGATGGTCAGAACCTGCAACACCTGATCGGCTATGGGCTTGGCAATCGCTTCAGGCCAAGTATCGAAAATAAGATGGACGGCCGTGGAGGAGAACTGGTCGGCGCCGAGGAAGTTTGCGAGCGTCGTGCCGAAGATCAAAAAGGGGAAAACCGCCAGCAAGATCGATAATGCGACGTGGCTCGCCATTGCGAAACCGTCATCCTCGATGAGGTGGCAGATCGCGTCATATGCCACATCATAGAGCGTCCGCACTATCTTCGGCATTCGATCCCCAGGCATTCTTCATTGTATCGTCGGTTCGAATATGGGAAACGAGTCCCAATTTGTACAGGAATCATTCCATGGCCGAGCAGCGCACCATCATCGTGACCGGATGCTCATCCGGCATCGGTGCCTATTGCGCGCGAGCCCTGAAGACAGACGACTGGCGCGTCTTTGCGACAGTGCGAAAGCACGGTGACCTAGGACCGCTCCAGGAAGAAGGAATCGAAGCCTTCCTGATGGATTATACGCGGCCTGACACGATCACTGATTTCGTTCGCAATGTAGCCGAGGTAAGTGGCGGGCGCATCGACGCACTTTTCAACAACGGCGCCTACGGCCAGCCCGGCGCAGTCGAGGACTTGACGACCGAAGTGCTGCGCGTTCAGTTCGAAACGAATTTCTTCGGCTGGCACGAGTTGACGCGGCAAGTGCTGCCGCTGATGAGAAAGCAAGGCTCGGGCCGCATCGTGCAATGCTCGTCCATTCTCGGCGTCGTGCCCTATCGCTTCCGCGGCGCCTACACCGCTTCGAAGTTCGCGCTCGAAGGCTTGAGCATCACCTTGCGCATGGAGCTTCAAGGCAGCGGCATCCATGTGAGCCTGATCGAGCCGGGTCCGATTGCCTCGCGCTTTACCGCCAACGCGCTCGCCAAGTTCAAGGAGCATATCGACGTCCGCAATTCCGTGCATGCGGCAGATTACCGCCGGCAACTTGCACGGCTTGACGGGACGGGTCCGAAGAACCGACATAAACTTCAACCCGACGCCGTTTATGCCGTGTTGCAACACGCATTGAACTCGAACAATCCGAAGCCACATTATCCTGTAACGACTCCGGCAAAACAGGGCATGCTGCTGAAGAGGCTGTTTCCGGCGGATCTCTTCTATCGCCTGATGCGCTGGACCGACTGACCAAGAAAGCCGACCGCCATGTCCACGGCCACCTATCTTTTCGCGATCATCATGATGGGCGTCGTCGCGCTCGTGCTGGTCCGCGGCCTTTTCAACATGATGAAGGGCGGCGACGCGAACACTTCCAACAAGCTGATGCAGCTCCGCGTGCTGCTGCAAGCGATCGCTGTGATCCTGATCATGCTGACGCTCTGGCTGACAGGCGGCGGCCGCCCTAGTTAACGCCGGGAAGAAGGGGTAGGCAATGGTAACGCTCAACAAGATCTACACGAAGACTGGCGACGACGGCACGACGGCGCTTGTTTCCGGACCGCGCCGTCTCAAATACGACCTGCGCGTGGAAGCGTACGGCACGATCGACGAAGTCAACTCCGCAATCGGCGTCGCAAGACTGCATATGCAGGGCATGCCGGTTCTCGAGAGAATGCTGATACTGATCCAGAACGATCTCTTCGACCTCGGCGCAGACCTTGCGACGCCCGACGACGGCAAGCCACCGGCGCACGAGCCGTTGCGCATCATCGATACGCAGGTGGCGCGGATCGAGAGCGAGATCGATGAATTGAATGCCGATCTGCAACCCTTGAAATCCTTCGTTCTGCCCGGCGGTCATTCGGCAGCTGCCTATCTTCATCTGGCGCGCACCATCGCGCGCCGCGCGGAAAGACTGATGGTGGAACTCGCCCGCACGGAAGGCGAAATCGTCAGCGAAGCTGCCCTGAAATATGTCAACCGGCTTTCGGATTTCCTTTTCGTTGCGGCACGCCATGCGAATAGCCACGGCAACGCGGATGTACTTTGGGTTCCCGGAAAAAACAGGTAGGCTCCGGCCATCACGAGAGCCGGGGCAGGCTTTATGTTCATACCGCTGCACGATGCCAATACGCTGAAGCACATCAAGGTCCAGTGGGTGACGCTGGGCTTGATCGGAATGAATATCGCCGTCTGGCTTTTCACCGGCTTCTTCGCTCCGGAACAGACGGCTCAGGCCACGGCGGTCGGCCTCGGCTACATACCAGCGGTCGCCTTTGACTACGCGACACTGGCTCCCGGCCTTGCGATTGTTCCGGAGCCGCTGACCTACATCACCCATGCCTTTGTGCATGCCGGCTTCTGGCACCTCGCTTCCAACATGATCTTCCTCTGGGTCTTCGGCGATAATGTCGAGGATGCCATGGGGCATTTCCGCTTCCTGATCTTCTATCTCGTTTGCGCCGCCTTCGGCGCGCTTTGCCACGGTCTGCTCGTGTCTGAATCGCAGGCGCCGCTGGTCGGCGCCTCCGGCGCGATCTCCGGCGTGGTTGCAGCCTATGTCGTCCTTCACCCTCGCGTGAAAGTCTGGGTTCTTGTCTTCTTGCGCGTTCCTTTGCCGCTTCCCGCCTTCGTGCCGCTGCTCCTTTGGATCGGCCAGCAGTTTTTCATGCTGTTCATCGATCTGGACGGCAATGTTTCCTGGGGTGCCCATGCCGGCGGTATCACAGCTGGCGCCGCACTCGTCTTCTTCATGCGCCGAAAGGGCGTACCGCTGTTCGATCGTGAGATCGTCACGCCACGCGCCGTTCGCAGCACGCCGGCGGTAAGTCGAGCAGTTGCCGCCGCTGAGGATGGGGCGTCCGGACGCTAAGTTAGAAATCAGGCAGCGCTGAATATTGACGTGAACGTAAGCGTCATATATTTGCAGATGCAATTTGTCTGTCTGCGACTGGCAAGCGTTGTATTTGGAGGAAAAACGCGTATCCATGTCGCCATTCGACAATCGGAGCGGCGCCGAAGCGCGCATTTTCTTGGCGAAAGAGTTGAAGGAAGGACCCCATGAAGATTCTGGTCCCCGTGAAGCGGGTGGTTGATTACAATGTGAAGATCCGCGTCAAGCAGGACGGCACGGGCGTCGAGCTTTCCAACGTCAAGATGTCGATGAACCCGTTCGACGAGATTTCGGTGGAAGAGGCGCTGCGTCTGAAGGAAGCCGGCAAGGCCGAGGAAGTGATCGTTGTTTCGATCGGCCCCGCCAAAGCCGAGGAAACGCTGCGCACAGCACTCGCCATGGGCGCCGACCGGGCGATCCTCGTCGAGACTGACGATGCCGTCGAGCCGCTTGCCGTTGCGAAGATCCTCAAGGGCGTCGCCGACGCGGAACAGCCGGGTCTGATCATCGTCGGCAAGCAGGCGATCGACGACGATTCGAACCAGACCGGCCAGATGCTGGCAGCTCTTCTCGGCACCGCCCAGGCGACCTTCGCCTCGAAGATCGAGATCGGCGACGGCAAGGCGACCGTGACCCGCGAAGTGGATGGCGGCCTGCAGACGATCGACATCAAGCTTCCGGCCGTCGTCACCACCGACCTTCGCCTCAACGAACCGCGCTATGCCTCGCTGCCGAACATCATGAAGGCGAAGAAGAAGCCGCTCGACAAGAAGAGCCCGGCCGACTTCGGCGTCGATACTACGCCGCGCCTGAAAGTGCTGAAGACCGAGGAGCCGTCGGGCCGCAAGGCGGGCGTCAAGGTCAAGTCGGTCGCCGAGCTCGTCGAGAAGCTCAAGACCGAAGCCGGCGTCCTCTAAGGTTCGAGAAAGGAAATACGACCATGGCCATTCTGCTTCTGGCTGACCACGACAATTCGAGCCTTTCCGACCAGACCGCCAAGGCGCTGACCGCTGCAAGCCAGATCGGCGGCGATGTCACTGTGCTGGTTGCCGGCAAGGGCGCCAAGGCGGCTGCCGATGCCGCCGCCAAGCTTTCCGGCGTCTCCAAGGTGCTGCTCGCCGAAAGCGGCGAGCTCGCAAACAAGCTGGCTGAACCGCTGGCCGATCTCATCGTTTCGCTCGCTGGCAGCTACGACACGATCATTGCGGCGGCGACCTCGACCGGCAAGAACGTGCTGCCGCGCGTTGCCGCGTTGCTCGACGTGGCGCAGGTCTCGGAAATCATCGAGGTCATCTCGCCGGACACCTTCAAGCGCCCGATCTACGCCGGCAACGCCATCCAGACGGTGCAGGCAACCGACGCCAAGAAGGTCATCACCGTACGCACGGCATCCTTCGCCGCTGCGGAGACAAGCGGTTCGGCGTCCGTCGAGGCAATTCCGGCTGCTTTCGATCCTGGGCTTTCGACTTTCGTCAAGGACGCGCTGTCGGCCTCCGACCGTCCGGAACTGACTTCGGCCAGGATCATCATCTCCGGCGGTAGGGCTCTCGGTTCCGCCGAGAAATTCAAGGAGGTCATCCTGCCGCTCGCCGACAAGCTTGGTGCGGCCGTCGGCGCTTCGCGCGCGGCCGTCGATGCCGGCTATGCGCCGAACGACTGGCAGGTCGGCCAGACCGGTAAGGTGGTTGCCCCGGAGCTCTACATCGCCTGCGGTATTTCCGGCGCCATCCAGCACCTCGCCGGCATGAAGGACTCGAAGGTCATCGTCGCCATCAACAAGGATGAGGAAGCCCCGATCTTCCAGGTCGCCGACTACGGCCTCGTCGCCGATCTCTTCGAGGCACTGCCGGAACTTGAGAAAGCTCTTTAATCAGGCAGATTGCCAGCTTTTCGCACTTGCGAATGACTGGAAAATTATCTCTTATGGCGCTACTACTGCTGCCGGGCGATCCTTTTGCCCGGCAGTTTCATTAGAACAATACGGCGGGGCGGGGAAGCTGCCGCGGGGGTTTGGAGATGAGTGCGGTGTTGAAAACGATTGGTATCGTCGGTGCGGGCCAGATGGGTTGCGGCATCGCGCATGTTTCAGCAGCTGCGGGCTACAAGGTCCAGCTTTACGACGTGACACAGGAGCGCATTGAATCCGGTCTTGCGACCATCAACGGCAACCTCGCCCGTCAGGTAACGAGCGGCAAGATGACGGATGAGGAGCGCAAAGCGACCCTTTCTCGCATCTCCGGCTCCGCCAATCTGAATGACCTTGCTCCCTCCGACCTCGTTATCGAGGCGGCGACAGAGGAGGAAGCCGTAAAACGCAAGATCTACGCGCAGGTCTGTCCAGTGCTGAAGCCGGGCGCGCTGCTTGCGACGAACACCTCCTCGCTGTCCATCACCCGTCTGGCTTCGGCAACCGACCGGCCCGAGCACTTCATGGGCATCCATTTCATGAACCCAGTCCCGGTGATGAAGCTGGTGGAATTGGTGCGCGGCATAGCAACGGACGAAACCACGTTTTCGACCGCAAAAGAATTCGTCGCATCGCTGGAAAAGACCATCACGGTTGCGGAAGACTTTCCCGCCTTCATCGTCAACCGTATCCTGCTGCCGATGATCAATGAGGCGATCTACACGCTCTACGAAGGTGTCGGCACTGTCGATGCCATCGACACGGCGATGAAGCTCGGCGCCAACCACCCGATGGGCCCGCTTCAGCTTGCCGATTTCATCGGCCTCGACACCTGCCTCTCGATCATGCAGGTGCTGCATGACGGCCTGGCTGATTCCAAGTACCGCCCCTGCCCACTGCTGGTGAAGTATGTCGAGGCCGGCTGGCTCGGCCGCAAGTCCGGCCGCGGCTTCTACGACTACCGCGGCGAAACACCCATCCCGACGCGGTAACTTTAAGATCCTGTAGCACCCTTGATCAGCGCCTTCGCATCGCCGCTATCCCATGCGGCAGGGCCGTTCATTGCCGAAACCAAACACCCTTTGTCATCGATGAGCAAAGTCACCGGCAGGCCAAAAGCCAGCCCCTCCTTCTTCAGGCTGTTGAAGACACCAATCGTATTGTCGCGATAAAACTGTAGGGAATCGACCCCGGTCTCGCTTAGGAATGCCTTCGGTTTCTCGTCATCTCCGGTATCGATATTGACTGCCACGACTTGGAATTTGTCGCTGCCCATCTCCTTCTCCAGCGCATTCAGCGCCGGCATTTCTTCGCGGCAGGGCACGCACCATGTCGCCCAGAGATTAAGAAGCACGGTCTTGCCCGCGAAATTCTCGAGCGTCATCGGCTTGCCGTCTGGACCGTTAAAGGCGACGGACGGGAGCTTTCGCGGCGCGTTGGCAGCAACCATCGCCGCCACCTCGCCTTTGGCGAGCGGCGTAATCTTCTGAGCGAGATCTTTGGCGGCGGTGCACTCGGCAGAGACCGTTTCGCGGCCGGCATTGCCATACCCGGTCTCCTTAATGTAAACCGCTGCCGCACCGGCAATTATGCCTGCGACGGTGGCTATCGCGATCAATTTCAAGGATGGCAGCCTGAACAGCTTTCTTGTCGTCATTTCATTCTCCAGGGCACGCACCCTTAAGGCAGGCATCTTTCATGGCCGACGGCACAAAGGACACCAAATCCTCCAACCAGATGTGGGGCGGACGTTTCGCATCCGGCCCCGACGCGATCATGGAGGAGATAAATGCCTCGATCGGTTTCGACAAGAAGCTCTTTGCCCAGGATATTCGCGGATCGATCGCCCACGCGACGATGCTTGCCCACCAGGGCATCATTTCCGGGGACGATAAGGACAAGATCGTTCACGGGCTAAACACGATCCTGTCAGAAATTGAAAGCGGCAATTTCGAATTCTCCCGCCAACTCGAAGACATTCACATGAATGTCGAAGCCCGCCTTGCCGCGCTGATCGGCCCGGCGGCCGGACGCCTTCACACTGCCCGTTCGCGCAACGACCAAGTGGCGCTCGACTTCCGCCTCTGGGTGAAAGAAGAGCTGCAGAAGACGGAAGCAATGCTGACGAACCTCATCGCAGCCTTCCTCGACCGCGCCGAAGAACATGCCGAAAGCGTCATGCCGGGCTTCACGCATCTGCAGACCGCCCAGCCCGTCACCTTCGGCCACCATTGCATGGCCTATGTCGAAATGTTCGGCCGCGACCGTTCGCGCGTCCGCCACGCCATCGAGCATCTGGATGAGAGTCCCATCGGCGCGGCAGCGCTGGCCGGTACCGGCTACCCGATCGACCGCCACATGACGGCAAAGGCGCTTGGCTTCCGCGAGCCGACCCGCAACTCGATCGATACGGTCTCCGACCGCGATTTCGCCATCGAGTTCCTGTCGATCGCTGCGATCTGCGGCATGCATCTGTCGCGTCTGGCCGAAGAGATTGTGATCTGGTCGACGCCGCAATTCGGTTTCGTGCGTCTCTCGGATGCCTTCTCGACCGGCTCTTCCATCATGCCGCAGAAGAAGAACCCGGATGCTGCCGAGCTGGTGCGTGCCAAGACCGGCCGCATCAACGGCTCGCTGGTTGCGCTGCTGACGATCATGAAGGGCCTGCCGCTCGCCTATTCGAAGGACATGCAGGAAGACAAGGAACAGGTCTTCGATGCCGCCGAGAGCCTGGAGCTGGCGATCGCCGCCATGACCGGAATGGTCCGCGACATGACGGTCAATACCGCCCGCATGAAAGCCGCGGCCGGCTCCGGCTATTCAACGGCCACCGATCTTGCCGACTGGCTGGTGCGCGAGGTGGGACTTCCGTTCCGCGACGCCCATCATGTGACTGGCCGTGCTGTGGCGCTTGCTGAAAGCAAGGGCTGCGACCTCGCCGAACTGCTGCTTACCGATCTCCAGGCGATCAATGCGGCGATAACCGACAAGGTCTACGACGTCCTGACGGTCGAGGCTTCGGTTGCAAGCCGCAAGAGCTTCGGTGGCACTGCTCCCTCCGAAGTGCGCAAGCAGATCGCCTATTGGCGGGCTCGCAACTGAGCAAAACAATCAGGGTGCACAAGGCGGATAAACTTCGCTATGAAGATGTCCATCAGCGCCGCTCCAAGAGGAATCCCATGCAGACCAGCTTGCCGCACCTCATCCGCCTGACGGTTGTCTTTGCCGTCGTCGGACTTGCCGTTGCCGGATGCGGACGCAAAGGCGATCTCGATCCGCCGAGCGCGATGGCAACGAAGGAAGGTGACGTGTCGAAGCCGACGAAACAGCCGGGTGCCGTCGACAGACCTTTCCTTCTCGATCCTTTGCTTTGATAGGCGCGTTCCGTGAACCACTTCGAATATCGCGACGGCATCCTTTACGCCGAAAACGTCCCCGTTCCGGAGATCGCCAAGGCTATCGGCACGCCTTTCTATTGCTATTCGACCGCAACGCTTGAGCGGCACTACAGGGTCTTTTCCGAAGCTTTCAGCGATATCGACTCCATGGTCTGCTATGCCATGAAAGCGAATTCGAACCAGGCGGTATTGAAGACCCTCGGCAAGCTCGGCGCCGGCATCGACGTCGTGTCCGAAGGCGAATTACGCCGCGCGCTCGCCGCAGGCATCCCGGCAAGCCGCATCATGTTCTCGGGTGTCGGCAAGACGCCCCGTGAGATGGACGTCGCGCTCGAGGCTGGCATCTACTGCTTCAACGTCGAATCCGAACCGGAACTCGAAATCCTCAATCAGCGCGCCGTCAGGGCAGGCAAGAAGGCGCCTGTCTCCTTCCGCATCAATCCGGACGTGGATGCGAAGACGCATTCGAAGATCTCGACCGGCAAGAAGGAAAACAAGTTTGGCATTTCCTGGGAGCGCGCCCGCGCCGTCTATGCACACGCCGCGAAGCTGCCGGGCATCGAGGTCACCGGCATCGATATGCACATCGGCAGCCAAATCACCGAGCTGCAGCCCTTCGACGATGCCTTCAAGCTGCTGCGCGAACTGGTCGACACGCTGCGTGCTGACGGCCACGACATCCACCATGTCGATATTGGCGGCGGCCTCGGTATTCCTTACAAGGAAGACAACAATCCGCCGCCGCTGCCGGATGCCTACGCGGCGATCGTCAAGAACCAGCTCCGCGGGCTGAACTGCAAGATCGTGACTGAACCGGGCCGCCTGATCGTCGGCAACGCCGGCATTCTCGTCACGGAAGTCATCTACGTGAAGGACGGCGGTGAAAAGACCTTCGTTATCGTCGATGCGGCCATGAACGACCTAATTCGCCCGACGCTTTACGACGCCTGGCATGAAATCCGGCCTGTCGTGATCTCCGCCGCCAATGCGCCGCGCATCAAGGCTGATATCGTAGGTCCGGTTTGCGAGACCGGCGACTATCTGGCACTTGATCGCGAAATGGCGATGCCGAAGCCGGGCGATCTCTTTGCCGTCAGTTCCGGCGGCGCTTATGGCGCGGTGCAGGCTGGCACCTACAACAGCCGCCTACTGGTGCCGGAAGTGCTGGTGAAAGGCGCCGATTTCCATGTGATTCGGCCTCGCCGAACCTATGAAGAACTGATCGGCCTCGACTCCGTGCCTGCCTGGCTCGACTGACAGCCTCATCACTTTTTGGCGAATAGGGGTGAAAAACCGGCTTTGCCGGCCGCCTGCCCTCGCCTTCGCCACAAAGAGTGTTATCCTTTCTTCATGCGAGCGTATTGCCCAGCAAGCGCCGGAAGCGCCCTCTGTTACTCTAGCATCAAATGGCGGAGACCGGATTGACGAAAAGCCCCCGCAGGCAAAGACATGGTGCATTTGCCGTTCGGCCCTCTCTCGCGAGGCTCGTAGCGGTAAAGCGGTTCTTTGCGCGCCTCGTACTCGTTTCCGAGCAGATACTGCCGCCGCTCGTCCCGGTTCTTTCCGTCGTTGCCTTCTATTTCGCAGCGTCCTGGTTCGGGCTCTTCCGCTCCATTCCCGATTTCGCGCGTATCACGCTGCTGATCGCCTTTGGCGTCGCCTTTCTCGCCGCACTCATCCCGTTTCGCAGTCTCCGCTGGCCGAATGTCGCCGAGGCCGACCGGCTGCTTGAGGAACGCAACGGCCTGCCGCATCAGCCGGTGACGGTGCAGGAAGACGAACCGGCCTTCGACACGCCCTTCGCAAGGGCGCTTTGGCGCGAGCACCAGACGCGTATGGCGAAGAAAATCGCAGTCCTCGATACCGGCTTCCCCCGCCCGGACATCGCAACCCACGACCGTTTCGCGTTGCGTGCCATCCCGGCCCTCCTTCTCGTCACGGCCTTCGGTTACTCGCTTTCGACCAACGGCGGCTCGATCACCGATGCCCTGCAGCCGCCCGCCGCGCCGGCAGCGACCAATCCGGCCGTGCGCATCGACGCATGGGTCACCCCGCCCTCCTATACGGGCCGCGCTCCGGTCTATCTGACGGCAGCCGGCACTGAGCGGGCGATCAACATTCCGCAGTTCTCGAACCTGACCGTTCGCGTCAGCGGCGGGCAGACGAACGAAAAGGTCGTTTTCAGGAAAGAGAGCGGCGAGGCGGAGGAAATCGCTGCGGAGGCAAAGCAGCAGCCTGCTGCATCACAAGCCCAGCCACAGACTCCTGCGGCGCCAGCGCTTGCCGCACAGACACATCTGATGAAGCTTGAGGAAAACGGTGCGTTGCTCGTCAATGGCCGTACTTGGAGCTTCAATGTCATTCCCGACAAGACGCCCGAAATTGCTTTCGATGGATTGCCCAAACGCAGCGTGAACGGCGCGCTGGAAATCGGCTTCACCGTCAAGGACGACTACGGCGTGCAGGAAGCGCGTGCGGAGATCGTGCCGATCGAAACCGATCCGCAGGCAAAGCCGCTTTATCCGCTACCCGATTTCCGGCTCGACATTCCGCGCCGCAATGCGCGTGATGCCAAGGCCGTGACCAGCAAGAACCTCACCGAACATCCGCTTGCCGGAAAACGCGTACGCGTCACGCTGGTCGCCAAGGACGCAGCAGGCCAGACCGGCCGAAGCCCGCCGCACGAAACGACGCTGCCGTCACGCCCATTCAATGAACCGCTCGCCGCAGCCGTTGCGGAAGAGCGTCAGGTTTTCGCGCTCGATACCCGCAAGATGCCGGAGGCGATCGCACTCAACGAGGCGCTGACGATCCGCCCCGAAGAGACGATTCCGAGTCTCACCAACTATCTGCTGCTGCAATCGGCGCAGACGCGCATGAAGCTCGCCAAGGGCGACGAGCAGTTGAAGGACACGGCCGACTATCTCTGGGATATCGCGATCGGCATGGAAGATGGCGACCTTTCGCTTGCGGAACGCAACCTGCGCAACGCCCAGCAGAACCTCGCCGACGCGCTTCAGCGCAATGCGCCGGACCCGGAGATCAAGAAGCTCATGGACGAGCTTCGCAAGGCGATGAACGAATATATGAAGGAACTGGCGCAGCGCATGCAGAATGCGCCGATGCAGCCGAACCAGAACGCGCAGAACGTCATCCGTCAGCAGGATCTGGAGCGTATGATGGACCAGATCGAGAATCTGGCCCGCTCAGGCAACCGCGATGCCGCTCAGCAGATGCTTTCCGAACTGCAGCGCATGATGAACAACTTGCAGGCCGGCAGGCCGCAACAAGGCCAGCAACAGCAGGGCGACAACAGCCAGATGCGCCAGCAGATGGACAAGCTCGGCCAGATCCTCCGCGATCAGCAAAAGCTGATGGAGCAGACCTTCAAACTGGACCAGCAGTTGAAGGATCGTATGCAGCGTGGCGACCCGAATATGGGTATGAACGATCCGCTGCTCGATGAAATGATGCGGGACCAGGATGGCCAGCCGCAGGATCAGCAGCAGGGGCAGAACGGCGAACAGGGGCAGTCACCTTCGGACCAGCAGATGACTGAGGAGCAATTGCGCGAGGCGCTGAAACAGCTCCGCGCCCAGCAGGATGCGCTTGGCAAGCAGCTCGGCGAGCTACAGAAGGGCCTTGGCGAAATGGGCATGAAGCCCGGCCCGGGCTTTGGTCAGGCACAGCGCGAAATGGAAGGTGCCGGGCGCGAACTCGGCGAAGGCCGCGGCGAACCGGCCCTCCAGGGCCAGGGCCGCGCGCTAGAGGCGCTGCGCCAAGGCGCCCGGGACATGATGAACCAGATGATGCAGGCGCAGCAGGGCCAACAGGGTCAAGGACCGCAAGGCCAGGTTGGCCAGGGCAACCAGAACGGCCGCGATCCGCTCGGCCGCCCGCGCCGCGCAGAGGGCCCGGATTTCGGCGATCAGGTGAAGGTACCCGACGAAATCGACGTGCAGCGCGCCCGCGAAATCCTTGATGCGATCCGCGAAAAACTCGGCAACAATCCGACGCAGGAGATGGAGCGCCGCTATCTGGAGCGGCTGCTGGATATTCAGTAGCTGAAATTGGATCGCAATGCGCCGCCCAAATCCTTGAGCGCGGAAGACTCTCTTTCAAATGACGATTCATTCACGACGCCGACGCGCGGCCGGCTTCCCGTAACAGGCTCAGGAATGAGGACGTGTGGAAGGTGCCGCCGTCTCACGCAGCCAGCGCCCGGGCAACCGCCTTTCGGATGTCCGGGAGGGCAAACGGCTTCGACACGACGTCGACGATCTTTTCCGCAAGGTCGTCAGCCCGTTCTCGCTGCTCGGCATAGCCCGTCATCAGCAGGATTTTGAGCGCCGGAAATGCGGATTTCGCCTGATGCGCAAGCTCGATGCCATCCATGACCGGCATGCGAATATCCGAAAGCAGCAAGTCATAGACCCCATCTTTCAGCTTTTCCAGCCCCTCGGCGCCATCGGCGGCTTCGTCGGTCTCATGACCGTCAAGGCGCAAGGCCCGGGCGACGAAAGAGCGAAGCGAATCTTCGTCTTCCGTAATCAGAATTTTTGCCATGATGTGCATCGCTCCGTCTTCATGCCCCGGAACGGAAATTGCACGGCGTTCCTTTTCGATCGGTAAACGGGCGAAAGGGATGGACGGCATGGTTAACAACCCGTCTTGGCACCGATGGGGTCAGGCGTCGCCGGTAACTACGCCGACGAAAGGCAGTTCGCGGAAGGCATAGGCGGCATCCATGCCGTAGCCGACAACGAAATAATCCGGGCATTCGAAGCCGACATAGTCTGCCTCGAGCTTTTCCTTGCGCTTGACGCTCTTGTCGAGCAGCACAGCAATGCTGACGTTGCGCGCGCCGCGCTCGTAGAGCAGTTCCTTGGCGAAGAGCAGCGTGCGGCCGGATTCGAGGATATCGTCGATCAACAACACGTCGCGATCTTTCACGTCGCTGTCGATATCTTTGACGATTCGGACGCCCTGCGAAACCGTTCCAGTGCCGTAGCTGGAAAGCGTAATGAATTCGACTTCTGGCGCGAGCCCGCTGTCATGCAATGCGCGGATGAGGTCGGCGGCGAATATGAACGAGCCCTTCAGCACGGCGATCACGAGCAGGTCCTTTGTAGGTCCCTCGGCAATCTGCTTTGCCATCACATGATTGCGTTCGGCAATCTGCTCGGCAGTGAAAAGCGGCTCGATATTTTTTCCGCGCACGACAGGCATACGGCTTGCTCCATGAAAACGAAGGGTAAGCCGTTAGCACATTAGAGAGGCAGAAACACCCTAAGGCATGAAGGAAAGCCGGACTTCTGGCATTTTTCCACCAGAGTGCTGCACGCGCGCCGAGAAGCCACGGCTCTCGCCGCTATAGATGACGTCCGCCGGCGGGTTGATGACCATGCTGGCCACCAGTCGTTCGTCGTTCACCAGATCGGCGCGGATCGGCCGGACGGTCTGTGTCGTACCGCTGCCGTTTTCGATGATGCCGTTGATAGCCAGGATGCTCATACCATTGGCCTCGCGCGGCGTGACCGTGACGTGCGTGAAGTGAAGCGGCGAGGTCAACGCAGCGGTACTGCTCGCCGACAGGCCCGCGAAACCGCCCGTCAGGCCGAAAACAAGAACAAAAAGCATGAAGACCAAAGCTGCAAAGCTCTTGAGCGATGCCTGCTGCAGCCATTTTTCTGCAATCGCGAGGAACGCAGTCGCCTTCGAGAAAGCCGTGGGCGGCCTAGATAGTTTGGCCGCGGCAGCAGCGCGCTTGCGATCGTCATTGAAGCTTCTAACGTTGAAGCCTTGGCTCCGGTGGCCGATAACGACGAACTCGGCATCGGCGACGTCATCCGGACGGCCCGGATAGCGGGGCTGGCGCGCGGCAGGTTCCGGCGGCAAGAAATCGTAGGCGTAGCCCGGCGCCCGGCGCCTGAAGGAGGATGCTTCCATGTTGACGGTTTCTCCCATCTTCACATGGTTTCAGTGCACGGCTGAAATCCGGCATTGAAACGAATCCTGCTCAGTCGTAAATTTTAATGGTTAATGCTTCGCTAAGCTTGCCTTCAGACAGGCATCTTTCCGACGAAATTTACTGGTTGTTAACGGTGTTGGTTAACAAGTCGATGGCGTGAAACCACGAAAGACTGGGCTGCCCGTTGATCCATTTCGAGAATGTCGGTTTGCGCTATGGCATGGGGCCGGAGATCCTCCGGGACCTCACTTTCGATATTCCGAAAAAGTCTTTCCAGTTCCTGACGGGTCCCTCCGGCGCCGGCAAGACGACGCTTCTCCGCCTGCTTTTCATGTCGCTGCAGCCGACGCGCGGGCTGATCCGTATGTTCGGGCGCGACATCTCCGACATCCCGCGGCCGGAACTGCCGCTGCTTCGCCGCCGCGTCGGTATCGTCTTCCAGGATTTCCGCCTGCTCGACCATCTGACGACCTATGAGAATGTCGCGCTGCCGCTTCGCGTGCGCGGTAAGGACGAGAGCTCCTACAAGACCGACGTGCTGGAACTGCTGAAATGGGTCGGGCTCGGCGAGCGCATCAATGTGCTTCCGCCCGTGCTTTCCGGCGGCGAGAAACAGCGCGCGGCGATCGCCCGCGCGCTGATCGACCGGCCCGAGGTTCTGCTTGCCGACGAGCCGACCGGCAACGTCGACCCACCGATGGCACGCCGCCTGCTGAACCTCTTTCTCGAACTCAACCGCCTCGGTACGGCTGTCGTGATCGCAACCCACGATCTGACGCTGATGGACCAGGTGGAAGCCCGCCGTATGATTCTTTCGGAGGGGCATCTTGACGTCTATGACTGAGCCTGCACCGAAAAACCGCGCGCAAGGCGCACCCCTTACCGAGCAGAAGCGGGCGGAGATGCGCGTGCGGCCAACCGCGTCGATCCTGCCGCCCTCGAACATTCAGGGCAACGCACTGACGGTGGTCATCGCCATCATGGCCTTCCTCGCCTGCCTGACGCTTGGCGGTGTCAGCATGGTGCGTTCGACGGCGGCGAGCTGGGAGAGCCAGATCTCCCGTGAGATCACCATCCAGATCAGGCCGGAGGACGGCCTAGACATGGAAAAGGCGCTGACGCAGGCGCGCGATATCGCCATGACCTTCGTCGGCACCAAGAGCGGCCAGATCGTTGATGAGGCTGCAACGGCGCGCCTTTTGGAGCCATGGCTCGGCAGCGGCCTTGATATCAAGGAACTCCCTGTCCCCCGCCTCGTGATTATTACCATCGACGAGGGGAACCCGCCCGATTTTGACGCAATGCGCTCGCTGTTAAAGGAGAGCATTCCCCAAGCCTCGCTCGACGATCACCGCACATGGGTCGATCGTCTCGTTTCAATGGCGCATACGACGGTCATGCTCGGGACCGGCGTGCTGCTGCTCGTCTTCACAGCCATGGTGCTGACAGTCGTCTTTGCGACACGCGGCGCGCTTTCCGGCAACCGCCATATCGTCGAGGTCCTGCATTTCGTGGGCGCCGAAAGCTCCTTTGTCGCAAGCGAATTCCAGAAGCATTTCCTCAAGATCAGCCTCAAGGGATCGGCAATCGGCAGCGCGCTGGCGGCTCTCTTCTTCCTTGCGGCAGGCTTCCTGCAAAGCCGTACGATCGCGACCCCGCAGACCGACCAGGCGACGGCTCTCTTCGGCACCTTCTCGGTCGGAGCCCTCGGTTACCTCGGCATCTTCGCGACAATGATCGTCATCGCATTGCTGACGACGCTTACAGCACGGCTGACCGTCATGCGCACAATCTATGAAATCGATACGCTGCGTTCCGATCCGACGCGAACCGATGGTATCGCGAATTGAACGGCCCAGTCCTTTTTGCCACGAAAGTGTCTGTTCCCTGCCTTAATCTGCATATATTTACGACTCATGACCATGGGCCACACTAGACGCAATCCGATTCGTCCCGAGCCGGCGCTTGCAAGCTACGGTGTCGGCGCGCCGCGTCGCGGCCCTCTACGCCGGATGTTGCGGTGGGGCGGATTTGCCTTCGTGCTGACGACTGCGCTGCTTTTCGTTGGTTTCCTACGGTTCGCCGATTCCATCACGACCTTGAAACCTCCAGCCGAGCCGAAGGCCGATGCCATCGTCGTTTTGACAGGTGGCTATCAGCGCATCGATCAGGCCGTCGAACTGCTGGAAAAGGGCGCAGGCAAGCGGCTGCTCATATCGGGCGTCCATCCGTCGACAACCCGAGCACAGATTCGAAAGACCACATCGGCCCCGGCCGATTTGTTCAATTGCTGCGTCGACATCGGCTATGACGCAATCGACACGATCGGCAACGCGCAGGAGGCCGCGAACTGGATCCATGCCAAAGGCTACAAGAGCGTTCTGGTCGTTACAAACAATTACCACATGCCACGCAGTCTCGCGGAACTTGCCTACGTTGATGCCGATACGCAGTTCATCCCCTACCCGGTCGTCAACTCGGATCTGAAGACACGGGCCTGGTTCACTGATCCGAATGCACTTCGCGTCATGCTGGCCGAATATGGCAAGGTGCTTTTGGCAGGCGCACGCAATATCACCGGCTTCGGGCGCCATCCGGGCCTTCGCTCAGCAAGCATCACGGGCCAGAGCTGATTTTCATCAGGCGCTTTTTATGGCAGCCATTATCGTGTAGGCAGGGCGAACCGCGGTCACGCGGATAATGGCTTTGGAAAACTTCATGATCGCCCTGCGTTCCGTCCTCTTCAACACGATCTTCTACGCCAACCTCATCATCCGGATGATCGTGCTGTCGCCCTATTACTTCATCGTGCCCCGCAAGACCGCCTATGCGATCCCCAAGAACTGGGCGCTTTCGAACCATTGGCTGATGGAAAAGATCGTCGGGACGACCTTCGAAATCGAAGGCATCGAGAACCTGCCGGAAGGAAGCTACATCCTCGCCCCAAAGCACCAGTCCTTCTGGGACACCTATGCACTGTTGCCCTGGCTGAACGACCCGGTTTACATCCTCAAGCGCGAATTGATGTGGATCCCGCTTTTCGGCTGGTACGCGAAAAAGCAACGCATGATCCCGGTCGACCGCGGTGCGCGCGGCAAGGTGATGGTCGAGGTGTTGAAGCGCACCAAGAAAGAGCTTGCTACAGGCCGTCAGCTGATCATCTATCCGGAAGGCACGCGCCGGCCTCCGGGCGCAGAACCGCTCTACAAGTACGGAATTGCCCGCATGTATCGGGATCTTGGCATTCCGGTTGTGCCGGTCGCCATGCATCCCGGTCTTTTCTGGCCGCGCCGCAGCGCCGTGCGCCGTCCCGGCCATTTCAAGGTTCGCATCCTGCCCGCCATCCCGCCGGGCCTCGATCCGGATGCGTTCTTTCAGCACCTGATCGATGTGACCGAGGAGGCGAGCGACGAGCTTTTGATCGATACCGCCGCGCGCAATCCGCACCTGCCCTTGCCGCCGACCGCCACCGCGAGACTGGCGCAATTACGCAAGGCAAAGGCCGCCTCCGCCTAAGCGGCCCGCAGCCGCTCGACCTCGTTGGCGACCCGTTCCAGCCAATGATCGCGAATCCCCATCTCCTGCAGATGCGAGAGCGTATTGAAAACGTAGGCGTCGTTCGAGCCTGACTGACCCTTTGCCTCGTGTACAATGTGGGCAGCTGCAGAGGCATCGAGTGCGCCGGCATATTGGGCGTGATCGCGATCAACGATGTAGGCAACTGCCTTGACGCTGCTCCGACCGGAAAGCGATAACGGCACATGGCGCTCCCGATAGACGTTGGTGACGAGCTCGCGGGCACGCAGATAGTCCATTACCTCGTCCCGCTTCTCCAAGGCCACGCGAAACGCCATGCCGCGGCAAGAGCCGCCGCGATCGAGACCGAGCACGAGACCCGGATTTTGCTGCGTGCCGCGGTGAACCCAGGAATGGACGCATAAGGAGCGCCGGTAACCGTAAACAAGGGCCTGGGACCGCTCAAGAAACTCGAAGCCCGGATTCCACATCAGCGATCCGTAGCCAAACACCCAAAATTCGTCCATATCGCACGCCAGACCGAAATTCCCATTCGCGATTCACCATTGGAGAACCATCATGGCAGCGTCAAGCCAATCCGGCAGCGGCAGAAAATTCTGGTTGCTCGGCTTGGGCATCGTTCTGTTCATCGCGATCTATACCGGCGGTTGGTTCTACGCGGCCTCGCAGCTCAAGGAGACGGTGCTGAAGGCGATTACGCCGCGCAGCACGGCGGGCGTCAGCGGCGAATGCGCCGGTATCGACTTTCGCGGCTACCCGTTCCGCATCGGCCTCTATTGCTCGAAAGTAAGTGTGGACGACAACACGAACGGCGTCTCGGCTTCCTTTGGCGAACTTCGCTCCGCAGCGCAGGTTTACGCGCCGGGCCATATCGTTTGGGAGCTCGATGCGCCGGCCGAAATCCGTACGGCAAACGGCCTTTCGATCTCGGCTGAATGGGCCAATCTGCAATCCAGTCTGGTGACGAGGCTGAGGGGCATCGACCGGACTTCAATGGTCATCGAAGGCCTGAAGGCGACCGCTGTCTCCTCCTATACTGGGCAGACGGTCAATATCGATGCGGGACGCACGGAAGTCCACCTGCGCCAGAATGCAGGCGATCTCGATGGTGCCGTCTCCCTCCAGGATGCAAATGCCGTCATCAAGGACTGGCCACAGGTCTTCCCGAAATTCGCGGCGAGCGCCGATATAACCCTTGCAGGCAAGGGTGGAATGATCGACGGCAGCGACCCGCAGGGGCTTTATGGGGCCAGCGGAGAGCTGCGCAAGGCCGTGGCGGATATCGGTGACGGCAAGGTGATGACGCTTACCGGGCCCTTCTCCTTCGATGCACAAGGCTTCCTGTCCGGCAAATTCAAGCTCGAAATCGAGCAGCTCGGCCCTTGGCGCGACAGCCTGAAACAGGCCTTCCCGGAAATCTCCGAAACCGTCGACACCGCCGCCAGGCTTCTGAAGGCGCTCGCGGTCGGCGGGGACAAGGTTTCGGTCGATCTCCTCGTTCAGCACGGCAATGCCACCGTAAGCGGCTTCATCCCACTCGGCACGATCCCGCCGATCTGAGGCTCAGTTTGCCTTCGTATCCTGCACGTGGGGGCGGCCAAAGTCCGGCGCGTCCACGTCCTGTCCCGCCTGAACGATCGAGCGACGGATTGCGCGGGTGCGGCTGAAAAGTTCGAAAAGCTTGTCGCCCTCGCCCCAGCGGATGGCGCGCTGCAGATAGGCGAGGTCTTCCGAAAAGCGCGCCAACATTTCAAGGATCGCATCCTTGTTGTGCAGGCAGACGTCACGCCACATCGTCGGATCGGACGCCGCAAGGCGCGTAAAGTCACGAAAGCCGGAGGCGGAATATTTGATGACTTCCGATTCCGTCACGGCTTCCAAATCGTCCGCCGTGCCGACAATATTGTAAGCGATGATATGCGGTAGGTGCGAGACGATGGCGAGCACCTTGTCGTGGTGCTCGGCGTCCATCTCATCGACCTTTGAGCCAAGGCTTTCCCAGAACTTGCGGAGCTTTTTTAGTGCGCTGTCATCCGTGCCCGTAATTGGCGTAAAGATGCACCAACGGCCTTCAAATAGGCCGGGGAAACCCGCATCGGGTCCGGATTTCTCCGTACCGGCCAGCGGATGACCGGGGATGAAGTGCACATGCGGCGGCATATGCGGCTGCATCTGCGCGATGACCGACGCCTTGGTGGATCCGACGTCAGTGACGATCGCGCCAGGCTTTAGGGTCCCTGCGATTTCCCTCGCAATGCTTTCCGAGGCGCCAACCGGCACGGACACGATAACGAGATCGGCATCCCTGGCAGCCTCGGCCGACGAACTCGTATAATGGCTGCCGAGCTGAAGTTCCTCGGCGCGCTTCAGCGTTTGAGCACTGCGCGTGGCAACGACGACTTCATTGGCAAGCCCGAGCCGCTTGATGTCATGGGCGATCGAGGAGCCGATCAGCCCGATGCCGATCAGCGCGATGCGATCAAACTGCGCTGTCATGTCGGGCGTCCCATGAATTCACCGAGCGCTTCGATAACGCCATGATTGGCTTCTTCCGGACCGATGCTCATGCGAAGTGAATTGGGGAAGCCGTAGCTGCGAACCGCCCGCAGGATGTAGCCGCGGCTTGTCAGGAACTCGTCGGCATCGGTAGCACGCTTGCCATCGGCATCCGGAAAATGAATGAGAACGAAATTCGCCACCGACGGCGTGACCTTGAGACCGATCGTTTCGAGCGCTCCGGTGACCTTCTCGACCCACATCTGATTGAAGGAAGCGGCCTGCTGCATGAAGGCCTGATCGCGGATCGCTGCGGCACCGGCCGCGATCGCCGGCGCATTCATATTGAAAGGGCCACGCACGCGGTTCAGCGCATCGATGATCTCGGCAGGCGCATACATCCAGCCGACGCGGAGCGCGGCAAGCCCATAAACCTTCGAGAAGGTCCGGGTCATGACGACGTTCGCGTTCGAGGAGACGACCTCGATACCGGATTCATAGTCGTTGCGCCGGACATACTCGGCATAGGCCGAATCGAGCACCAGGACGACATGGTTCGGCAGGCCGGCCTGCAGGCGACGAACTTCGCTGACTGGGATATAGGTGCCGGTCGGATTGCCGGGATTGGCGATGAAGACGATCTTCGTCTTGTCGCTTACCGCCGCCAGGATCGCATCGACATCGACGGTATGGTCCTTCTCCTTCACCACGACAGGCGTCGCGCCCGCGCCCATGATCTGAATCTTGTAAACGAGGAAGCCGTGCTCGGTGATGATGCCTTCGTCACCGGGGCTGAGATAAACGTGGCAGAGCAAGCCGAGCAGTTCGTCCGAGCCGTTGCCGCACATGATGTTAGCCGGATTCAAGCCGTGAATCGCAGCGATCGCCTCGCGCAGTTCGATCGCCTGGCCGTCCGGATAGCGCTCGAGATGGCCCGCGGCCTCACGGAAGGCCTCGATCGCCTTCGGGCTCGCACCAAGCGGCGTTTCGTTGGAGGAGAGCTTGTAGACGCGGGCAACGCCTGGTGCATGTTCCTTGCCCGGTACATAGGCTGCAATGTCCAGAATACCGGGACGCGGAACAGGCTTGCTCATCTCAACACTCATGGGATCGACCTTGAAAAAACGCCGGAAATTCCGGCCGGAAATTGCCCTGTGGCAATAAAGCGGAACGCGGCCTTTGTCGAGTGAGACTTAGTAGCTGCGCGTCGTCGGGACGCCATGCGGCGCAAGAACCGGGACGAAGACGCGGCGCGACGCCCGTGCGGCAACCGGCAGTCCCTGATAGAGCCGCTTCTGTGCCTCGACGATGATGACGCCGGAAAAGGCCGGCCAGAGCGTGCGGCCGATGCGTTCGAAGCCGCGGCGAAGGCTGAGAACCGTGCGAAGCTTCGATGGCGGGAAGAAGAGCGCCTCGGCCGTAGCGCCGGGCGTGAAATTCGTCTCGCGTAGCAGATGCGTGAGCTGACCCCGCGAATAGGGGCGCCCGGAGCCGAAAGGCGTATGCTCCATGCGCGCCCAGACACCGCGCCGGTTCGGCACGACGATGACGAGCCGTCCGCCGGGCGCAAGCACGCGCCAGAGCTCTTTCAAGGTTTCCCGCGGGCTTTCGGCGAATTCCAGCGAATGAACCATCAGCACACGATCGATGGACGAATCGGGAAGCGGCAATTCTTCATCGAAGATCAGAGCGGTCGATGACAAGGATCCCACCGGCCAGTTCACGGCGCCCTGCCCGGCGGGCATAAAGGCGAAGGTGCGCTCAGTATCGGCACCGAACCGGTCGAGGAATGGAACGGCATAGCCGATGCCGACGAGCCGCTCCTGCGGCAGCCGCACCCAAAGCGACGACAGCGCCATAGCGATAGAGTGCTCGGCAAGGCGCCCGAGCTCGGAATGATAGAACTGGCGCAGATCGACAATATCCGTGTGCATCGCAATAAATGTTATCAGCGGGCGATTGGACTTCAAGGCCGGAGCCTCTACATTCCGGACAAGTTTGTGGGAAAGAGGCCGTTTGGACAATGAAAGCCTTGGAATTAGAAGTTTTTCTCTGCCGATCCGATAATTTTGGCGTTCTCGTGCATGATCCGGAGTCCGGGCTGACCGCGTCGATCGACGCGCCGGAAGAGGCAGCCGTAGCATCGGCTGCAAAGCGGCGCGGATGGAAGATTTCGCACATCTTCACCACGCATCACCACACTGATCATGTCGAAGGCAATCTGGCGCTGAAAGAGCAGTTCGGCTGTGAAATCATCGGTCCGGTCAACGAAGCTATTGCAATTCCCGGCCTCGACAAATCGATGGCCGATGGCGACAGCTTCCTCTTCGGTGACCACACGGTCAACGTCATCGAAACGCCGGGTCATACCGCGGGCCATATCTGTTACCACTTCGCCGACGACAAACTGCTCTTTGCCGCCGATACGCTCTTTGCGCTCGGCTGTGGCCGTCTCTTCGAGCGTCCGGCCGCGGATATGTGGCATTCACTTCAGAAGCTGGCCGTTCTGCCGGACGAAACGGCAATCTATTTCGGCCATGAATATACGCTTTCGAACGCCCGTTTCGCCTTGACGATCGATCCGGCCAACGAGCGGCTGAAGACGCGTGCAGCAGAGATCGAAGCTTTGCGCGCTGAAGGCAGGTTCACCATCCCGACGACGCTGGCCCTGGAAAAGGAAACTAATCCTTTCCTTCGTGCCGCGGATCCCGCGATCCGCCGCAATCTCCTGATGGAAAGCAAGACGAATGAGGAAGTCTTTGCGGAGATCCGCAGGCGCAAGGACAATTTCTGATGGTTCCCGACGAGATTATCGCGGCGCTGTCGATGCAGCCGCATCCGGAAGGCGGCTGGTACGTACAAACGTTTCGCGACGACAACGGTGGAGATCGCGGACATTCGACGGCGATTTATTACCTGCTGAGGGCAGGGCAGCGTTCGCATTGGCATCGCGTTCACGATGCGGCGGAGGTCTGGCATTACTACGCCGGTGCGCCGCTGGCGCTCCACCGGTCCGAAAACGGCGCGAAAAGCGAAACCTTGCGGCTGGGCACAGACTTGGCAAACGGCGAGCGCCCGCAGGCGGTCATTCCGGCAAACTGGTGGCAATCAGCAGAAACGCTCGGCGAATACACGCTTGTTGGCTGCACAGTGGCGCCCGGGTTCGAATTCTCGAAATTTGAAATGGCACCGCCAAATTGGAAACCGGGCGGCTGAGACCTATTCAGCCGCTGCAGTCTGTTCCCCGACGCTTTTGCGGCGAAACATTTCCTGAGCCGCAAGCACCGCACCGCCGGTGACCAGCAGGCAGGCAAGCGCGATACGCCAGCTTGGCTCGGCAAAACCGAATATCGTCAGGATAAGCGTCGAAAGCAGCGGCGCCGCATAGCTTGCCGCGCCGAGGATCTGGATGTCGCCGTTCTTGACGCCGTAATCCCAGGCATAGAAGGCTGCACCGACCGGGAAGAGCCCAAGACCGGCGACGGCGATCCATTCGAGGGCCGTTTCCGGCCAGACGGTCATTTCCAGGCCGAGATGGCAGAGAAACGACAAAATGGAGGTCGCAAGGCAGAAGCCGGTGACGACATCGGTCGAAACCGCGTCGAAGCGCCGCGTCAGCAGCGAGTAACCGGACCAAGTGAAGGCGCAAAGAAACGCCGCGCCATAACCGGCGGCATATGCACCGTCGAAATCGATGCCGTTGCGGCTCACGATCAGGAATGTGCCGCAGAGCCCTGCAAGCGCCCCTGCCACATGATACCAGCGCAGCCGTTCGCCCGGCAGCAGCGCCGAGCCGACAACGATGAGCAACGGCCAGAGATAGGCAATCAGCCCCGCCTCGACCGCGGGCGCATTCCGGAGCGCCGTGAAATAGAGGAAGTGATAGCCGAAAAGACCCGCGATGCCGATGATCCAGACCTTGGCTGGCTGCTTCAGGAGCGCCACGCGCGACGGATTGAGGATCAGCACGATGAAGCCCGGGATGCTGCCGATCGCAAAACAGATCGCCGAAAGTTGGAACGGCGGCATCTTACCGGACGCTGCGGTGAAGAGCGCCAGAAACGACCACATCAAAATGGCCGTGAACCCGATCAATGTCGCCCGAAGCTTCACCTGTCCCCCTTCACGGAGACCAACTCCGTCAGCTTGCGCGATATTTCACCGCGGTAATCGTCACCGTTCCGTATTGCGTCGGAATGCGGACATAGACCGGAGCATATACATTCGCGGCATCCGCCTTTGCAAACCAGATTTCCATATTGCCGCTTCTGCTCAGGTAGTCGATATCCTTGCGGCCCTTCCTGTAGCCAGACCTCGGCACGAAACGCACACCGCAGACCGTCGCCTTGCCTGAGAATCCATCCGTCTTGAAGTCCTCGGAACCCTTTGGCGAAAGCACGAGGTCCATGCGCATCTCGCCATCATAGATCGGTAAGCGCTGCGAGCAGAGCTTCGTATCCGCCGGGAAGATCAATCCGGAGATGGGATCAAGGACAGAGCGCATATCGCCCGGCTTGACATCGACCCAGTTACGCGGCTGGCGCCGTTCCGGTTTCACCGTCGTTGAGACGATATTGCCGTTTCTATAGCGGACTTCATAGGTGCGCACGCGTTTGCCGCTCTTGTAGTAGAGGTAGTAGCGCTGCGCCTGGAGCCGGTCGTTGCGCAGGACACCGGTGACGCTGGTCTTCGCAGCAATGTTCGTCACAAGATCGGCAAGGCCCGCCGAGCTGATATTGCCTGAAACCTGGTAGCGCTGATCATTTCCGATTTGGGTCACGAAGGCGGCGCGTGCAATCGGCAGAATCCCGAGGGCAACCTTGTACTCCGTGCGATGACGGATTTCGGCCGCGCTGGCTGGAATGGACACCAGCGCTGCAATTAACGATAGGAAAATCCGCTTGCCCAAATGAGCCATGAAGAGAGCCTTTTTCACGGGCAGACAATGCCCTGCACAAACGGTCTATACTCCTGCCGCTATCCAAGCAAACACGAGCTTTTTGACGGAATTGCGGGAAAGGCCAAGGTTTGGCTTGACGCGGGCGGCCGGCCTGACTATAGAACCGCAACTTTCCAATTATGGCCTGTTGGATTGCAGACCCGCGTTTGTCGGGGCATCGCAATTCGATGGTCTAGAAAAACAAGAATAGGTGTTCAATGTCCCGCGTGTGCGAATTGACCGGCAAGGCCGTCCTGACTGGTAACAATGTCAGCCATGCCAACAACAAGACCAAGCGTCGGTTCCTGCCGAACCTGTGCCAGGTTACGCTGATCTCCGACGCTCTCGGCCAGCGCTACCGTCTGCGTGTTTCGGCTGCTGCCCTACGCTCCGTCGAGCATCGCGGTGGCCTCGATGCCTTCCTGGTCAAGGCAAGCGAAAACGAACTGTCGATGCGCGCTCGTCTGCTGCGCCGTCAGATCGTCAAGAAGACCGCCGAAGCCGCATAAGCTTCGACATCTTCTTCGATACGGCTTCAAAGGCTTGCACGGCGAATACCGGACAAGCCTTTTGCTTTGCCGGCCCAATGATCCAACTGGTGGCATCACCCAGGATAAAAAAATGCTGAAGACCCGCTATACCCTCCTCTATATCGCCCTGATGACGCTCGTCGTCGTGGCTTCCAACTTCCTCGTCCAGTTCCCGTTGACTGCCGAAATCGCAGGCATCAACCTTGCCGACATCCTGACCTGGGGCGCATTCACTTATCCGGTCGCCTTCCTGATCACCGACCTCACGAATCGCCAGTTCGGCCCTCAGGCAGCGCGAAAGGTCGTGTTCGCCGGCTTCGTCGTCGGCATCGGGCTTTCCTTCTTCACGTCAGTGCCGCGCATCGCGATCGCCTCTGGTTCCGCTTACCTCGCCGGCCAGCTGCTCGATATCGCCGTCTTCAATCGTCTTCGCCGCCAGACCTGGTGGCGTGCGCCGCTCGTCGGTTCGCTCATCGGCTCGGCGCTCGATACGGCGATCTTCTTCTCCTTCGCCTTTGCCGCCTTCTTCGTCTTCCTCGGCCCGAACGATCCGTTTGCGCTGGAACCGGCCCCGGTCCTTGGTGCGTTTGCCGCTCAGGCGCCGCGGTGGATTTCCTGGGCGATCAGCGATTTCTCGGTGAAGATGCTCATGGGTCTCGTCATGCTGCTTCCCTACGGCGCACTCATGAACGTGCTGCGGCCGATGCAGCCGGTCCGGGCAAGCTGATGGCCAGAAGGCCCGCCTTCGAGCGGGCCTTCTATTCAGTGAGACGAAATTCCAGCATGAGGTTTCGCTCCAGAATGGAGTGGTTGTCATCGGAAACAATGATCACATGCGTGCTGCCGTCCGGCGCCTGAAAGGCATCCAAGCCTTCCATATTGTCGATCTGGTAACCGAAATCGGCCGTCAATAAAATTTTGCCATCGACGACGGCGTCCGGCCTGATCTCTGCCGCGGCGATACGGCGGATGCGCATGCCGATGCCATTGGCGATGTTGAAACGCCGCTCCAGAAGCAGAAGATCGCCGTCCGGCAGAAAGGCACCGTCCGTCGGGTCGAAATCGCCGTTGTGCGTCACCGCGAAGCGTCCCTTGAGCGGACCGTCGAGGATCGCGCCGTGGACATTTCCCCCCCGATCCCGGCTCTCTTCCGAGATAATGACGGTCGCTCCCTTCAGAGCGCTTTCGGGCGGAGCCGCCGCCAGCGTCTCAAAGCCGCGGCCGCCTCGGAGTGATCTCATCGGCACGAGAAGCGGGATGGAGGCAACCGATGACGAGGTCTCGAACCCAAGATCGGGGTAGACCTCGACCCGATGGTCTTGTTCGAAGGAGACTAGGACCTGGTCACCCTTGAGGGCAAGACCCTCGGCGTCCATGTGCCCTTTGCCCTCGAAAGTCCGCCCGCTTCCGTTTCGCATGGGCGCGATTCCAACGCCGGACACACCGGAAAGCTTGTCCTGCTGGTCACGTTCAATGCTGCCGGTCAGCCAGTGGCCGGTATCCAGCACACCGACGAAATGCTTCCCATCCGGTCTGAAACGGATCGACGACCACGAGCCGAAGAGCGGGTTGCCAGACACCATCTCCAGCCCACCAAGGAATTCCAGCGGCCCGAACTTGGTCTCGCTGGAGCCGATCTTGAAGGTCGAAATGACGCGGCTGCTGACATCCACGCTCTCGCCCGCAACCGCGATCGAAGCATCCCCCGCGAGACAAAGAGCAAGCAAAGCGGCGCGGGACAAACGGATCATCAAGCGCCGGTTCCTTTCGGCATCAGCTTGCACGTCGCAGGCGGCCGCCGCGCGGCTGCGCTGCCTGATCTTCGAAGAGTGAGGCAAGCTGCTCGGTCATAGCACCTGCAAGCTCATCCGCGTCCACGATGGTCACGGCACGGCGATAATAGCGCGTCACGTCGTGGCCGATGCCGATCGCCAGCAGTTCGACCGGCGAACGGGTCTCGATCTGTTCGATCACAGCGCGCAGGTGACGCTCGAGGTAGTTGCCGGGATTGACCGACAGAGTCGAATCATCGACCGGCGCGCCATCCGAAATCATCATCAGGATGCGGCGCTGCTCGCGGCGCGCGAGAAGCCGGTTATGCGCCCAAATCAGCGCTTCGCCGTCGATGTTTTCCTTGAGCAGCCCTTCGCGCATCATCAGGCCGAGATTGGTGCGCGCGCGGCGCCACGGCGCGTCGGCAGACTTGTATACGATGTGACGCAGGTCGTTGAGGCGGCCGGGCGTCTGCGGCTTGCCGCCGGCAAGCCAGCTCTCGCGCGCCTGCCCGCCCTTCCAGGCCTTGGTCGTGAAGCCAAGGATCTCGACCTTGACGCCGCAACGCTCCAGCGTGCGGGCCAGAATATCGGCGCAGGTGGCTGCAACGGTGATCGGGCGTCCGCGCATCGAGCCCGAATTGTCGATCAGCAGCGTCACGACCGTATCGCGGAACTGTGTGTCCCGCTCCATCTTGAAGGACAGCGGCTGCATCGGATCAATGATGATGCGCTGCAGGCGGGCCGTATCGAGATAGCCCTCTTCCAAGTCGAAGTCCCAGGAGCGGCTCTGCTGCGCCATCAGCCGGCGCTGCAGTCGATTGGCGAGCCGGCCGACAGCGCCCTGCAGGTGCGCGAGTTGCTTGTCGAGGAAGGCGCGCAGGCGCTCCAGTTCGGCAGCGTCGCAAAGCTCCTCGGCAGTGATGATCTCGTCGAACTCTTCGGTAAAGACGTGATAATCGACCTTCTCGTTGAAATCGGCAAAAGGCGTGTTCGGACGACGGGTTTCGCCCGGCGTTTCCGAATCGTCCTCGCCCTCTTCCATCATGTCGTCGTCGGAGATCTCGGCGCCCTCGGTCTCGCCGTCTTCCATCTGCTCGTCGGCGACCTCGCTGTCCTCAACAGGAGCAGCGTCCGTGCCGGCGTCGTCATCCACTTCGTCTTGATCGGACTCGTCGCCATTCGGCTGGTCTTGCTGATCCTGCTCGTCGTCCTGGTCGGGTTCGCTGTCGTCACCGCCGTATTCTTCCGCCATTTCCATGGCGGAGAGCATGTGGCGGATCGCCTTCGAGAAGGCCTGCTGGTCATTGATGACGCTTGCGAGGTCATCGAGTTCGGAGCCCGCCTTCTCCTCTATAAAGGGCCGCCAGAGATCGAGAACCTTTCCCGCAGAGGCCGGCGGCTTCTGGCCGGTCAGTTTCTCGCGCACCATCATGGCGACAGCTTCGCTGACCGGCGCATCCTCCTGCCGCTCGATGCCTGTGAAATTCGCTTTCGCGTATTTCTCCTCGGCCATGGAACGCAGGTTCGCGGCCACACCCTCCATGCGCAGCGTGCCGATCGATTCGACGCGCGCCTGTTCGACGGCATCGAAAATCGCCCGCGCGTCCGGACCCTGCGGCGCCATCGTCGCATGGACCTTCTCATCGTGGCAGGCAAGCCGAAGAGCCATGGAATCGCCGAGCCCGCGGGTCACCGCCAGCTCATGCGCCGTCGGCCGCTTGGAAAGTTCCGGCAGGCGAATACGCTCAGCCGTCATGCCAGGGCGTTCGTTGGCGAACGTCACCTCGACCTCGCTGTCGCCCGCAATCGCCCGGACGCAGCCGGTTATCGCACGCCGCAACGGCTCGACGTCGACCGGGCCGTTCGGCTTTGCTTTCGAATTGTCACCACGAGACACCATGATCGACCGGCCTTAGGCCTCCAGCACGATGTTGGCTGCGCTTTCCTTGAGCTCGATACCGAAGGCGCGCTGATAGTGCTCGGCGACCAGCGGACGCTCCAGTTCGTCGCACTTGTTGAGGAAGGTGACGCGGAAGGCGAAGGCGAGATCGCCGAAGATATCAGCGTTTTCGGCCCAGGTGATGACCGTGCGCGGACTCATGACGGTCGAGAGATCGCCATTCATGAACGAAGCGCGCGTCAGATCGGCAACTCGGACCATCTTGGAGACGATGTCTCGGCCGTTCTTGTCTTTCCCAAAGCTCTTCACCTTGGCGGCGACGATATTCACTTCATGTTCGTGCGGCAGGTAATTCAGCGTCGTCACGATCGACCAGCGGTCCATCTGCGCCTGGTTGATCTGCTGCGTGCCGTGATAGAGGCCGGTCGTATCGCCAAGGCCGATGGTGTTGGCCGTCGCGAACAGCCGGAAGGCCGGATGCGGACGGATGACGCGGCTCTGGTCGAGCAGCGTCAGGCGACCGGAGGATTCCAGCACGCGCTGAATGACGAACATGACGTCCGGACGGCCGGCGTCATATTCATCGAAGACGAGCGCGACATTGTGCTGATAGGCCCAGGGCAGGATGCCGTCCTTGAATTCCGTGACCTGAAGGCCGTCCCTGACGACAATCGCATCCTTGCCGACGAGATCGATACGGCTGACATGGCTGTCGAGATTGATGCGCACGCACGGCCAGTTGAGACGGGCAGCGACCTGCTCGATATGCGAGGATTTGCCAGTGCCGTGATAGCCGGAGATCATGACGCGCCGATTATGCGCAAAGCCCGCAAGAATGGCGAGCGTCGTCTCGCGATCGAAGAGATAGTCGTTATCGAGATCCGGAACGTAGGCATCGCCCTTGCTGTAAGCCGGTACGCGGATATCGGAATCAATCCCGAAGACCTCCCTGACCGAAACGGTGGTGTCTGGAAGCTCGGAAATATCAAGGTCAATCTTGCTCATCATGTCTCCAAGGCGGGTGCTTCCACCCGGCCATACTATCTCAGGCCATTTCGCAACCATGACGCCGCAGCTTTGTTCCGCGCCGTTTCAAGGTGGGAGCGTCGGCGATACTTCTCCGGGACTGAAGCGAAACCTCGGCGGGATAATGACCGCGTGCGAGCATTCTGGAACAAAGTCCCGGACAAGAAACGCCGCGTCCGGAAGGTTGGCAAAGGCGGCGATGGCAAAACGCACAGATCCATGCCGCGTTTGCCTGCGGCCTCAGCCGATTTGGACCATACCCGATTGAAAGCGGAGAGCAAGGACAGGAATTAACAAAAACCGTTCTGCTTCAACAATTGATAGGCCTGGATGACGGCGCGGAAGCGCTCTTCGGAACCGCGGTCGCCGCCGTTGGCATCGGGATGATGCTTCTTGACCAGTTCCTTGTAGCGGGTCTTGATCTCGGCAGAGGTGGCACTT
This sequence comes from Rhizobium sullae, assembly GCF_025200715.1. Classification (NCBI taxonomy): domain Bacteria; kingdom Pseudomonadati; phylum Pseudomonadota; class Alphaproteobacteria; order Hyphomicrobiales; family Rhizobiaceae; genus Rhizobium; species Rhizobium sullae. The sequence goes on from NZ_CP104143.1 coordinate 3,243,235, forward strand.
GCCTGCAGCCCCATCGTATCGAAGGCCTTAGCCTCCAGACTCTTCAGCTTGCGTGGTTCCGGAAAGCGCGGACCGCTGCCCTTGGCGCCGCTGACGAAACCGAAGGGATCGCGCACGCGGCTATAGGCGCCGGAACGGATATCGGAATGCAGCGGGCTGTCCTTCGCCGCCTTGTTGACGCCGACGGTCCAGGTCGGGCGGTGGCCGGTAACCGCTTCCTTCTGATAGCGCGCGATTTCGCCGTCCGAAAGGCCGGAAAAATAATTGTAGCCCTTGTTGTATTCTTTGACGTGCTCGAAGCAGAAAAGAAAGAACTGACCTTCGGCATTGCGTCCGACGGGAGCGCGATGCACGCCTTTTTTGTCGCAGCCGTCCCACTGGCAGACTGGAGGAGCCTGCTCGGTTTCCTGCTCGCGCTTGCGGCGGGTACGAATGCGGTCGAAATATTTGGAATCGAGTCTCATGACGGCGCTAATTATGGGCCTGCGAAGAGGCGACAACAAGAATTGACAAACACGATTGTTGCTGGCTTGGTGGGAACCCCCTTTTTGCGAAGCAACCGGACGAAATCGTGACCCTTCTGACCCGCATCGAAGAAAAACTGACCGAAGCTTTTGCGCCTGAGCGCCTGAGCGTCATCAACGAAAGCCACCTGCATGCCGGCCATCAACCAGGTTTCACTGGTACCGGTGAAACGCACATTCGCGTGCGCATCGTCTCGGCCAAGTTTGCAGGAATGACGAGGCTCGCCCGCCACCGCGCCGTCACCGAACTGCTGAAGCCGGAACTCGATGCCGGGCTGCATGCGCTCGCGGTAGAGCTCGCCGCACCCGGCGAAGCAACTAGCTGGTAGCGGAACACGTCCGTCATATAGGCGTTTGTCTTCCTTTCACCAAGGAGGAAGCAGGGATGACGAAGCCGACGATCGCCCGCATCTGGCGCGGATGCACGCCAAGAGCCAAGGCTGATGAATACGAAGCCTATAACTACGAAACGGGCGTCAAGCCGCTGATTGAGAAAGCACTCGGCGTCCAGACATTTCGCGAAGACCGGGAAACGGAAAGCGAGTTTGTGACGATCTCCTATTGGGAGAATATCGAGGCGATGAGCACCTTTGCCGGCGCCGATCCCACGAAGATCCATCACCTTGAGCGCGACAGCGAATTTCTGATCGAGCTGCCGAAAGAAGTGCAAATCCTGCGCCTGCTTACCAGCCAGGGAGCGACCGGATAGCATTTAGAGCGACTTGATCTCGTTCTCCGCGGCGGGCCGGATGCGCAGTCTGGTGATGCGGTTCTTCTCGCGTTTCATGACGATGAAACGCTTGCCGTAAAAAGTGAAGGCCTGCCGCTCTTCCGGGATCGTCATCGATTCATGGATGACGAGGCCGGCGATCGTCGTCGCCTCATCGTCGGGCAACTGCCAATCGAGCGCGCGGTTCAGGTCCCGGATCGGCACGCTCCCGTCGACAATGATCGAGCCGTCCGATTCCTGGCGAACGCCCTGCATGTCGATATCGTGCTCATCGGAAATATCGCCGACGATTTCCTCGAGGATGTCCTCGAGCGTCACGATGCCCTGCACTTCGCCGTACTCGTCGACAACCACGGCGAAATGCTGCTTGCGGCGCAGGAAGGCATTGAGCTGGTCTTCGAGATTGGTGCTGTCCGGCACGAACCATGGCTTCTGCGAGATCTTGACGATGTCGAGATTTTCCGCCTCCACATTCGGCTCGGCGAGGGCGCGCAGCAGGTCTTTTGCATGGACAACGCCGATGATGTTGTCGATCGAACCGCGCCAGAGCGGCATGCGCGTATAAGGACTCTCTAGGATCGTGCGAACCACTGCTTCCGGCGCATCGTCGGCATTGATCGCCCGCATCGCCGTACGGTGGACCATGATGTCGGAGAGTTCGAGCTGGCTGAGATCAAGTATCCCGCCAAAGCGGTCCCGGTCAGCCTTCACCACTGCACCCTCGCGATGCAGGAAATCGACGGCGCCACGCAGTTCCTCATGGGCTGTTAGCATCGACGTTTCGCGTGAAAAGTTAATGCCGAAGAACGCCAGAATCCAGCGGACAAGCGCATTGACGAAAGACGAGACCGGGCCCACGACCGCAACGAAGAGCTTTACCGGCAGGGCGACGCCCAGCGAAAAACGGTCCGGCGACGAAATCGCCCAGCTCTTCGGCAGTACTTCCGCGAAGATGACGAGGATTACCGTCATCGCAAGGGTTGCGAGCCCTACACCCGGACGCCCAAAGAGACCGAGGAATATGCTGGTCGCCAGAGACGAAGACAGAATGTTTGCGAGATTGTTGCCGATCAGCAGCGCGCCGATCAACCGGTCGCGTCGCTCGATCAGCTGGCGCACGAGGCCGGCCCGTTTGTCGCCATTGACCTCCAGCGTATGCATGCGGCTGCGCGAAGCCGCCGTCAGTGCCGTTTCCGAGCCGGAGAAGAAAGCGGACAGGAGCACGAGGGCCACGATGGAAACAATTTCCGGCCAGTAAACCGAAAGAAATGCCAGCGTGCCTTCAAGCGTCATTTCGGCTGCTTTTCCTTGAGAAAACTCAACACTTCTGAAGCCGGGACGTCATCGGCGATGAAGGACTGGCCAATGCCGTGCGTCAGGATGAAGGTGAACTTGCCGTTCTTCACCTTCTTGTCCTGCGCCATCGCGTCGAGCAGCTTTTCAGCCGGCGGAAGGGAGCCCGGAATATCGGACATGCGCGTTGGCAGGCCGACCTCTTTCAGATGCTTTTCGACACGCCTCGCATCATCTGGGCTCGCAAGGTTCATGCGCGCCGAAAACTCATGCGCGAGAACCATGCCGATCGAAACGCCCTCGCCGTGCACCAGGCGGGTGCTGTCATAGGCCGTGGCCGCCTCCAGAGCGTGCCCAAAAGTATGGCCGAGATTGAGAAGCGCGCGCGGACCGTTCTCGCGCTCGTCGGCGACCACGACATCTGATTTCGCCTGACAGCTTGTGGCAATCGCGTCGATACGCGCAGAGCCGCCGGCAAAGACGGCGTTCCAGTTTGTTTCAAGCCAAGCGAAAAAATCCGGTTTGTCGATGAGACCGTATTTCGCGACTTCGGCGTAGCCGGCGCGGAATTCGCGCTCGCTGAGCGAGTTTAAGACATCCGTATCGGCAAGAACCAGATCCGGCTGGTGGAAGACGCCGACAAGGTTCTTGCCGTGTCGGCTGTTGATGCCCGTCTTGCCGCCGACGGAGGAATCTACCTGCGAAAGCAAGGATGTCGGCACCTGCACGAAGCGCACACCGCGACGCACGATGCCAGCGGCAAAGCCAGCGAGATCGCCGATGACGCCGCCGCCAAGCGCAATCACAAAGTCGTTCCGCTCGACGCGCGCCTCCAGCACCTTATCGCAGACGGTCATCAGATGCTCGAAGCTTTTCGTCTTCTCGCCGGCGGGCAGCACAAGCTGCGCGGATACGATGCCCGAGCATTCGAGACTTCTAACCAGAGCTTCGAGATAGAGCGGCGCGACGTGCTCATCCGTGACGATCGCAGCTTTGCGGCCTTTCAGCCTCGATGCGATTTCCGCTCCGGCGCGTTCTATCAGCCGCGGCCCGATCAGTATGTCGTAGGCACGCTCGCCGAGCGGTACATGAACCTTTCGTTCGGACGAAGAGGTGATCGCATTCATGAAACGGCACTTTCGGTTTGGGCTTCGATCATGGCTTTCAGGACTTCGTCGGCCATGATTTCCTTGCGCACATCGCGCGACAGCACGGTGATGTCGGCTTCGGCATAAATCGGGTACCGCGCGTTCATCAGGTTTTTGAGCGTTTGCTTCGGATTTTCGGTCTTCAGGAGGGGGCGCGTATCGCGCTTGTTGACCCGCTCCCACAGCACATCGAGATCGGCCTTCAGCCATACGGAGAGGCCGCTCTTCTTGATGTGCTTGCGCGTCTGCTCATTGACAAAAGCGCCGCCGCCGGTGGAAATCACGCGCGGACCACTCTTCAGCAGCCGCTTCATCACGCGCGTTTCCAGCGCGCGGAACTCCTCTTCGCCGTAAGCTGCGAAAAGCTCCGAGATCGTCATCCGCGAGACGCGCTCGATCTCCACGTCGCTGTCGATGAAGGGAACGCCTAGCTGATGGGCGACGATACGGCCGACGGAGGATTTGCCAGCCCCCATGAGGCCAACCAGGATCAGATTGCGGGACCCGAGCGCGGCACGAGCTCTGTCTTTCAGGCTGTCTCCCACTTTCAGAACTGGGTCACTCATCGGTCCATTCACACTTTGTTTGCAAACGGTATCGACAAATGCGGGTGTAGCGTCAAGTCGCGGACCAGGGAAACATCGTCCAAAAGCCGCTTCTTGCACGCAAACCCGCTTCTTCATAAAAGAGGCAGAGCTCATGGAGTTAAGAAATGCCAACCCTCTTCCGTCTACTGGCTGTCCTGGCGATCATCGCCGGGGCGATCTATGGCGGCATGGTGGCGCTTGTGACATTCGTGGAGCCGCAGCCTCGCGACGTGACGATCCGAGTCCCGTCGGAACGGATCAACCCGCCGGCAACCGGCACGATCAAACCGGCGAAGAAATGATCCGATGAGAGATTTGAGCCGCGCCCACGTGGAAGCCTTTCTCGAGATGATGAGTGCGGAGCGAGGTGCAGCCGTAAACACGCTGCAATCCTATGAACGGGATCTCGATGATCTCCATGCATTCCTGAACGGCAAAAGCGTGCGGCTGACCGAAGCAGCCTCCGGCGATCTCGCTGCCTACCTCTCCTCGCTCTCGAAACGCGGCTTCAAGTCTTCGTCCCAAGCCCGCCGGCTGGCAGCCATGCGGCAATTCTACAAGTTCCTGTATGCCGAGGGCCTGCGGGTCGACGACCCGACAGGTGTTCTCGATGCTCCCAAGAAGGGGCGAGCTCTGCCAAAAACAATGGGTGTCGACGAGGTGACGCAGCTGTTGACCCGTGCAGAAACCGAGGCCGACGACCCCGCGGATGGCCAATTACAGCGCCGGCGGATGCTGGCGCTGCTGGAACTGCTTTATGCGACAGGAATGCGCGTCAGCGAACTCGTTTCGCTGCCGGCACGCGTCCTCGATCAGGAGGGCCGTTTTCTGATCATTCGCGGCAAGGGCAACAAGGAGCGGCTCGTACCGCTGTCTCAATCGGCCATCGCGGCACTCAAGGCCTATGGCCGGTTGCTTGCGGAAGTGACCGCAAAGGCGAAGGATCCGGTTGATAGTCCATGGCTTTTTCCGGCAGCCTCCAAGGAAGGTTATCTGCCCCGTCAGGTCTTCGCGCGTGACTTGAAAAACCTTGCAATCCGTGCCGGATTGACGCCGTCTCTGATCTCGCCGCACGTCATGCGCCACGCCTTTGCCAGCCATCTGCTTGCCAACGGCGCCGACCTTCGTGTGGTTCAGGAACTCCTCGGACATTCCGACATTTCCACGACACAGATCTACACGCATGTCCTTGAAGAAAGGCTGCAGCAACTGGTTCAGACGCATCACCCCCTTGCCAAACAGGCGAAAAAGCACGAATAGGACCGGCGACATGGGGCAAGGCCAGCAAGAATGCCCCGGGCACAAGGAACGGAAACGCACCTCATGCACAACTATCTCGACTTCGAAAAGCCGATCTCCGACCTCGAAGGCAAGATCATCGAACTGAAGAAGCTCGCTTCCGAAGACGAGAGCATCGATACGTCCGATGAGGTCGGCAGGCTGGAAATTCGCGTGCGCGAAGCGATGGTCGATATCTATTCCAAGCTCAATGCCTGGCAGAAAACGCAGGTTGCGCGCCATCCGCAGCGCCCGCACTTCGTCGATTATGCAAAGACGCTCTTCCAGGAATTCACGCCGCTCGCCGGCGACCGCAAGTTCTCCGAGGACGCAGCGATCCAGGCAGGCCTTGCACGCTTTCGCGGCCAGCCGATTGCCGTCATCGGCCAGGAGAAAGGCAGCGACACCAAGAGCCGCCTGAAGCACAATTTCGGCAGTGCCCGCCCGGAAGGTTACCGCAAGGCGATCCGCATTCTCGAAATGGCAGATCGTTTCAGCCTTCCCGTGATCACGCTTGTCGATACCGCAGGCGCCTATCCGGGCGTGGGCGCCGAAGAGCGCGGCCAGGCGGAAGCAATCGCCCGCTCAACTGAAATGTGCCTTGGCGTGAAAGTGCCGATTATCTCCGTCATCATTGGCGAAGGCGGCTCCGGCGGAGCAATCGCGATCGCCACCGGCAACAAGGTCTATATGCTCGAGCATTCGATCTACAGCGTGATTTCGCCGGAAGGTGCAGCGTCTATTCTCTGGCGCGATTCCACCCGCGCCAGGGAAGCAGCAACCAACATGAAGATCACGGCTGAAGACCTGAAGTCGCTTGGCATCATCGACGGCATCATTCCCGAACCGCTTGGTGGCGCTCATCGCGATCCGGATAGCGTCATCGCCGCCACCGGCGATGTCATCGCCAGCGCCCTTGCCGAACTTTCGCCGCGTTCCGGCGAGCAATTGCGCAGGGATCGCAGGCAGAAATTCCTCGCCATGGGCCGGAACCTCGCATAACTCCCACAACATACGTGACCGGATTGCGGCCAAACCTTGGCCACAATAATGTTATCTGTAACAGTCGCGCTTGCGGGATATCCTTGGGCAAGTCATAGGCTGGTAAGGAATTGTGAAGTATAAGCCGCCTATGATTCTGGGAACACCCGAACTCCATGGACGCGGATCGGGTCATATCGATTTAATGGGCTTGTTGGGAATGCGCATTCGTCATTTTGCCTATGTTTCGCTGATGGCGCTGGCTCTTGCCGGCTGCAACGACGCTTTGGACGTCACCCATACTGATCTGTCGAGGGTCAAGAACAAGGTCGAGCAGCCTTTGCCGGCGCGCATCCTCGCGGATATGAGGGCGAAAGGCATGGACCGCAATTCCCCGATCATGATCCGTATCTTCAAGGAAGAGGGTGCTCTCGAAGTTTGGAAGGCAAAGACGGACAACCGCTTCGACAAGATCGCGGATTACAAGATCTGCGCGTGGTCCGGCCGGCTCGGCCCGAAGGTCAAGACTGGCGACCGGCAGGCGCCTGAAGGTTTCTACAACCTGACACGGGCCAACCTGAACCCGAACTCCAAATATTATCTGGCGATCAACACCGGCTTTCCGAACCGCTACGACGCCGTCAACGGCCGAACAGGCTCCGACCTGATGATCCACGGCGCATGCTCGTCTTCCGGCTGCTATTCGATGACCGACGAGCAGGTTCTGGAGATCTATGCTTTCGCGCGCGATGCCTTCAAGGGCGGCCAGACAACGGTTCAGTTGCAGGCTTTTCCCTTCCGCATGACGGCAGAAAATATGTTCAAGCATCGCCTGAACCAGAACTATGACTTCTGGAAGATGCTGAAGGTCGGCTACGACAATTTCGAGATCACCAAGCGTCCGCCGGACGTGAATGTCTGCGAGAAGAAATATGTCTTCAACCAGCAGCTAGCTGACGGCAGCGGCGCTTTCAATCCGGCGGGCCAGTGCCCCGCGATGTCCACGCCTCCGGCACTGGCGTCGGCCCTTGCCTCCTATAACAAGATATACGCGGGCGACTTCGCCAGGGCTGAAAAGAAGTTCGAGGGTATGGCTTGGTACGACCCGACCGAAGCCGAGCGGAAGGCCGTCGTCGCCAAGCAGCGCAAGGGCCGCGAACTCGCTTATGCCCCGACCGGCACCTCGCTGGAAGCGGGACGCATGGTCAAGGTGGCCGAACTCGAAGAAATGATGTCGAAGCCGGCTGCGCCCGTGGCAAATGCCACGGCTACCGCCTCCGCAACGCCGGCACCGACAGCTGCACCCGCTGAGAACAACGCGACGGCAGTTGCAGCGGCCGTGCCCGCCAATGTTCCCGTTCCCACGCAGAATCCTCTGGCCTTCGCACCGGAACCTCCTCCGCAGGAAACGGCCGAAGCCGCCAAGAAGCCGTTCTGGAAATTCTGGGCCAGGAACTGAGCGGCTTGGACGCCGTTTCCTATGACCTGCGCGGCCTGAAATGCCCCCTGCCCGTGCTGAAAACCCGCCGTAAGCTTTCCTCCATGGCAAGCGGCGCGCTGATCCGTGTCGAAACGACCGACCCGTTGGCGGGAATCGACATTCCCCATTTCTGTAAGGAAGAAGGCCACGAACTGCTGGAAACGGTGAAGACCGAAACCGGCCACCGTTTCCTGATCCGCAAGGGATAATCTCAAATCTTCATGCCGGGAATGGCGAGCGGATTATCGTTGAGTGCTGTGCGATCCGGGGTGTCGATGCGCGGTTTTCCGAGGAAAGCATCGAAGAGAGTCTTCACGAAATCCTCCGGCAGATCCTTGGTAATCAGCACCATGCGTGTGCGCCGGTCGGCCGGATCCGGCCAGGCCGGAAGACGCATCGGCGGGTGAAAGATATTCTGCACGCCATGCAGGACCAAGGGTCTCTCCGGCCGGTCTGAGACCGCAATGATCGCCTTCATGCGCAACAGCTTTTCGCCATGCGCGGAGCGCAACAGGTCGATGAACATTTCCAGCGCCATCGGCTCGATCGGTTTGTCTTCGACGATCGAGAACGATTGGATCGAGGTGTCGTGACGGTTCACATCATGCGGATCCTGGTGGTCATGATCATGGTGGTCATGATCATGGTGGGCGTGTTGGTGGTGGTCATGATGGTGAGGCGCGTCATGCTCATCCTCATCGCGAAGCCATCGGCTGACATCGGCAATCTTCGCCGCCGGATCGTACAGGCCGTTTACGAGAATCTCCACGCTGCCGGCTTGCGCGCTATCTGCATCCAAGAGCGCCGCCCGTGGATTAAGCTGGCGCAGCCGCGTTTTCAGCGCGGACAACAGCTCAGCGATCGCCATCGACCTTTTCGATACGATCAAACGATCAGCGACTGCGGCTTGCTTGCGTGCCTCCTCGTGATTGTCGAGCGTCTGCAGCCCATTGACCGCATCGATGACTGTCACGACACCGTCGAGTTCGAAATTGGTGGCGATGACCGGGTTGCCCATGATCGCCTGCATCACCGGCGCCGGATCAGCGAGGCCGGTAGTTTCGATCACGACACGCTTCACGGGCTTGACCCGGCCAGTCTGCACCGCATCCATTAGATTTGCCAGCGTATCGACGAGTTCACCGCGCACCGTGCAGCAAAGGCAGCCGTCCGAAAGCTCGATGATCGCATCGCCCGAGCTTTCGACGAGCAGATGGTCGATGCCGACATCGCCGAATTCGTTGATGATCACGGCGGCATCCTTCATCGCCGGATCCTTCAGGACCCGGTTCAAGAGGGTCGACTTACCGGCGCCAAGAAAGCCGGTCAGGATAGTGACCGGGATTTTGTCATGAATCCTCATCTGGCTTTACCTTAGAAGGAGGTCGGACGCGGCAGCGGCACCGGCACATTAGCAAGGTCGCCGATTGCGTCGGCCTTCGCCATCTTGTCCGGCTGAACGTCCTGGCCGGGGACGAGGCCGGCGAAGACGTAGCGTGGCTCATGGTCCATTTCCAGGATATAGGGCGACTGCACTTTCATGCGGCCGACCTCGTCGCGCGTTTCGCTGCGCACCTTGGCACCTTTTGCGCTGCAGATATCGGCGCTTATGTCGGTGACCTGATCCTGCCCCGGCCCATATGGCTTCAACGAACCCAAGGTATCGGTTGCCGGAAACTGCGTCACAAAGCCCTTCTGCAACAGGTTCGCCGTCGCGTCCGCGCGAGCTGCAAGACTGTCTGTACCGAGAACGACGGAAATCAGGGTGCGGCCGTTACGGGTCGCCGAGCCGATCTGATTGAATCCCGAGGCACAGATAAAGCCGGTCTTCATGCCATCCGCACCGGCAAAACGGCCGATCAGCAGGTTGATGTTCGGCGTGTTCGTCTTGCCATTGGAGAAGCCTTCAAGCGCGAAATAACCCGCATATTGCGGGAAATCGCGTCGTAGCGCGACGGTCAGGACTGCGAGATCGCGCGCCGTGGTGTATTGGCCTTTACCCGGCAGGCCGTTCGGATTGACGAAATGCGAATCCGACATGCCGAGCTTTGCTGCTTCGGAATTCATGCGTAGGACAAAGGCATCCTGGGTACCGGCGACGGCCTCTGCCACGGCAACCGCGACGTCATTCGCCGACTTGATCATCAGGATCTTCAGCGCGCTGTCTAGCGTCAGCTTCTGCCCCGGCTTGTAGTACATTTTCGCGGCTGGCTGCGCTGCCGCCTGCTTGCTGATGACGATCGGCGTATCGAGGCTGATCTCGCCGGCACGGATTGCGTCGAAAACTGTATAGACCGTCATCAGCTTTGTCAGCGACGCCGGATACCATTTGCGGAATGCTTCTTCATGCTCCAGCACCCGGCCGCTCTGAACATCGACGAGGATTTGCGGATTGGCCTGCGCCAGCGGGACCGAAAGGAGAAGAAAAGCGGCGGCTGCGGAGGCTGCGAATGAAATCAAACGATTCTGGCGCGTTGACACGGTTCGTCCCTAAGATGTCCGGAAATCTCGAAAGCTTCACCTATTTAGCTTATATGGCCATGACATGGCAAAGGTCATTGAATAAGTTATTTTCGCGGCGCAACATCCCGCAAGCCGCCGGACAATCCAATTTCGTACAGGAAGTTATGTATGCCGATTTTGAACAGAGCCGCTGAATTGCAAGCCGAAGCGACCGAATGGCGCCGCCACATCCATGCACGGCCGGAGCTTCTTTTCGCGGTCGAAAACACGGCGGCTTTCGTTGCCGGCAAGCTCAAGGAATTCGGCGTTGACGAAATTGTGACCGGCATCGGCCGCACCGGCGTCGTCGGCCTGATCAAGGGCAAGGGAAAAGGCCGTCGTGCAATCGGCCTGCGCGCCGACATGGACGCCCTGCCGCTGACGGAGATCACCGGCAAGCCGTGGGCCTCGACGACGCCGGGCAAGATGCACGCCTGTGGGCATGATGGGCACACGGCGATGCTACTCGGAGCCGCCAAATATCTTGCAGAAACGCGCAACTTCAACGGCAACGTCGCGGTGATTTTCCAACCGGCCGAAGAGGGCGGCGGCGGCGGTAACCTGATGGTCCAGGACGGCATGATGGAGCGCTTTAATATCGAGGAGGTCTATGGGATGCATAATCTGCCCGGCCTTTCCGTCGGTCAGTTCGCCATCCGCAAAGGCCCGATCATGGCGGCGACGGACGAATTCACGGTGACCATCAAGGGCCGTGGCGGCCATGCGGCCCAGCCGCACCGGACGATCGACCCGATCGCGATCGGCGCGCAGATCGTCACCAACCTGCAGATGATCGCCTCGCGGAGCGCCGATCCCCTGCGTTCGGTTGTCGTCTCCGTCACCAAGTTCAACGCGGGTTTTGCCCACAACGTCATTCCGAACGACGCACAGATCGCCGGCACGGTCCGCACGCTCGACGCCGAAGTCCGCGATCTGGCGGAAACCCGCCTCAAGCAGATTATAAACGGTCTCGCCGCCGCCCATGGCGCAGAGGCCGATATCGGCTTCCACCGCAACTATCCCGTCACCGTCAATCACGACACGGAGACCACCCATGCGATCGCCATCGCGACCGACATAGCGGGCGCGGCGAACGTCAATTCTGAAATCGATCCAATGATGGGAGGCGAGGATTTCTCTTACATGCTGAACGCCCGTCCCGGCGCTTTCATCTTCATCGGCAACGGCGACAGCGCGGGCCTTCACAACCCGGCCTATGATTTCAACGACGAAATCATAGGCCACGGCATCTCCTACTGGGTCCGCCTTGCCGAACAGCGTTTGGGCGCGTGAAATCTATACTCGATAAGAACTTCAAAAAGGCTTGGCTTCGCGTCAAGCCTTTTGTATGCATGACACGGAGTGGTCCCGTAGCTCAGCAGGATAGAGCACCAGATTCCTAATCTGGGGGTCGCGCGTTCGAATCGCGCCGGGATCACCAAAACACTTTCGTCCAGAGAGAACCCTCAATGAGAATGGTTTATCACTGAATGGGCTTGCGGGGGCTCGCCGTGTGTTCCTTCACCACTTCATTTGAACTATCGATTTCCTGAAGCAAAACATCATAGCCCCAAAGGTTGGCGAGATGCTGCAGGACGAGCTTCGTATCGGCTTCCTGAAGAAACCAATCGTTCGTGACATTGTGGCGCAAGAGAAGGCGGCGGTCACCGGCAAGGTCGACATCGACGATGTCTATTCCGGGGTCGATCCAGCCGATGTCGTATTCGCGGGAAAGCTGACGGCGGATGCGCCGATAGCCGCGTTCGTCATGGATCGCTGAAACCAGGATTCCTTCTTCCTGCTCCGGATCATCGTAAAGATGGAAGAGACGCCATTGCCGGATCAGGTTGGGGCTCAGGAACTGATTGATGAAACTCTCGTCCCGATAATCGGCCCAGATGTCACGCAATACGGACATTGCATCGCCGCGTCCGGCAATGTCAGGGAACCACGCCCTGTCCTCCTCTGTCGGCGCAGTCACGATCCGCTCGATGTCCTGCATCATTGCAAAACCCAGCGCATAGGGATTGAAGCCCGAGAAACGGCGATCGTCGTAGTTGGGCTGGAACACGACATTGGCATGCGACTTCAGGAATTCGAGGAAGTTTCCATCACTGATCTGCCCGCGCTCGTGAAGCCTGTTCATGATCCGATAGTGGACGTAGGTGGCTGTTCCCTCGTTCATCACCTTGGTCTGGCGTTGCGGGTGAAAATACTGCGCGACATGGCGGACGATGCGCAGAATCTCACGCTGCCACGGCTGCAGTCTCGGCGCTGATTTTTCGAGGAAGTAGAGGATGTTATCCTGAGGAAGGCCAAGGGCGAGGCGTCTCTTCTCCAAGCCGACATCGGCTGCCGTGCGCTTCTTGCCGGTGGGAACAGTGCGCCAAAGATCGTTGAATACCTGCTCCTCATGGACACGGCGCTCCTGTTCCCGCCGTTCCTCGTCACGAAGGTCGACCTTCGTTTTGCCGGCGTGCCGGTGCACCCCATGCGACATCAGCGCGTGCGCGGCATCGAGCGTACGCTCGACCTCAACTTCGCCGTAGCGCTCCTCGCAGCGGGCGATGTAAGCCTTGGCGAAATTGAGGTAATCGAGAATGCCATCAGCATCCGTCCAGAGTTGGAAAAGATAATTGTTCTTGAAGAAATGGTTGTGCCCGAAAGCGGCGTGCGCGATGACCAATGTCTGCATCGTCGCCGAATTTTCCTCCATGAGGTAGGAGATGCAGGGCGAACTATTGATGACGATTTCATAGGCAAGGTCGCGCATGCCACGGCGGTAGAAAGCCTCGTGATGAGCGAAATGCTTGCCGAATGACCAATGACGATAAAAGAGCGGCATGCCGGTCGATGAGTAGGCATCCAGCATCTGTTCCGATGTGATGACCTCGATCTGGTTTGGGTAGACATCCAGGCCGAGTTCGCCGAGCGCTATCTCCTCGCAGGCATCATGAATGCCCTGCAGCGTTGGAAAATCCCAGTCGGAACCGTTAAACAGCAGTCGCTCCTTTGACATCGCCGTAGTCGTCATGGTGCCACCTTCGACTGTGCATCACGCTTCTGGAAAAGCTCGTGGAAGACCGGGAATATTTCATTTCGTTGGCACACCTTGCGCATGGAAAGGGGTACCTGTTCAGAACGGATACCTTCGTAAAGCGTCCAGAGCGGCGAGCGGGAGACAGAGGAGTCACTATCTTCCTCGCCGACCTCGATATAGGCGAAATACTGGCACAGCGGCAGAATCTCGTGCCGCAGGAGTTGCCCCGTCATGGTACCGTCCGAATAGGAGTTGTCACCATCGGAAGCCTGGGCGGCATAGATGTTCCACTCGGCTGGGTCGAAACGCGCCGCAACGATCGCGCGCATCGCCGCAAGCGCGCTTGATACCAGCGTACCACCCGTCGCCGGACCATAGAAGAAGGTTTCCTCATCCACCTCCTCGGCCTTGTCCGTATGGCGGATGAAGACGATCTCGACCTTCTTGTAGCGCTGCGACAGGAAAAGGTAGAGCAGCAGATAGAACCGCTTCGCAAGATCCTTCATATGCTCCGACATCGAACCGGAGACGTCCATCAGGCAGAACATAACGGCTTTCGCCACGGGCTTCGGTTCGGTTTCGAAGCGGCGATAGCGCACATCGAGCGGATCGATATAGGGAATGCGGCGGCTTTTTTCCGTCAACGCTTTGAGCTTAGCCTCAAGAGCTCCGCGTTTCTCGTCGTCTTCGCATTCCTCGATCTCGCGCCGAAGCGCCTCGATCTCCTGGATGCGCGGGCGGCGAAGCGCGATCCGCCGCATCATCGCCATCCGCGTCGTGCGGCCGACGGCGAGGTTGGACGGCGAACCGGACACCGAATAGCCGGCCCGCACGGGACTTTCCTCTTCGGTTTCGGTCAACCGCCGCTTGGCAAGATCAGGCAGTTCCAGATCGTCGAGAAAGACGTCGAGGAATTCTTCACGCGTCAGCACGAAACGGAAACCATCCTCGCCATCGCCTTCGCCTGCCTCTTTCGGTCTCCCGCCGCTTCTGCCCGGCGGCCGGGGAATGATATCCCCTTCAACAAAAGCTCTGTTTCCCGGCAAAATTTGATCGCTGATGCCGCCCTCACCCCGACGGAAACCCGGCTCTGTCAGACCGTCAATCGGCAAGGTAATTTCGCCACCGTCGAGCACATCCCGAATATTACGGCTTTGCAGAGAACGTTTCACCGCCTGCTGCACGGCGCTTTTCGCGCGCCGAAGAAACCGTTGACGATTTTCTAAGCTTTTACCGCGCGGATTAAGCCGGCGGTCGACAATGTGCATGATGGCTCCCGCGTGAGCGTTAACTTGCCTGCTTCACGCGCATGTACCAATCCACGAGGCGCCGAACCTGTCTTTCGGTGTAGCCGCGCGTGGTCATGCGCGAAACGAATTCACTGTGTTTCTTCTCGGCTTCGCCGTCCTTCTTCGTGCCGAAGGAGATGACCGGAAGCAGATCCTCGACCTGAGAGAACATGCGTTTCTCGATCACTTCCCTGATCTTTTCATAGCTCGTCCAGGACGGGTTTTTCCCGCCGTTGTTCGCCCGCGACCGCAAGCAGAACTTGACGATTTCGTTACGGAAATCCTTCGGGTTGGCGATACCCGCCGGCTTTTCGATCTTCGTTAGTTCCTGGTTAAGCAGCTCCCGGTCGAGGAGCTGGCCGGTATCCGGATCCTTGAAGTCTACATCCTCGATCCAAGCATCGGCGTAGTCCACGTAGCGATCGAAGAGATTCTGTCCGTAATCCGCATAGGATTCCAGATAGGCTTTCTGAATCTCGTTGCCGATGAACTCCGCATAGCGCGGCGCAAGTTCGGCTTTGATGAACTCCATGTAGCGTTTCTCGGCTTCGTCGGGAAACTGCTCGCGGCGGATCGCCTGTTCCAGAACGTACATCAGATGAACCGGATCGGCCCCCACCTCGCTCGTGTGATGATTAAAGGTCGAAGCGAGCACTTTGAAGGCGAAACGTGTCGATATTCCGTCCATTCCCTCGTCAACGCCGGCCGCATCCCGATATTCCTGGACGCTGCGTGCGCGCGGGTCGGTTTCCTTCAGGCTTTCGCCGTCATAGGACCGCATCTTGGAAAAATATGTCGAGTTCTCATGCTTGCGCAAGCGCGAAAGCACCGAAAAGCGCGCCAGCATCTCGAGCGTCCCCGGCGCACAGGGAGCCTCCGCGAGTTCCGATCCTTCGATCAGTTTCTCGTAGATCTTCTTCTCCTCGGTCACGCGGAGGCAATAGGGCACCTTGATGACGCAGATACGGTCGATGAAGGCCTCATTGTTCTTATTTGCTTTGAAGGTCTGCCATTCGGCCTCGTTAGAGTGCGCTAGAACAATGCCCGAAAAGGGAATGGCGCCGATATTTTCGGTACCGATGTAATTTCCTTCCTGCGTCGCTGTCAGCAGGGGATGCAGCATCTTGATCGGCGCCTTGAACATCTCGACGAATTCGAGCAGGCCCTGGTTGGCACGGTTGAGTGCACCGGAATAGCTGTAGGCATCCGGATCGTTCTGCGAATAAGTTTCAAGCTTGCGGATATCGACCTTGCCGGCCAGCGAAGAAATATCCTGGTTGTTCTCGTCGCCGGGCTCGGTTTTGGCGATCGCGATCTGGCGCAACCGTGAAGGCTGCATTCTGACGACGCGGAAACGGGAAATATCGCCACCGAACTCGTCAAGCCGCTTTAGGCACCATGGGCTCATAAGTCCGGTCAGCCGCCGCATTGGGATGCCGAATTCTTCAAAGAGAAGGGAGCCCATCGTGGCTGGATCAAAGAGGCTGAGCGGACTTTCAAAAACAGGGCTGACGTCGTCGCCTGCCTTCAGCACATAGATTGGATGAACCTCCATCAACTGCTTCAACCGCTCGGCGAGCGAAGACTTGCCGCCGCCGACCGGACCGAGCAGATAAAGGATCTGCTTACGCTCCTCGAGCCCTTGCGCGGCATGCGTGAAGAAGGAAACGATACGCTCGATCGTCTCCTCCATGCCGTAAAAGCCGACGAAGGCTGGGTAGGTCCGGATTGTCCTGTTCATGAAGACCCGGCCGAGGCGCAGATCCTTGGCGGTGTCCAATACCTCCGGTTCGCCTATCGCCGCAAGCAGACGCTCCGTCGCATTGGCATAGGCAAGCGGCTCCTGTTTGCAGAGCGACAAGTATTCTGCGATGGACATCTCTGTTTCGCGCCGCGTTTCATAGTTACGCGTAAACGCATCGAACACGGATTCATTCAGCATGGGCCCTCCATTCAAGGTTTATGCCACAGGCTCCCGAAATAGCCGAACCACTGCAATGGCAACGACATTTCGTTGAGAATCAATATGTTTCGTGGATTGATTGGACACCCGTCGGCCGTCTATGGCAATGCACAAAAATGTGCATCCACCGGTCGTTTGGCTCCAATCAAACTAACTATAGTATATCCTAATTCGTAAGGCGCCAGTGCGATATCAGCACATTTCAGGACGTGACATGAGGCCGCAAAGAGCTTCTAATGCCGCTTCTGTTGATTCCCGCACGTCGAAAGATACCACGTGTGGTCAGTTGCGCTTACGATTTTGACTTCACCACAAGCCGACATGAACAGCCCGGACCGCAAGCCGTGCATGGTCCAGCGGTCGCTTTTGCTACATTTGCCGACTAAAAACATCAAACTCCTCATCTGGGTTAGCCTAGCCCCCTCCGTTGTGACGGAAGGGGCAGAACGGAACTTGTCAGGCGGGCGTGAGCGTCATCGACGCGCTGGCCGCTGCAATGTTGAGACCAAGTTGGCCTGTTACGCTGAGAGGCTGGAGATGAATCGATCCAGCAGTACCACCGACCAGGACATTCGCACCGACGCCTGCGCCAAGCGTCGCTTCCGCCGCGGCGCCGACATAAAGGCCACCGAGCGAGCCGCGATGATAGCCGGCAGTCGGCGCGAAGACAGCCCAGGCAAGACGGCTGCGGGTCGTAAACCCGAGATCTATGCCAAGTTTTCTGATGTCGCCTGTATAGTGGTCAGAAATCTCCTGACCAGCACTCGATGTGAAGACGCAATCTGCCTCCTTCGCTGAACCGAGTACATAGCCGAAGCCGCCGCCGATATCGCATGTCAGGAAGCCAATCTTGACCCCGCCGCGCACGTCCGGCTCTTGGTAGGTCCGGATCACGTCGGCGGCAGTTGCAGCCGTCACGCATGCTTGGGCCAGCGATGCCGCAGCAACTATCATCGCAATGGTCTTTTTCATCATGGTCTCCTTCTAAAATCATGGCTGGGAATAGCATTGGGCTCAGCCGGCGAAGAACAAACTCTGAAACACATAACGTGTCTCATCGAAGAATGATCCAAACTGTCTTCACTTATCTGCACATCGTAACGCCGTGCCTGGTTGCAAGCGCGGGCAGCCACACTGCTCACATTGCAAACGGGCATTTCGAGGGCACAGCCTAAATCGGCCTGACCCGATATCCATTTCCCCCGGCAAGTGACGGAAAAGCAACATCGGCCATCACGCTCACGACGTCGTTGCGGAACTTTGAAACATGGCCGGCGTTGGGAGCGAAATGGGAGTGTTTCGTCATGCGTACAAAGATGACCATCCTAGCAATTGCCTATATCGCGATCAGCGGCCTGTTGCTCGCAATCGCTCATCAGTCGTCCGGCCCGATCACCACCGAAAAGACCGACCGCGCCAGCGGGGCCGGCACCGGCTCGGTATTCCTTGCCGAGCGCTTTGCCGGCTGATTCGGCTGGGCGCAAACTGCTGTTGCAAAGGAGCCCCTACTTTCCAGTAGTCTGTTATGGCTGACGGCACTTCGTGGCGTATTCAGCCAAGCAAGATCCGGTTTCGAACAGCATGCACGCCCGGAACGCCTCGTGCGACAGCCGTTGCGCGTTCGATTTCATCGACGGTGCCAACCGTGCCGGTGAGCACGATGTCGTCGCCTTCGGCCGTCACTTCGACGTCCGAAGCGTCGATGCCGCCAGCCGTCGCAAGCGCGCCGGCCACGGCCCTTTCAAGCGATGCATGATCGACCGATTCCGCCGCTATTCCAGGCTGCTTCCCGTGGAATGTAGCCTCCTTGAAGATCATGGTCGTTCCTCCTGTTGGATTGCGGAGAAACGCGAAAACAGCCAGCTTGGTTTCAGCCGCCGAAAGGCACCTACCAGCTTACCCGGTAATTGACGTTGACGCTGGCCGAGCTGCCGGATGAAAGCGGATTGGTGACCGCCGCATTGAGATTGAGGTTCGGAAGAATAGTCTGGCTGACACCGACTGAACTCGAAAAATCCCTGCCGAAATCCGTCACGCTGCTTCCTGCAGAAATCGACGTTCCAGTCCCCGGATAGATCAGTTTCAGAGCCTGAGTTGCCGTCACCGACGTCTGACGTGTTTCGACAGCATCGTAATCGACGTTGACAAACCGGCTTGTCTGCAGGTCGAGCGAGTCCGATAGGATGAAGCTGCGCGAGCGGCTGAGCATCAGCGACCCGCTGCCGCGCAGCGTATCGATCCGGAGGCTTGCATCCTGCTGCGCCTTTCCTGTCGGTGTGACGCGGGCCTTGGTGATCTTCCCCCAAAGCGTCGCCTGTTCGGAGCCGGGCTGGATGGCCTCGCCATCGGTCGATGCGAGCGCCAGGTCGGCGCCGGCACTCGTTTCCCATTCGGATGGAAGACGAAAGCCCATCGTTGTCTTGTAAGACTGCTCGGAAACCCGCACTGGAGTCCAGATCAGAAGATTGTCCGCCTTGGCCGGAAGAGCCCCCAAAAGGCACAGGCCTGACAATAATAATGTTCTCTTCAACATAGTCATCAAAATCCAATCGCGCCAAGCGCGCAATACGCAAAAACCCGCGCGATGCACGCTTTCGCGCGTCCTCTCACTCCTCCCGTTTTTATGAACTGGCCCAGCATAAGGTGCCGTTGCCATGCAGCGCGGCAGCAGTCGCAGCGACTGCTGAACAACTGCGGCATCCTGTGGAAATCCTGCAGGAATTGTTATCAGGATCACATCCGAGGCTCGTTCTGTAAACCACTCAACGGTAGAAAAGTGCTGCACTGCACACTTGCCGCCCATTTCAAAGCCTTGTAGAGCCAGAGGCTAATGGGAAATTTTCGGCAAAAATCGGCATGACGACCGGCAGAAATGCGCCGCGGCGCCTCAGCATCTTTGGTTCGACGGGCTCGATCGGACAAAATACGCTCGATGTCATCCAGCAGCTCGGCGGCCGGGAGAACTACGAAATTTCCGTAGTGACCGGCAATGAAAACGTTGAGCTGCTTGCACAGCAGGCAAAAGCGACCGGCGCCCGGCTCGCGGTTACTGCGAACGACGGCAAATACAAATCGCTGAAAGCCGAGCTCTCCGGCAGCGGCATCGCAGTTGCGGCGGGCACTGCGGGACTGGCGGAGGCCGCCGACATCGAAGCGGACTGGGTCATGGCCGCCATCGTCGGCACGGCGGGGCTGGTGCCGACACTGGCGGCAGCACGCAAGGGTGCAACGATCGCCCTCGCCAACAAGGAATGCCTTGTTTCGGCGGGCGATCTCTTCGTCAAGGCAGTGCAGAACGGCGGCGGGCGGCTGGTCCCGGTCGATAGCGAACACAGCGCCATCTTCCAGTCACTTGACGAAAATCAGCGGCACGCCGTCGAACGGATTATCCTGACGGCATCGGGCGGCCCTTTCCGCACATGGTCGCGTGCCGAGATGGCAAATGTGACTGCGGCGACTGCACGCGCCCACCCGAATTGGTCGATGGGCTTGAAAATTTCAATCGGCAGCGCCTCGATGTTCAACAAGGCACTCGAAATGATCGAGGCTAAGCACCTCTTCAGTGTCCGCCCGGACCAGATCGAGGTGGTGGTGCATCCGCAATCCGTCGTCCATTCCATGGTCGGTTATACGGATGGGTCCATCATTGCCCAGCTCGGCAGCCCGGATATGCGGACGGCGATCGGCTATGCGTTGGAGTATCCGCGTCGGCCGAAGCTGAATGTCGAGCGCCTGGATTTTGCAAAACTCTCTCGTCTGGACTTCGAAGCGCCGGACGAAAAGCGTTTCCCCGCTCTCAGGCTTGCGCGCACGGCATTGGAGCGAGGCGGCCTGCAAGGGGCCATTATGAACGCCGCTGAGGAAGTGGCCTTTCATGCCTTCGTCGAAGAACGGATCGGCTTCCTGCAGATGGCCGATATTGCCGAAGCAGTCATGGACAGGATGACTGCCACGGACGGCGCACACACGATGGATGACGTCTTTGCGGCCGACGCCGAGGCCCGCAGGCTCGCAGCGAAACTGGTTGCGCTCAACGATAAGGCCGCCTAACGGCGGCCCTGATTCAACGGAAAAGCTGATCGACTTTACGCGACTTGCCTTGCCAGCGCGCAGCGCGACCAGAGCGAATGGAGTGCCGCGACCAGTTGTTCGATGTCGGCATCGGAATGCAGCGGCGTCGGGGTGATGCGCAGCCGCTCGGTCTTCTTTGGCACCGTCGGATAGTTGATCGGCTGGACATAGACGCCGAAATTGTCGAGCAGGATATCGGAGATCCATTTGCACTTCGCCGCATCGCCGACCACCACCGGCACGATATGGCTCGGGTTCGGCATATGCGGAATGCCGCGCTGATCGAGCAGCGTTCGCAGCTTGCGCACCCGGTCCTGATGGCGGGCGCGCTCGATCTGGCTGACCTTCAGGTGCTGGATCGAGGCCACCGCACCGGCCGCCAGCGCCGGCGGCAGCGCCGTCGTGAAGATGAAGCCGGAGGCAAACGAGCGGATGAAGTCGCACAGTGCCGCCGAGGCGGCGATATAGCCACCCATGACGCCGAAGGCCTTGCCGAGCGTGCCTTCGATCACCGTCAGCCGGTCCATCAGCCCTTCGCGCTCGGCAATGCCGCCGCCGCGCGGGCCGTACATGCCGACGGCATGGACTTCGTCGAGATAGGTCATGGCGCCATACTTGTCGGCGAGATCACAGATCTCCTTGATCGGCGCGATATCGCCATCCATCGAATAGACGGATTCAAACGCGATCAGCTTCGGCGCCTTCGGATCGGCGGCCGCCAGCTTGGCTTCGAGATCGGCCACGTCGTTGTGCTTCCAGATCACCTTGCCGCACTTCGCATGGCGGATGCCCTCGATCATCGAGGCATGGTTCAGCGCGTCGGAGAAGATGATCAGCCCGGGGATTTTGGCGCCGAGCGTGCCGAGGCTTGCCCAGTTGGAGACGTAGCCGGAGGTGAAGATCAGTGCCGCTTCCTTGCCGTGCAGGTCGGCCAGCTCGCGCTCGAGCAGGACGTGGTAGTGGGTGGTGCCAGAGATATTCCGGGTGCCTCCCGCACCCGCGCCACAGTGGTCGATGGCGTTCTTCATCGCCTCGATCACCTTCGGGTTCTGGCCCATGCCGAGATAGTCGTTGGAGCACCAGACGGCGACGTCCTTCGCACCGTCCGCCGTATGGCGCGTGGCGCGCGGAAAGTGGCCGCGGTGACGCTCGAGATCGGCAAAAACGCGGTAGCGGCCTTCGGCGTGAAGCCCGTCCAGCTCGCTCCTAAAAAACCCTTCGAAATCCATGCATGTGCTCCAGTATCGCGCGACGGTTTTGCTGAGCGGACGATCGCGCGTCAACCCTTACATCACGCTTTAACATCAACTGCGGCAAATGGCCCATATTTTTGAATGATTCCAGATAAAAAGTACGCGACCACACGTCCGCGACGCTCGTCCGGAGCGCATTCTCGTATGATTGAGGGAGCCCGAAGCCGGCTCCCTTTTTGGCATGCTAACCAGCCGCAGCAACGGCGCGCTTCGCCATCACCTTCACCAGATTGGCGCGATACTCCGCGCTGGCATGCAGGTCCGACATCAATCCTGCCGGATCGACATTGACGCCCGCTATCGCGCCCGATGACCAGTTGGCACTCAACGCCTGCTCCATGGCGGGTTGGCGGAAGACACCGTTGGAACCAGCTCCTGTAACGGCGACACGCACGCCGCCCAGTCCTCTCGCGACGAAGACGCCGGTCATGGCATAACGGGACGCCGGATTCGGAAACTTCAGGTAACCGGCCTTCTCCGGTGCCTCGAAGGTGATTGCGGTGATCAGTTCGCCGTCTTCAAGCGCCGTTTCGAAAAGGCCGGTGAAGAAATCGTCGGCTGCGATCTCGCGCTTATTCGTAATGATGCGGGCATTCAGCGCCAGCATCGCGGCCGGATAGTCGGCAGCGGGATCGTTATTGGCGATCGAACCGCCGATGGTTCCCATATGCCGCACATGCGGATCGCCGATCCCTCCGGCGAGTTCGCACAAAGCGGGGCAGATCGCGCCAATAGCTGTAGAAGTAGCCACTTCCGCGTGCGTTACTGCCGCGCCGATCCGCACCCTGCGGCCTTCGACGCTGATCCCTTTCATCGCCTCTACATGGCGCAGGTCAACGAGATCGCTCGGTGCGGCAAGCCGCTGCTTCATCGTTGCGATCAACGTCATGCCGCCGGCGACATATTTGCCCTCCGTTGCACCCGCGATCATGCTGACGGCCTCATCGACTGTCGAGGCGCGGTGATAGTTCGTCTGATACATGGCCGTTCCTCCTCAATGGGTTGCTTGCGCTGCCATCCACACCTTCTGCGGCGTGGCAGGCATCGTCAGCATGTTGTTGCCGATCGCATCCGTGATCGCGTTCATCAGTGCCGGCGGCGAACCGATCGCACCCGCCTCACCGCAGCCCTTGATGCCGAGCGGATTGCTTGGGCATGGCGTGTTTTGGTGGGATATCTTGAATGACGGCAGGTCGGCGGCGCGGGGCATGGCATAGTCCATGTAGCTCGCCGTCAGGAGCTGGCCATTTTCATCGTAGTGCACGCCTTCAAGCAGCGCCTGACCGATACCCTGCGCAATGCCGCCGTGAACCTGGCCTTCGACGATCATCGGGTTGATGATATTGCCGAAGTCGTCGGCCGCGACGAACTGGATAATTTCTGTCGTGCCCGTTTCAGGATCGACTTCGACCTCGCAGATGTAGCAGCCTGCCGGAAACGTGAAGTTCGACGGATCGTAAAACGCCGTCTCCTTCAATCCCGGCTCCATGCCCGCCGGCAAATTGTGGGCGGTGTAGGCAGCCAGCGCCACCTGGAACCAGGGCAGCGTCTTGTCCGTGCCCGCCACCTTCAACTCGCCGTTTTCGATCACGATATCGCTCTCATCCGCCTCCATGAGGTGGGCGGCGATCTTCTTTGCCTTGGCCTCGACTTTGTCGAGCGCCTTGGCGACGGCTGACATGCCGACGGCACCAGAGCGCGAGCCGTAGGTACCCATGCCCATCTGCACCTTGTCGGTATCGCCGTGAACAATGGATATGCTGTCGATCGGCACGCCGAGCCGGCCCGCAACGAGTTGTGCGAACGTCGTTTCATGTCCTTGCCCGTGGCTGTGCGATCCGGTCAGGACCTCCACGGTCCCGACGGCATTGACCCGCACCTCGGCGGATTCCCAAAGGCCGACACCAGCTCCGAGGGAACCAACAGCCTGCGACGGAGCAAGCCCGCATGCCTCGATGTAACAGCTCATGCCGATGCCGCGTTTCATGCCGCGGCGCTCGGCCTCGGCCTTGCGCGCGGCAAAACCGTTCCAATCCGCCGCCTGCATCGCCGCGTCAAGCGAGGCTTCATAATCGCCCGCGTCGTAGTTCAAGATAACCGGCGTCTGATGCGGGAACACGCGGATGAAATTCTTCCGCCTGAGTTCCGCCGGCGAAACGCCAAGCTCGCGCGCCGCCGTTTCCATGGTCCGCTCGAGGAGATAGGTTGCCTCCGGGCGTCCCGCACCACGATAGGCGTCGACAGGTGCGGTGTTGGTATAGACCGTACGCACATTGGCGTGGATTGCCGGGATGTCATATTGGCCGGAAAGCAACGTGGCGTAGAGATAAGTCGGCACGCAGGACGAAAATAGCGACATGTAGGCGCCGAGATTGGCAATCGTGTCGACCTTCAATCCAATGATACGGTGGTCTTTGTCGAACGCCATCTTTACCTTTGAGACATGGTCGCGGCCATGGGCATCCGTAAGGAAGGCCTCCGTGCGGTCTGCAGTCCATTTCACTGGCACGCCGGTTTTCTTGGATGCCCAGAGACAGATGACCTCCTCCGGATAGATGTAGATTTTGGAACCGAAGCCGCCACCGACATCCGGCGCGATAACCCGCAGCTTGTTTTCCGGCGCCACGTTGTAGAAAGCGCTCATGACCAGCCGCGCCAGATGCGGATTCTGGCTGGTGGTGTAGCAAGTAAAATGGTCCTCGCCCGCATCGTAGATGCCGAGCGTCGCGCGCGGCTCCATCGCATTGGGGGAGAGACGGTTATTGACGATATCGACCTCAGTCACATGCGCTGCTTCCGCAATCGCCTGGTCGGCAGCGGCAGCATCGCCGATCTCCCAGTCGAAAATCAGATTGTTGGCCGCTTCCGGATGGATTTGCGGCGCGCCGGGTTTCAGCGCATCAACCGCCTCGATCACGGTCGGCAGTTCCTCATAATCGACAACGACCGCTTCTGCCGCGTCGCGCGCTTCGCCGAGCGAATCCGCCACGACGATCGCAACGGCATCGCCGACATAGCGCACCGTCTCTACCGCCAACGGGCGCCACGCGCCCATTTTCATCGGAGACCCGTCCTTCGAATGGATCATCCAGCCGCAGATGAGGTTGCCGATGCCATCGGCGAGCAATTGCTTGCCGTCCAGCACGTCGATGACGCCGGGCATGGTTTTTGCAGTCGAGTTATCGATGCTCTTGATCTTGGCATGCGCATGCGGACTGCGAACAAAATAGCCGTATTTCATGCCAGGCACGACCATATCGTCCGTATAGCGGCCCTTGCCGGTCAGAAACCGCCTGTCTTCCTTGCGTGCGACGCGTGCACCAACTCCTTCGACACCCATGATGTCCTCCCAATGGGGTTTCGGGCCAGGCATTCCGCCAAAAGCGATTGTGTTCGGCAGTCAGCCAGGCAATTCTGGAGAAATCTTACTCGGCAGCCTGCTTGGCGCCACCATGCATCTCCGCGTTGGCGGAAAGCACGGCCTTGACGATGTTGTGGTAACCAGTGCAGCGACAGATATTGCCTTCGAGCTCCCGGCGAACCGTCTGTTCATCTAGCTGTCCGCCGTGACGGGTGATCATGTCGACCGCGGTCATCACCATGCCAGGCGTGCAGAATCCGCACTGGAGCCCATGATGTTCCTTGAAGGCGGCCTGAACCGGATGAAGTTCACCATTGGCGGCCAAGCCTTCGATCGTCGTGACAGACGAGCCTGATGCCTGAACGGCGAGGATCGTGCAGCTCTTGACCGACTTGCCGTCCATATCGACGACGCAGGTGCCGCACTGTGTGGTGTCGCAGCCGACATGCGTTCCCGTTAGGCCAAGTTTTTCGCGAATGAAATGGACGAGAAGCATGCGCTCTTCACAATCGCCGCTCACCGCCCGGCCGTTCACCGTCAGTTTCACCTTCGCCATAATTTCCTCCTCGTGCCCTCCAGGCACAGGAGCATCATTTGACTTTTTCGCTTCGTGATCAACCGCTACTTTAGGGCGCTCTATGAAATTTGCTTCACGGATAAACGCAAGATTCCGCACGACATCTGAATCGCGCTGAAAAGAACCGTGATCACAAAAATTTCAAGCACAAGGTAGACGCCATCTTGTCGCGACATAGTTTTAACTATCAAAAAGACACGGTGGAAGGGACAGCGGCTGCCTAGGACGGCCAACCTTGGAGAAAAGAAATGAAGAAAGTAATCGCATTCGCTCTGATCGGCCTCTCGATTGCGAGTTGCACGCCGACGGAACAGGGTGCCGGGATCGGTGCGGCATCCGGCGCGGTGATCGGCGGCGTCGCCACAGGCAATGTTCGCGGAGCGGCAGTCGGCGCTGCAATCGGCGGCGTCACAGGTGCCGTCATTGGCCGCGTCTCAGAACAGCCTGGACAATGCTACTATCGCGATCGTTATGGCCGCCGCTATATCGACGATTGCCCGTAACGCCGAGATGTAGCTATGCAAGGTCCGAAAATCCCGGCTTCAAACCGGGATTTTTCATTTTTTCGTGCTAAATTAGCTCGAAAATAACTTAAATCGATACACGTCGTGCATTTTTGCCGCTAAGCTGTTAATGGCTGGGCAACGCATGTAATCAAAAGCGGCGGATGCATATCAGAGGGAAGACACCGAAATCGGGTTTTGCGTATCGGCGGGCAGGCACCATGATGGTGATCGCGGCAACGGCTGCGTTTTCACCGGTTCTGACTGGCGAGGCCTATGCATTCAAGCTTTTCGGCATCACGATTTTTGGCGAAGACGACAGTGAGAGCGAGCAGGTACCCGATCCTGTGCGCTACGACGCCGATCTCACAACCGATACCGCCGATCCCGATCTCAAAGAAGCGTTGGAGAACAGTTCCCGTCTGATCGGCGACGAAGATCGCCCGGTGTCCGGCGATCTCGGAATTGTCGTCAAGGCGCGCGACGACCGCGACCGCTTGATCGCGACGCTCTATGAGAAGGCGCGTTACGGTGGCGTCGTGACAATCACGATCGACGGAAAGAATATCGATGACCTGCCTCCCAATCCGACTTTCGATCGGTCGAAGCCAATCCCTGTTCATGTTGCAGTCGAGCCGGGACCCGTCTTCCGCGTCAAGGAAGTGCAGTTCGGCGGCGATGCTGCAAGCCGCAATCCTGCCGATTACGATTTGGCGCCTGGCGAAGAAGCCGGGTCGCTGACAATCATCAAGGCCGGTGACAAGATCGTCGAACAGTTGAAGAGCGAAGGAAGACCACTTGCGAAGCTGACCACGCGGCAAGTGGTGGCCGATCACAGCACCAGTACCGTGGATATCGTCATCGCGACGGAAGGCGGTCCGGTGGCCCCGATCGGCAACGTCGGCGTCACTGGGCAGAAAGCTGTTAAACCTGCTTTCATCCAGCGTTATTCGCGCCTCGAAAAAGGCGAAGCCTATTCTCCCGAAGCGCTCAAGAAGGCGGGCGAGCGGTTACGCGCGCTTGGCGTTTTTTCGAGCGTCACCATTCACGAAGCCGATACCCTTGCTGCCGACGGCACCTTGCCGATGACCATCGAGGTCTCGGAAGGCAAGCAACGCTATTTCGGTTTCGGCGCCAATTACTCGACGATCGACGGCATCGGGGTCCAAGGCTATTGGGGACACCGCAACCTTTTCGGCGAAGCGGAATCCCTTCGGATCGAGGGAGCCGTTGGCCGCCTTGGCGAAAACGACATCACAAATCTTGACTATTCTACAGGCATTCTCTTCACCAAGCCGGGTGCCTTTTTTCCTGCGGCAACGCTGAAGGCCGGCATTCTCGCAAAGACCGAAAATCCAGATGCCTACAACGCCTCGCTGATCACAGCGTCGCTCGGCCTGTCTCATGAACTGACCGATCAGGATATCGTCTCGGCGAGCGCTGAAATCAGCTATGAAAAGGACGATGACGCGTTCGGCGACAATGAGTATCTGACTTTCGCCCTGCCGCTCACTTACGAGCGCGATGCGCGCGACAACAAACTCAATCCCACAGAAGGATACCGGGCAACGCTCGCAGCAACACCGAGCTACGAGGCATTCAACGGCGTCATCTATTCGTCCTTCGAGGGTTCGATATCCGGCTATCAGTCAATCGGCGCGGACGACAATGTTGTTTTTGCAGGCAAGGTTGCCGCCGGCCTGTTGGTCGGCGGAGAATTGCACGAGATTGCCGCAACAAGACGTTTTTTTGCCGGCGGTGGCGGGTCTGTGCGGGGGTATGGCTTCCAGGAGATTTCGCCGTACAACGCGGAGGACGAAGCGACAGGCGGCAAATCCTATGTCACGGCCTCGCTGGAAGCGCGCGTCCGGATCACCGAAACCATCGGCGTCGTCCCCTTCATCGACGTCGGAACGGTTGGGAGCGAGGAATTTCCCGATTTTTCCGATATCCGCGCCGGTGCCGGCATCGGAATTCGCTATGCCACGCCTTTTGGTCCTCTGCGGCTTGATTTTGCCGTACCGTTGAACAAGTACGAGAATGGCACGAGTTACGGCATCTATGCCGGGATCGGCCAGTCTTTCTAGAATGCGATATTCGCGGATTTCAAACCCGCGAATGATGACGAGAACGGGGTAGTTCCTCCTCCATGCAGACGCTGACGAAATTCGTGAATTGGACCATCCGGGTGCTCGGCGTCACGACCGGCATTATGCTGATCCTCGCCTCCATAGGGATCGCAATCGTCGGCTTTACCTCGTTCGGCTCCCGCATCATCACGGAAGAGGTCGCCGAAATCCTTTCGAACCGCGACATGAAGATCGCTGTCCGTGAACCAAGCAGCCTGTTGACTGGCGGATTGCGCGCAGCGGAGATAACGGTCTCGGATACGCGGGGCGTATTCGCGCAGGTAACAGGTCTCTCGATAGACTGGAATCCGCTTGCGCTGCTCCGCGGCACGTTCCACGCAAACGAGATCTCCATCAGCTCGGTCAACCTTATTCGGAAGCCTGTACGCACTATCCCGTCGCCGCCGGCAAGCGGTGAGGATGAGGGTTTCATCCTGCCGATCAAAATCGATGTCGACAAGATCGTCGTCCCGGAGGTCAGCCTCAGCGAACAGTTCACTGGGCGTGCGTTTACTTTAACGGCCGGCGGCAATCTGCGGGCCGACCAGAACGGCGGGATCGCTGCAATCAATCTCAGCCGCCACGACGTGCCGGACGCTAGACTCTCAGCCGATTTGGCTTTCATGCCCGATCAGAACCAGCTGCGGCTGAAGGCGCAGCTTTCTGAACCGAAGGGTGGACTACTTGCGACTTTCCTATCGCTGCCGGGCGACCCTGCAGTCGATATCGTCGTCGACGGCGAAGGGCCGATTTCGGATTGGAACGGCAGGCTTCAAGCCGCCCTGGACGGCCAGGAGCGCGCTTCGATCAAGGGACATCACGCCCTCACGCAGGATGGTCTGCACCACCTGGATCTCAAGGGCGGCGGCGATCTGAGCACACTTCTGCCTCCAGCCTTCCGGCCACTGTTTTCCGGCCAGACGAACATCGATGTCTCCGCCACCTTCGACAATAAGGGCAAACTTGACATCCAGACCGGCAACATAGCGACCGGCAGCGTCGTCATTGCGGCATCCGGCACTCTGGACCGAGCGGGCAACAACAGCCTGAACGCCAACGTGCTCGGTACGTCAGGCCCGGTCGATTTTCGTTGGCCGCTTGCCGATGGCGAAGCGCGTTTCATGGTCACGGGCCTGAACCTCGCTCTCACCGGCGATGCGCAGTCAGCACGATTGAACGCCAGCGCCTCCCTCGATGCGGCAACATTGCCGCAGGCGACGATCGGCAACGTAAAGCTGACCGCAAAGAGCGATTCCTTCAACCTCGCCAAGCGCTCGGGCGCCATTCAATTGCGGATGGTTGCCGGCGATACGATGTTTCAGAATCCGGATATCAATCGGGCGGTGCAAGGCCCCGTGACTCTTGCCGCGCCGCTTCAGATCGCCGCCGACAGCGTAGGTTTCAACGGGACGACGTTCGAAAGCGCCAATGCTAGCGGCACCGTCAACGGCACCTACAAGCTTACCGACAACACGCTGACGGGGAATGCGAAGCTTACCGTTCAACCGGCCGCGCTGCCGCCCGCGATTGCGCCGCGCTTCGCTACGCCGATCTCGATCGATACGCAGGTCGCCGGGACCATTCCGTCCAAGATCAATCTCTCGGATATCGTCATCAAATCGGGTACGATCGAAACCGCCGGCACGGTGACGCTTGATGACGAAACCCTCACCGCCAACCTTTCCGGGCGCGTACCCGATATAAGCAAGCTGCTGGAAACCGCTGAAGGCGAGGCGAGCTATACGGTCAATGCCAGCGGCCCGCTGACGGCACTGGCGATAAAGGCAAACCTGAAGGCCGCAACCCTTCGCACCGCCGGCCGCACGCTTGGCGATCTGGACGTCAACATCTCCGGCACGGTTGATCCAGCCGCACCACAGGGCACCGTCGATGCCAAAGGCACGATCGATGGCCAGCCGATCACCGTCAATGCCGATGCTCAGTCCAAAGACGGCATCATCAGCATTCCGTCTCTCCGTGCATATGTCGGCAGGAACCGGCTGGAAGGCAATCTCCAGCTGTCCTCACGCTTCGAGCCGACTGGCCTGCTCGCTTTCGATTTTCCGGATATCAGCCCGCTGGCAGCACTTGGCGGACAGAAAGCCCAAGGCGATCTCAAGGGTATGCTCGACATCGCCAACGACAAAGGCAAGATCGCGCTCAAGGTGACGGCCGCAGGAAATGGCCTGCAGCGCGACACGCTTTCGATCGTGAGACCTGATATTGCTGTCACCGTCACCGATCTCAAAGCCCTCGCCGTCAATGGCATCATCAAGGCCGGCGAGATCTCTTCCGGGGCCAACAAGCTTGCAGGACCGGCGCTGAATTTCGTACTGCAACAGAACCGTACGAACTTCGATCTTAACGCTGTCTACGATGATAATCCGCTGCTTGCTGAAGGCGATCTCGAAGCGAATGCCGGCGGCATGACGATCCGGCTCGTCCGATTTTCGGGCAAGCCGCGCGACATTCCGGTTGAGCTTTCTCAACCCGCCGAAATCGCGATTGCGGACGGCCAGGCGGCGCTGAGAGGCCTCACGGTCAAAACCGCCAGCGGTTCCGTGGCAGTCACCGGCTCGGCGGGTGAGACGCTCGACATCAATGCCGTCATCAGCGACCTGCCCGCAAGCCTTGCCAACGGCTTCGTGCCGAAGCTGAACGCCGAAGGTGCCATCTCAGGCACGGTGACGGTCAAGGGTACGCGGGCGGCGCCGATTGCGGATTTCAAACTCGACTGGAAGAATGCTGCAACCAGCCACACGAAAGGTGCGCATCTCGCGCCGCTCGGCGTCGCCACGACCGGAAGATTCGCCGATAACAAGCTCGACTTCGACGCAACCGTCGATGGCGCCGACGGATTGTCCTTGAAATCCAGCGGAAACGTCGTTGTCGCGGGAACGGCGGTCCAAAACCTCGACGTGAATGCCAATCTCAACAATGTCCCGGCAAGCATTGCAAACAGCTTCGTGCCCGGACTTGCTGCGCAGGGCACGATCTCAGGAACTGCCAAGGCATCGGGAACGCCTGTTGCGCCGGCAGTCGATTTCGATCTCGACTGGAAGGACGCAGCCACTAGCCATACGAAACAGGCAGGTCTCGCTCTGCTTGGCTTAAGTGCGACGGGTAAATTAGCAGACAACAAACTCGACTTCGATGCGGACCTGACCGGTGCAGCCAACATGGGACTGAGCGCGGACGGGAATATCGTTATCGCGGGAACGACGGTCCAAAACCTCGATGTGAATGCCAATCTCAACAATGTCCCGGCAAGCATTGCAAACAGCTTCGTGCCCGGACTTGCTGCGCAGGGCACGATCTCAGGAACTGCCAAGGCATCGGGAACGCCTGTTGCGCCGGCCGTCGATTTCGATCTCGACTGGAAGGACGCAGCCACTAGCCATACGAAACAGGCAGGTCTCGCTCCGCTTGGCTTAAGCGCGACGGGTAAATTCGCCGACAACAAACTCGACTTCGATGCGGACCTGACCGGTGCAGCCAACATGGGACTGAGCGCGGACGGGAATATCGTTGTCGCGGGAACGACGGTCCAAAACCTCGATGTGAATGCCAATCTCAACAATGTCCCGGCAAGCATTGCAAACAGCTTCGTGCCCGGACTTGCTGCGCAGGGCACGATCTCAGGAACTGCCAAAGCATCGGGAACGCCTGTTGCGCCGGCCGTCGATTTCGATCTCGACTGGAAGGACGCAGCCACTAGCCATACGAAACAGGCAGGTCTCGCTCCGCTTGGCTTAAGTGCGACGGGTAAATTCGCCGACAACAAACTCGACTTCGATGCGGACCTGACCGGTGCAGCCAACATGGGACTGAGCGCGGACGGGAATATCGTTGTCGCGGGAACGACGGTCCAAAACCTCGATGTGAATGCCAATCTCAACAATGTCCCGGCAAGCATTGCAAACAGCTTCGTGCCCGGACTTGCTGCGCAGGGCACGATCTCAGGAACTGCCAAAGCATCGGGAACGCCTGTTGCGCCGGCCGTCGATTTCGATCTCGACTGGAAGGACGCAGCCACTAGCCATACGAAACAGGCAGGTCTCGCTCCGCTTGGCTTAAGCGCGACGGGTAAATTCGCCGACAACAAACTCGACTTCGATGCGGACCTGACCGGTGCAGCCAACATGGGACTGAGCGCGGACGGGAATATCGTTATCGCGGGAACGACGGTCCAAAACCTCGACGTGAATGCCAATCTCAACAATGTCCCGGCAAGCATTGCAAACAGCTTCGTGCCCGGACTTGCTGCGGAGGGCACGATCTCAGGAACTGCCAAAGCATTGGGAACGCCTGTTGCGCCGGCCGTCGATTTCGATCTCGACTGGAAGGACGCAGCCACTAGCCATACAAAACAGGCAGGTCTCGCTCCGCTTGGCTTAAGCGCGACGGGTAAATTCGCCGACAACAAACTCGACTTCGATGCGGACCTGACCGGTGCAGCCAACATGGGACTGAGCGCGGACGGGAATATCGTTATCGCGGGAACGACGGTCCAAAACCTCGACGTGAATGCCAATCTCAACAATGTCCCGGCAAGCATTGCAAACAGCTTCGTGCCCGGACTTGCTGCGGAGGGCACGATCTCAGGAACTGCCAAAGCATTGGGAACGCCTGTTGCGCCAGCAGTCGATTTCGATCTCGACTGGAAGGACGCAGCCACAAGCCATACCAAAGTTTCCGGATTGAAAGCGCTCGGGCTGAGCGCAACCGGCAAATTTGCAGATAACAGGCTCGACTTCGATGCAAATGCGAATGCCGCGGGAAACGTGGCTGCGAAAGCGGCGGGTAACATTGTTGTTGCCGGGGAGACTGTTCAGAGTTTGCAGATCGACGCCAACGTCGCCAACATTCCCGCAAGCATCGCAAACGGCTTCGTACCAGGCCTAGCTGCCTCCGGCACTGTCTCGGGAACCGTGACCGCTTCCGGTACACCCACTTCACCTGCCGTTGATTTCAAGCTCGATTGGAAGGACCTAGCCACAAGCCAAACCAAGGGTGCAAGGCTGTCCTCCTTGGATCTCAGCGCGAGCGGCAAATTTGCCGCCAATAGGCTCGATTTCGATGCAAATGCGCGTGGCGCCGATGGCGCCTCGCTGAGAGCGACCGGCAATGCCGCGCTTGCCGGCAGGACAGTGGAGAGCCTGAGCGTTGACGCCAACATTGCCAATCTTCCGGCAGGCATAGCCAACAATTTCGTGCCAGGTCTTGCAGCAGAAGGCATTATTTCAGGGACGGTTACGGCCTCGGGAAACCTCGCCTCCCCCGCAGCCGATTTCAAACTCGACTGGAAGAATGCGGCAACCAGCCACACCAAGAAGGCAGGACTGTCCCAGCTCGCACTGAACGCGACTGGCAAGCTTGCGAATAACAGGCTCGACTTCAATGCCGATCTGAACGGCGCCGGCAACGTGGCGCTGAAGGCCGGAGGCAATGTCATGATAGAGGGGACGGCCGTCAAGAACCTCAAGGTGGACGCCAATATCTCCAATCTTCCGGCGAGCGTGGCAAACGGCTTCGTGCCCGGTCTCGCCGCGTCGGGAACGATCTCTGGAACGGTATCGGTTTCCGGCTCCCTTTCCGCACCGACCGTCGATTTCAAGCTTGACTGGAAGGATGCGGCAACGGGCCAGACCAAAGGCGCGGGCCTCTCGCCGTTCGAAATCGCGGCAAGCGGCAAACTCGCCAACAACAACCTTACGATTGATACCAACCTTATAGGCGAGAGCGGCCTTTCCATGAAAGGCGGCGGCACCGTTGCGATCACGGGCAACCGGGCCCTCAATCTGCAATTCCGCGGCAACCTCCCCTTTGCCATATTGGGCGCACAGCTGGCGCAGCAGGGCTTCGTCGCGGAAGGCACCGCCGACATAGACCTCCGTGTCACCGGCACGGCTGCCGGGCCTATCGTCAATGGGACCATTACGACGAGCGGCGCCAAGCTGGTCGATGTCCGCAGAAACCTTGCGCTCAACAATGTCACCGCCAAGATCACCATGAATGGCGAACAGGCCACCATCTCCCGCCTGAGCGGCAATTTCGTGAGCGGCGGCAGCGTTACGGCAAGTGGAACGATCGGGATCCGACCGGGCAGCGGCTATCCGGTAAACATCGAGGTTAGGCTCGACAGGGCAGTCTATGTTGACGGAACGCTTGTCGTCGCGACGGTCGACGGCAATCTCGGCCTCCGGGGTCCGCTGCTCACCAACCCAACGCTGAGCGGCAGGTTGAACGTCGAAAAAGCGTCGATCACCGTGCCGGACAAACTGCCGACTTCACTGCGGGAAATCAACATCAAACACCTCCATGCACCATCGGCGGTGCGTGCCCAACTGCGCGACGAAAACGCGCAGAAGCCCGGCGAGAAATCCACGATACTCGCGCTCGATCTGCAGATTGACGCGCCCTCGCAAATCTTCGTCCGCGGCCGCGGCATCGATTCGGAACTCGGTGGCAGTGTTACGATCAGAGGAACGGCTGCAACGCCCGTCGTTTCCGGCGGCTTCACCATGCGTCGCGGACGCTTGACCATCCTTAGTCGGCGCCTGAACTTTACCGACAGGAGCCGTATTACCTTTGCTGGCGATTTGACGCCGACGCTCGATATGGAAGCAAGCTCCACATCGGGAACGACGACGCTCACCGTCGACGTCACGGGACTTGCTACGGATCCCTCGATCACCTTTTCGTCCTCGCCGACCCTGCCGCAGGACGAGGTGCTGGCGCAGCTGATCTTCGGCCAATCCATGTCGAAGCTCTCGCCGGTCCAGATCGCGCAGCTCGCCGATGCGGTGAGCCAGCTAGCGGGCGGACGCTCAACCTCGCTTTTCGAGGGACTCCGCAACCAGCTTGGTGTCGACGACCTCAATATCAGCACAGACGAGAAGGGGCAGACGAGCGTCAGCGTCGGCCGCTATCTGAATGAGCGCACCTATTTCGAATTACAGCAGGGCGGCGAGGCAGGCGCCAAGGCGATCATCAATCTCGATATCGGGCGTGGCGTGAAATTGCGCGGTGCTGCAGGCGGAAACGGTGCTGGCGAAGCCGGCATCGTCTACGAGCATGAATACTAGAATCCGGTCTTCCTGGTTTTCAGCAGGATACTGGTTTCGGTCGAATTGATGCCATTGATGAGCCGGATACGGCGCAGCGTCTCATCGAAGGAGACGAGATCGCGATCCTCAAGCTCTGCGACGAAATCCCATTTGCCGTTGGTGCTGTGCAACGCGCGCACCTGCGGAAGACCGCGCAACTGATCGGCCACCCGGTCTGCGAGTTTGCCGAGAACCTCGATCATGACGATGGCGCGAACGCCGGCGGCGCGTGTCTCATGGCCGGTACGGATGGTGAAAGCGGCAATGGTGCCGCTTGCGACCAGCCGGTCGATGCGGGCGGCAACGGTCGCACGCGACGCGCCGGTCATCGCGGCAAGAGAGGATACCGGCGTTCTCGCATTATGGCGAAGCGCACTGAGAAGTTCTTGGTCAAGGTCGTCCATGGCGATCACTTTGGCGAAACACACTTAGCAAAGTGTATAATCGGATTTCATTTCTGACACTTTTCCATCTTTTTGCCGTCACGTCGATATCCGATTATGCGTCAATCCAATTTCGAACCGGAGCGCCCAGAATGGAAGTTCAATCTCGATCAGTCACACTCATTGGTGTTCCGGTAGAGGAAGGCTCTGGTCGGCGCGGGGCGGCGATGGGGCCGGCAGCGCTGCGCATTGCCGGTGTGGACCAGACGCTGATCGACCTCGGCCATGATGTGCGCGATGAAGGCGACATCCTCGTCGTTCCTGCGCGCGACCTTCCAAACCATCCGAAGGCGCACAATCTGCGTCTCATCGGCGCCTATACGCGTGCGCTCGAAGCAAGCACCTACGACGCCGCCGCGGCCGGCCGTTTTCCGCTGATTCTTGGAGGCGATCACAGCCTGTCGATGGGCAGCGTCTCCGGCATGGCGCGCTACGCGGCTGAAAAGGGCCGCCCGCTCTTCGTGCTCTGGCTCGACGCCCATTCCGACTTCAATTCGCCGGCGACGTCGCCTTCCGGCAACATGCACGGCATGCCCGTCGCCTTCTTCTGCGGCCAGGCCGAGGTCGCGGAGATCCTGCCCAGGGACCGACCCCTCGTTGATCCGCGCAATGTGTTTCAGGTCGGCATTCGCTCCGTCGATCCGTCCGAGCGCGTGGAAATCCAAAAACACGGCATCAATGTCTTCGACATGCGCTCCATCGATGAGCAGGGCATCGCAGCCACCATGCGCCATATCGTCAGCACGATTGAAAAGGCGAACGGCCTCCTGCATGTAAGCCTTGATGTCGATTTCCTCGATCCGGATATCGCACCCGGCGTCGGCACCACCGTTCCCGGCGGCGCGACATTCCGCGAGGCGCACCTCGTCATGGAAATGCTTTCCGACAGCGGGCTCGTTTCGTCGCTTGATCTCGTCGAGCTCAATCCATTTCTGGATGATCGTGGCAAGAGCGCTCGCGTTCTCGTGGAGCTGACGGCAAGCCTTTTCGGCCGCCGCATCTTCGATCGTCCGACACGTGCCGCATAGGGGGAAACGGCAATGACAGGATCTGCAAATCTGATCGCCACCGAACAGCTGCTTGGTGCGCACAACTACAAGCCGCTCGATGTCGTTCTGACCCGCGGCGAAGGCGTGTACGTTTGGGATACGGACGGCAAGCGGTATCTCGATTGCCTTTCCGCCTATTCAGCGGTCAATCAGGGGCACTGCCATCCGAAGATCCTGGCTGCGATGATCGAACAGGCCGGAAAGCTCACGCTCACCTCGCGCGCATTCCGCAACGACCAGCTCGCTCATCTCTATGAGGAGCTGGCAGCGCTCACCGGCTCTCACAAGATCCTGCCGATGAACTCCGGCGCCGAAGCCGTCGAGACGGCCATCAAGGCGGTTCGCAAGTGGGGCTATGAGGTGAAGGGCGTTCCGGAAGGCAAGGCGGAGATCATCGTCTGTGCCGATAACTTCCACGGCCGGACGCTCACTATCATCAGCTTCTCCACTGATCCCGACGCACGTGCCGGGTTCGGTCCCTATACACCGGGCTTTCGCACGGTTCCCTTCGGCGATGCGGAGGCCTTTGCAGGCGCGATCAACGAGAATACCGTTGCCGCCCTCATCGAGCCGATCCAGGGCGAAGCTGGTGTCGTCATTCCGCCTACGGGCTATTTCAAGCGTATCCGCGAGTTGTGCACGGCCCATAACGTCACGCTAATCCTCGACGAGATCCAGACAGGGCTCGGCCGGACGGGCAAGCTTCTGGCGGAGGAGCATGAAGGCATCGAAGCCGACGTGACGCTGATCGGCAAGGCGCTTTCCGGTGGTTTCTATCCGGTATCGGCCGTCCTCTCCAACTCGGAAGTTCTCGGCGTCCTGAAACCCGGCCAGCACGGCTCGACGTTCGGCGGCAACCCGCTTGCGTGCGCCGTCGCCCGCGCGGCGCTGAAAGCGCTCACCGAGGAAGGCATGATCGAAAATGCCGAGAAAATGGGCGCATACTTCATCGACGGCCTGAGATCGATCCGTTCCAATATCGTCAAAGACGTGCGCGGCCGCGGCCTGATGATGGCGATCGAGCTGGAGCCGGAAGCAGGCGGCGCGCGGCAATATTGCTACAGCCTCAAGGAGCGGGGCCTCCTGGCAAAGGATACGCATGAGAATACGATCCGCTTGGCGCCGCCGCTCGTCATTACCAAAGAACAGGTGGAATGGGCTGTCTCTGAGATCGAGAAGACGATCGCATAGGCAAGGGCCTTCTGGCTTCCATTGTTGGTCAAAACTGCAAGGGAATCCAGAAACCTTGCGGTCTGCTATGGCAATTTAGATTTGCGCAACACTCTTCCGGTAATGTCCCGGATAATCGTAACGAGGCCTCGAAAATCATTGCGAGGACGTCGCGTGGTGTGAAGGCAGGGGTGTTCGCGCCAATGGTGGCGCAGCCGCTTCTGCCGGGCTTGGGAAGACTTTCTAATGACCACGATCAACTCAAATAACTTCAGCGGCGATACTCTCGAGATCATCGCATTCCGTCTCCACGATCAGGAGTTCTGTGTGAAGACGACAACCATCCGCGAAATCCGCGGCTGGGCACCATCGACGCCGATCCCGCATGCGCCGGCTGACGTCATCGGCGTCATGAACCTTCGCGGTTCCGTTATCCCGATCATCGATCTCGCCTACAAGCTCGGCATGAAGAGCACCGTCGCCAATGAACGCAGCGCCATTGTTGTCGCAGAGGTGCACAGCATGGTTATCGGCATGCTTGTCGACCGCGTCTCTGACATTCTGACGATTGCCTCCAGCCAGGTTCAGCCCGTACCGGAAGTGACGGCGTCGTTCGATCGCGCCTATTGCGAAGGCGTCATCGCATCGGAAAACGGCATGATCTGCTTCCTGAACCTTGCCAAGATGTTCAAAGAAAACGAAACCGACGAGCTGGCAGCTTAAGCCACCGAAGCATAACGTTCCGAAGAAAGCCGCTGCACGGCGGCTTTTTTAATGTCTGCTTTCATGCGAGATAGCCGTGGCCTATGTGCCGACGTAAAGGCACGCGCCGAAGCGCGTGCCTTGATTTTCGATAATGGGCAAAATCAGCCGAACAGAGCAAGAGTCGCCTTCAGCGTGACCCATACACCCCAAAGCAGCGGGATGCCAACAACAGCCCAGGCAAGCAGAGCCCTCGCGTCGAAACCACCTTTGCCGATGCCGAACGAGCCGGATGGGCCGATACTCGCAGCGGCAGATTTCGCCTGAAGTGTGGCGACTTCCTCATCGGACATGAACCACTTGCCGGCAAGTGGCCGAACCAGGGCATTGGCAATCAGGCCGAGCGCCAGCATGCCGGCCAGGATATACATGGTTCCTGTGTAGAGCGCCGGTCCGGGGGCAACACCGGCTGCAATCTGCGCTTCGCGGATATAGTTGACCACCACAGGACCCACGATGCCGGCTGTTGCCCATGCTGTCAGAAGTCGGCCATGGATCGCGCCGACGAATTGCGTGCCGAAGATATCGGCAAGATAAGCCGGAATTGTCGAGAAGCCGCCGCCATACATCGAGAGGATGATGGCGAAGGCGACGACGAAGAGCGCCTTGTTCCCGATGCCCGCAAAGGTCGGGGCGAACGCGTAAAGCGCGATACCGAGGATAAAGAAGCAATAATAGGTATTCTTGCGGCCAATCCTGTCGGAGAGCGAGGCCCAAAAGAAGCGACCACCGATGTTGAAGAGCGACAGAAGCCCGGCGAACCCGGCAGCGATCGTGGCAATG
Organism: Rhizobium sullae; assembly: GCF_025200715.1. Classification (NCBI taxonomy): domain Bacteria; kingdom Pseudomonadati; phylum Pseudomonadota; class Alphaproteobacteria; order Hyphomicrobiales; family Rhizobiaceae; genus Rhizobium; species Rhizobium sullae. The sequence continues at coordinate 3,283,260 of NZ_CP104143.1, forward strand.
GATGCTCTCTGGGCCGCATCAAGCTGCGCAAAGCCGACGTCAGGCAGACCGATCAGCGAGCCGGCGAAGATTTCCTGCAGCATCGGCGAGGCCATACCGATAACACCGATACCGGCCGACACGTTGAGGCAAAGCACGGCCCAGATTAGCCAGAACTGCGTAGTCTTGTGCGCATCGCGCAAGTGGACATGCTTTGTCGTGATCATCGTGCTTTTGGTGGCAGGCGCCGTCCAGCCTTCCGGACGCCAGCCGGCGGGCGGGATGCGATAGCCGAACGCACCGCCCAACATGAAGCCGAAATAGAGGATCGCCATGGCGATGAAGGTCTGCCAGACGCCAACCGAGGTATCGGTCTTGAAATAGTTCATCAGCATGTTGGCAAGCGGTGCGCCGATCATCGCCCCGCCGCCGAAGCCCATGATAGCCATGCCTGTCGCCATACCACGGCGGTCTGGAAACCACTTGATGAGCGTCGACACCGGCGAAATATAGCCGAGACCGAGACCAATGCCGCCGATCACACCGGCACCAAGCCACATCAGCCATAGCTGATGCGTCATCACGCCGACGGCAGCGACGAGAATACCGCCGCACCAGCAGCAGGCGGACACGAAGCCGGCTTTACGCGGTCCGGAACGCTCCAGCCAGCCGCCCCAAATAGCCGCTGAGCAGCCGAGCAGAACGAAGAAGAGCGTATAAATCCAGCCGAGATCGGCGACGCGCCAGTCGCAGGTCGTCGTGAACAATGCAGACGCGAGCGTCAGTTCGGGGCACGCAGTCGATGCCGTGATACCAAGTGATTTTGAAAGCGGCAGCCAGAAGACGCTGAAGCCGTAAGCCATGCCGATGCAGAGATGGATGGCGAGCGCTGCCGGTGGCACGAGCCAGCGATTGAAGCCCGGCTTAGCAATGATCCTGTCTCGATCAAGCAGGCCGAGACCCGCTATATCACCTGTGGTACTTGTTTCCGCTGCAGTCATGAATAATTCCTCCAGATTAATGACTTTGCTTGCAATAATTCATGCTTAAGCAGGCGAAATGCCTGTTTCCCCTCTCGCGTGAAATCGATGTTTATTTCTGGATTGGCTCCGCCGGCTCGGGCCGGTGGATCAGAGATGCGGCCTCAACGACAAGCGCGTTCAGGCTGTTGCTGTCTTTTTCTAGTACTTCAAACAATTGCCGCCGCATGCGCGGCTCCCAGAATTTGTTGATATGCGTCGCAACACCTTGAGCCGCCTCGCTTTCCGGCTGACTCTTGAAAAAGGTCGCTATTTGGTTGGCCATGTAGACGAGCTTGGAATGCGGATCATGCGACATCGGCAATGCTTTCAGGCAATATACGGTGCGGGTGGGTGAAAATTTCGAAGTCATCGCCGCGCACAAGCGCAACGAGCGTCATGCCCGCTTGCTCGGCGGTTCGGATGGCAAGAGCCGTCGGCGCGGAAATCGCGATGAGAACGGGGCTTCCGAGGATCGCAGCCTTCTGTACCATCTCGACGGACAGCCGGCTTGTGACAACTACAGCCCCGCTTGAGCCGCTCGTTCCGATGCGAATGATGGCACCGCAGAGCTTATCGAGCGCATTGTGCCTGCCAACATCCTCGCGAGCGGCGAGCAGGTCTTTTCCACGAACGTAGAAGCCCGCTCCATGTACCGCCCGTGTTTCCCGGTGAAGCGGCTGGGCGTCATTGAGAAGCGAGACGGCGCGGACGATATCGCCATGCGTCAGCTTGAGATCCGCAGAGGAAACATCGGGTATCTGACGGACAGCCTGTTCGATAGATTCGATGCCGCAAAGTCCGCAACCGACCGGTCCGGCCATGCTGCGCCGGCGCGCGCGCAAGGCGTCCGCGACATCGTCTATCAACGTTACCTGGACATCGATACCCCGCTCCTCATCAATGATTTCGATTGCGGAGATCTGGCTCGCGTCCTGGATTATGCCTTCCGTCAGGCTGAAGCCAACCGCAAAGTCTTCCAGATCGCCCGGCGTCGCCATCATTACGGCATGCGATGTGCCGCCATAGGAAAAGGCAACCGGTACTTCCTCCGGCACGACGCGCTCACCCGGCATCATGACCCCGCCCTTCCGGGCGATTCGGTTGACGGAAATGCGCGTCGGCCGCCTTTTCATTATTCGGCTGCCTCCAGCTTGCCGGCGATCCGGCGGCTCTGACGTGCCTGCTCATCATATTCGATCTGCCAATCCGATGGACCGTTCGAAGGCGAGACCTGCACTGCCGTCACCTTGTATTCCGGGCAGTTCGTCGCCCAGTCGGAGAAGTCTGTGGTGATGACATTTGCCTGCGTGTTCGGATGATGGAAGGTTGTGTAGACGACCCCGGGCGCAACGCGATCGGTGATCAGCGCCCGCAGTGATGTATCGCCGGAGCGGCTGCCGAGCTTGACCCAGTCGCCATCGCGAATGCCCCGCATTTCGGCATCATGCGGATGGATTTCCAGCCGGTCCTCGGCATGCCAGACGACGTTGTCGGTGCGCCGCGTCTGGGCGCCGACATTGTATTGGCTGAGGACGCGACCGGTCGTCAGCAGCAGCGGGAAGCGCGGCCCCGTGCGCTCGTCGGTCGCCACATATTCGGTGCGGATGAATTTGCCCTTGCCGCGAACAAAGCCGTTCACATGCATGATCGGCGAACCTTCCGGGTTCTTCTCGTTGCAGGGCCACTGCACCGAGCCCATCTTTTCCAGGTAGTCGTAGGAAACCAGCGCGAAGCTCGGCGTCGTTGCCGCAATCTCGTCCATGATCTCGGATGGATGCTGATAGTTCCAGCCAAGCCCCATGGCTTGGGCCAGCTTCTGCGTTACCTCCCAGTCCCCATAGCCGTTGCGTGGGGTCATGACCTTGCGCACGCGGTTGATGCGGCGTTCGGCGTTGGTGAAAGTCCCGTCCTTTTCCAGGAAGGTCGACCCCGGCAGAAAGACATGCGCATAGTTTGCCGTTTCGTTCAGGAAGAGATCTTGAACCACGACGCATTCCATAGCGGCAAGGCCGGCGGCCACATGCTTTGTATCCGGGTCGGATTGGAGAATGTCCTCGCCTTGGACATACAGGCCCTTGAATGTGCCTTCCACGGCGGCATCCAGCATATTCGGAATGCGAAGGCCGGGTTCGTTGTTGAGTTTGACGCCCCACAGCTTCTCGAAAATATCGCGTGTCGCATCGTCCGAGATATGGCGATAGCCCGGCAGCTCGTGGGGGAACGAACCCATGTCGCAGGAGCCCTGCACATTGTTCTGGCCGCGCAGCGGATTAACGCCGACGCCCGGGCGACCGATATTGCCGGTCGCCATCGCCAGGTTCGCGATCGCCATAACGGTCGTAGAACCCTGGCTGTGTTCGGTCACGCCGAGGCCGTAATAGATCGCCCCGTTGCCGCCGCGCGCATAAAGGCGAGCAGAACCGCGCAGATCTTCGGCGGGAACGCCGGTGAACTTCTCTGTCTCTTCCGGACTGTGCTGTGGTTCGGCGACGAAAGCCGCCCAATCTTCGAATTCTGACCAATCGCAGCGTTCGCGGATGAAGGCTTCGTCATAGAGCCCTTCGGTGACGATCACATGCGCAAGCGCGGTCATGACCGCGACGTTGGTGCCTGGCTTCAACGGCAGGTGATAGGCGGCCTCGACATGCGGCGTTCTGACGAGATCGATGCGCCGCGGGTCGATGACGATCAGCTTGGCGCCTTGGCGCAGGCGCTTCTTCAGGCGGGATCCGAAGACCGGATGCCCATCCGTCGGATTGGCACCTATAACCACGACCACATCAGAATCTTCGACGCTGTCAAAATTCTGCGTGCCAGCCGATGTGCCGAAGGCTTGGCCAAGACCGTAACCCGTCGGCGAATGGCAGACGCGGGCGCAGGTATCGACATTGTTGTTGCCGAAGCCTGCGCGGATCAGCTTCTGGACAAGGAAGGTCTCCTCATTGGTGCAGCGCGACGAGGTGATCCCGCCGATCGAGTCGCGGCCGTATTGATACTGGATGCGGCGGAATTCCGACGCCACATGCGCGAAGGCTTCGTCCCAAGTCACTTCGCGCCAGGGATCGGTGACCTTTTCGCGGATCATCGGATTGAGGATGCGATCCTTGTGCGTCGAATAGCCGTACGCGAAACGGCCTTTGACGCAGGAATGCCCTCGGTTGGCCTGCCCATCCTTCCACGGCACCATGCGCACCAGCTCTTCGCCGCGCATTTCCGCCTTGAAGGAGCAGCCGACGCCACAATAAGCACAGGTGGTCACCACCGAATGTTCCGGTTGGCCAATCTGGATGACCGACTTTTCCGTCAGTGTCGCCGTCGGGCAGGCCTGCACGCAGGCGCCGCATGAGACGCATTCGGAATCGATGAAATGCTCGTGCATGCCTGGGGAAACGCGCGAGCCGAAACCGCGGCCTTCGATCGTCAGCGCGAAGGTTCCCTGCACTTCCTCACAGGCGCGCACGCAGCGGGAGCAGACGATGCATTTCGACGGATCATATGTGAAATACGGGTTCGACTCGTCTTTCGGCATCCATTTGAGATTGATGTCGCCGTTGTTGCGTGCCTTGACGTGATTGTCGCCTTCATAGCCGTAGCGTACGTCGCGCAAGCCGACGGCGCCGGCCATGTCCTGCAGTTCGCAATCGCCATTGGCAGCACAGGTCAGACAGTCGAGCGGGTGGTCGGAAATATAAAGCTCCATCACCCCGCGGCGGATATCCTTGAGGCGCCCGGTCTGCGTATGGACCACCATGCCCGCCGCAACCGGCGTCGTGCACGATGCAGGCGTCCCGTTGCGGCCTTCGATCTCCACGAGACACAGGCGGCAGGAGCCAAAGGCGTCGACCATATCGGTCGAACAAAGCTTCGGCACCTGAATACCAGCCTCCATCGAGGCGCGCATGACGGACGTACCCTCCGGCACGGTGATCTGCCGGCCATCGATGGTCAGCGTCACACTTGTTTCGGATTTCGAAGCCGGCGTGCCGTAGTCGATTTCGTGAACGAGAGACATAGGTCCTTACTCCGCCGCTTCGATGAAGGGTACTGGCGCGAAATCGTCCGGGAAGTGCGTCATCGCGCTCATCACCGGATAAGGCGTGAATCCGCCGAGCGCGCAAAGAGAGCCGAATTTCATGGTGTTACAGAGATCGGCGAGCAGTGCCCGGTTCTTCTCCGGTTCGATTCCTCGCGCGATCTTGTCTGCGGTCTCGACGCCGCGCGTGGAGCCGATGCGGCAGGGCGTGCACTTGCCGCAACTTTCGACCGCACAGAATTCCATGGCGAACCGCGCTTGTTTCAGCATGTCCGCCGTGTCGTCGAATACGACGATGCCTGCATGGCCAATGAGGCCATCCTTGGCGGCAAAAGATTCATAGTCGAAAGGCGTGTCGAAGAGGGCCCGCGGGAAATAGGCGCCAAGCGGACCGCCAACCTGAACTGCTTTCACCGGCCGTCCGGTCGCCGTGCCGCCACCGATCTTGTCAACGATGTCGCCGAGCGAGAGACCAAAGGCCGTTTCATAGAGGCCGCCATGCTTGACGTTCCCGGCGATCTGCAGCGGAATCGTACCGCGCGACCGGCCCATACCGAAATCGCGGTAAAAGGCGGACCCCTTGTCCAGGATGATCGGAACAGAGGCCAGCGAGATCACGTTGTTGATGACCGTGGGACAGCCAAAGAGCCCCTTGTGCGCCGGCAGCGGCGGCTTGGCGCGCACGACACCGCGCTTGCCTTCCAGGCTGTTCAGCAGCGACGTTTCCTCGCCGCAGACATAAGCGCCCGCACCGGTCCTGACTTCGATATCGAACGCGCGACCGGAATCGAGTACCGAAGCGCCGAGAATGCATGCCCTGCGGGCGATCTCAACCGCTTCCGTCATCGTCGCGATCGCATGCGGATATTCCGAACGGATGTAGATGAAGCCTTTTGTGGCGCGGGTGGCGAGACCGGCGATCGCCATGCCTTCGATCAGCACGAAGGGATCGCCCTCCATGATCATGCGGTCCGCGAATGTGCCGCTGTCGCCTTCGTCCGCATTGCAGACGATGTATTTCCGGTCGCCGGCGGCATCCAAAACCGTCTTCCATTTGATACCGGTCGGAAAACCAGCACCGCCGCGGCCGCGAAGGCCGGAATCGGTGACCTCCTTGACCACGTCTGCAGGAGGCATGGCCACGGCGCGGTGAAGCCCCGCGAGACCGCCGTGTGCCTCATAATCTTCCAGGGAAAGCGGATCGACGATGCCGCAGCGGGCGAAGGTCAGGCGGGTCTGTTCCTTCAAGAATGGGAGGCCTTCGACCTCCCCAAGACAGAGCGCGTGATCATCGCCGCTTGCGAACCCGACGTCGAAAAGCGCGGCGACGTCCTTCGCTTTGACCGGACCGTAGCCGATGCGCTTGCCGGATACCTCGACCTCCACCAGAGGCTCCAGCCAGAACATTCCGCGCGAGCCGTTGCGCACGATCTTCGCATCGATGCCGCGGGCTGCGATCTCCTGGGTAACCGCTTCAGCCACCTTCTCGGCACCGAGCGCCAGCGCTGCGGCGTCGCGCGGAACATAAATCGTCACGCTCATCGCCGCGCCTCCGCAACGAGCTCGGCGACGGTCTCGTCATCGACCCGCCCATAGAGATCGCCGTCGAGCATGGCTGCAGGCGCGCAAGCGCAGAGCCCGAGACAGTAGACGGGCTCCAAGGTCACGCTGCCATCGAGCGCAGTTTGATGGAAATCGACACCGAGCAATGTCTTGATACGATCGGCAACAGCATCCCCGCCCATCGACTGACAGGCCTCGGCACGACAGAGCTTCAGGACATGGCGGCCGGCAGGATGATCGCGATAATCGTGATAGAACGTCATCACGCCATGCACTTCGGCGCGCGACAGATTGAGCCCGTCGGCGATGACAGTAAGCGCTTCCTGCGGCACATGGCCGAATTCATCCTGAACTTCATGGAGGATTGGAAGGAGCGGACCTTCAAGAGCGCGCAAGGCACCAACAATCGCGCGCGTGCGTTCGGCAATATCGCCATTGGCGACATGAGCATTCATTTCGGCGGGCCTCCCAGGGCTTCCTATGTCGATCACCGCAGCGGCCTCCCTCTGCCGATCCGGTATCTCGAAGGAAGTCTTTCAGGGAAACATCGAGCGATCAATAAAGCTGTTCCGTCGATTGATAGGAAATTTCTATCAAAGACTTTCGCTCTCTGCGAGTATTCTCGCCTCATGCAACAATGCAGACACGAGGGGCGTAAACGGCTCGCGATGCGTCGCAACCAACCCGACCGAATGATGGGCCGCCGGCTCGATAATCGGAATCATTCGTATTTCGGCTGGAAACCCAAAGGATTCAGCCACATTTCGCGGCATGATGCTCGCCCAGCGCCCGGTTCTGACATGGGAAAACAGCACGATCATCGAACCGGATTCCAAGGTGGGATGCGCGCTCGAGCCCGCTTCTGCGAGGTGCCGGTTGATGATCCGGCGGTTCTGCATGTCGGCGGTCAATAGGCAAAGCCGAAGATCGCCCACTTCACGCCATGTCACGGTTTCGCGATCGGAAAGCGGGCTGCCGGCGGCGGTGATCAGGTGGTAGCGCTCGGCATAAAGCGGCACGGTCGTCACACGCCCGAGCGGCTCGTTTTCAAGATACGTCACCCCGGCGTCGATCTCGAGATTTTCGAGCATGCTCAACACCTGCAACGAATTGCGTGAAACGATGGAGAAGGTGACGTCCGGATGCCGCTCTTGAAAGGGCGTCGTGATCCGCGCCAGCATCGCCAGAGCAGTCGGAATGGAGGCAAGGCGCAGGTGGCCGGAAAGGCCTCTGCGCGCGGCGCGCATCTCTTCGCGCATGGTGCGCGTGTCGCCGACGATGCGCCTTGCCCACTCGAGAACACGCTGGCCCTCCGGCGTCAGGCCCTGAAAGCGCGAGCCTCGCTGCACCAGCATGACACCCAACTGGTCTTCGAGCTGCCGAATCGCGGCCGACAGGGTGGGCTGCGAGATGCCGCACTCCTCGGCAGCGCGGCCGAAGTGCTTTTCGTTGGCAAGGGCAATGAAGAATTCAAGCTTGTCGATCATCCGGACTCCAGCCGCCTTCGAGACAAGCCATCTTTGGCCTTAGCCGTTAATAATCGCAAGGGCTGCAAGCATCAGCCAACGTCGGGCGCTTCAAACATGCCGAAGAGCAAATCCATGAAGATCGTTATATTGGCATTGCCGATGCTGTAATAGATTAGCCGGCCTGCCCGGCGCGTGTTCACGAGGCCTTCCATGCGCAGCCGCGCAAGCTGCTGCGAAACCATCGCTTGTTGTACACCGAGCAATTCTTCGATTTGGCTGACCGTCTTTTCCTCATTGGCGAGGATGCAGAGAATGAGAAGCCGGGTCTGATGTGCCATTGCTTTCAGCAGATCGCTCGCTTCGTGGGCTTTGGCGGCAAGCTTCTGCAGTTCCTGGCCGGTTATTCCCGGCTCGGTCTTCGGCAAGGGCATTCGGACTCTCTGCTGGATGCACTTCAGGTAGACCGGAACGATAGCATATCCACATGCCGGCATTGTGCCGAATTGTCGAAATACCAAAAAAAGTCCAAGCAAATCAGCAGATAAGCTGGCCGCCATTGATTTCGAGCACTTGCCCCGTGATGTAACCGGAAAGCGATGGCGCAGCCAGAAAGAGATAGGCAGGTGCGCAATCCTCGGCAGTCCCGAGACGTTGCAGCGGTATGCCCTTGCGGGTCTGCTCCAGCTTCTCCGGCGAGGAATAACGCCCGTGAAAGTCGGTTTCGATCGTGCCCGGGGATACGCAATTGACCCGGATTGCATCCGGCGCCAGTTCGCGTGCGAGCGCTTTGGAATAGGTAGAGACGAATGCCTTGGAGGCGGAATAGATCGCGGAGCCGGGACTACCGCCTGTCATCGCGGAGATCGAAACCGTGTTGACAATCGCCGCGCCGTGGGCCGCCCGCAAAGCCGGCAGCAGAACGCGCGTAAGCTCAACGACGGATGTCTGATTGAGCCTGACGATCGTGTCGTATTCTCCATCCGTCAACGCGCCTGCGGGAAACCGGCCAACCATCGTGCCGGCGTTGTTGACGAGCACATGCACCGCGCCAAAAGTATCCAGAGCTTTCGCTGCGAAAGCAGCCGTGCCGTTCGGCGACAGAAAATCGGCTGCAACGAGAACTGCGCGTCGCTCCTGCTCTGCCGTCAACAGGAAGTCCGGCAAATTCCTTTCGCTATTCCGGCCAGTGTGAACCAAGACGTGCGCGCCGCAATCCAGGAACTGCCGCGCGACTTCGAGGCCGATTCCACGCCCTGCGCCGGTCACGACAACATTGCGATTTTCAAAAAGTTTGGGGTGAAACACGGTTGAAACCCTCCCGGCTCCGGCTGCCAGTCGCCGATTGCGCAATTTTCGCTTTAACATATGATCCGGCCCAGCGAAAGAAAGGGAGACGAAGCCATGTTTCTGTCCGGACGGCAGACGGAGATTCTCGATATCGCCAAAGCCGAAGGCCGCGTGCTGGTCGATGATCTGGCAACGCGCTTCTCCGTCACGCCGCAGACCATTCGCAAGGACCTGAACGACCTTTGCGATGGACACGTGCTGACGCGTATTCACGGCGGGGCAATTTTTCCGGGCGGGACAGAGAACGTGAAATACGAGGCACGCCGCTCGATCGCCGCCGGTGAAAAACTCGCGATCGGTCGCGCGACCGCTGACATTATTCCCGACAAAGCTTCGCTCTTCATCAATATCGGAACGACGACCGAGGCAGTCGGGGAAGCGCTGGTCGATCACCACGAACTGATGGTGATCACCAATAACATCAACGTTGCCAGTCGTTTGCGTCTGTTTCCCTCGATCGAGGTCGTCATCGCGGGCGGCGTAGTGCGCCATTCAGATGGCGGCATCGTCGGCGAAGCAGCCGTCGATTTCATCCGGCAATTCAAGGTCGATTATGCCGTCATCGGCGCTTCGGCGATCGATCCGGACGGTGCGCTTCTCGACTTCGATTTCCGCGAAGTGAAGGTCGCCCAAGCCATCATGGCGAATGCGCGCCACGTCGTCCTTGTTGCCGACTCCACCAAATTCGAGCGCACGGCTCCGGTGCGCATTGGCCACCTGTCGCAGGTCCACACCTTCGTTACTGACGACTGTAATGTCGAATCGCTCAGGAAGGTCTGCGCGGAAAGCAACATTAATCTGATCGAAACCTCGGAAAAGACACTGCCATAGAATGTTCGTTTGATATTCTATTTATCTTCGATTTGTCGCTATTCTAGTTCGTTTAATGGCGTTGGACTCGTGGCGGAAGGGGCATATCTATCGGTAATGGGGCGACTGCCCTAGACAACTAAATGCGGGCGACTGCAGCGGCTGCCTAAGCCTCCTCCAGCAGGCGCGCACCGGTTCCCTCCTTGCCCAGTTTGTCACAAGGGTTTCGCAATGGGCAGCTTTCGATAGACAGGCAACCACAGCCGATGCAACCGGTCAGGCGATCGCGAAGCAGCGTCAGCCGTTTGATTCGCGAATCCAGATCGTCCTTCCATATCTGCGAGAGCTTCTGCCAATCGCCTGCCGTCGGCGTTCGCCCCTGCGGCAGGGTATCGAAAGCCCCCTGAATTTCAGCCAGCGGTATGCCGACCCTCTGTGCCACCTTGATGATGCCGAGACGACGCAGGACATCGCGCCCGTAACGCCGCTGGTTGCCGCGCGAGCGCATGCTCGAAATCAGACCCTTGGCCTCGTAGAAATGCAGCGCCGAGACCGCCAGTCCGCTGCGCTCCGCCACTTCGCCTACAGTCAGAAGCCTGCTGAAATTGGTCGATGAAATTGTTTCCATACGCCTATTGACCTCAATATTGGTTGAGGTTTTATAAGCCAAGCTCCTCGCAGCGTAAAGAAGGGGCAATGTATGAAAACAGCCATCAAAGTCGGCGTCATCTACGGAAGCATACGGCAGGGCCGGATATGCGACCGGGTGGTGAAATGGCTGACCCGGCAGCTTGTACTCTATCCGCTGATCGACCTCGATATCATCGATCCGCTCGATTTCGACCTGCCTTCCCAGCATGATGACGTTCATCGCGAAGTAAAGCGTCTCGCGTCCCGTCTGAACGCGGTGGACGCCTTCATCGTTGTCACGCCGGAATATAATCACAGCTTCACAGCGGCACTCAAATTCGTGCTCGATTCGTTCAACGAACCCTGGCATGGAAAACCTGTGGCCTTCGTATCCTATGGAGGCATCTCGGGCGGTCTGCGTGCTGTCGAGCAGCTGCGGCTTGTCTTCGCCGAACTCCATGCCGTCACCGTGCGTGACACCGTAAGCATTGCGGCACCTTGGAACCGCTTCGATGAAGACGGCAACCTCGATCGGCCCGAAGAAGCGCTCAAGCTTCTCGCCCGGATGATGGCAAGGCTGCAATGGTGGGCGCATGCCCTGACTGCCGCGCGCGCCGAGAAGCCCTACCGGAGCATCGCCGCCTGAACCGATCCTGTTTCCGTTTCCGGCAGGTACGGAAACGCCGGCGGACACCTGGGCTAACCCATGCCCGGGTGTCGGCCCAGCGTCCGTGTGACCATTCAGGCTAACGAAGGTGGATTGCACCGCGCGCTGCGCGTCCGCATGTCGGCTGTCCCAAGCAGCGCCCTTGCCCTGCCCTCCATCATGTCCTAGGCGTGAGGTGAGGCAGACCAGGCGAGGCACGAATGGAGAGAGAGCGGAGGCTGGCAGGCGCAGATGCCATGCGTGCGGCTGCGTGTCTGCTTGTGCTCATTCATCATCTCGTCCTGCGCATCGACATCAAGCAGGTGGATCCCGGCGAACAATCGGCCTTCGTCATTGCCCGCTTCGGCAATTTCGGCGTGGCGATCTTCTTTGTTCTGAGCGGCTATCTGCTGGCGCGCCCTTTCTGGCGCGCGCTGGATGAGCGCCGTCCGTTGCCGGATGTGAAAACCTACGCCACACGCCGAGCGGCACGCATCCTGCCGGGTTACTGGGTGGCGCTGACCGCAGGCTTCGTTTTGAGCCTCACGTTGTTCGGACATCCGCCGACGGCCGAACTTGCCATGCGTTATCTCGCAGGATTCCTTCTCATGAGTCAGTGGCATTGGCGAACTTTCTTTCCCGTCGAAGGGAACGGACCGCTCTGGTCGATTCCCTTCGAAGCAACCTGTTATATTTTGCTACCGCTGTGCATGCTTGCTCTTCATCACTTCAGCCGTCCGCTGCCGCGCTTCGCTACGCGTCTCCTTTGGCTTGGCACCATAGCCACCGCTCTTGTCTTGCAGTGGTTAGTCGTCAACGCCTTTCAGCCGGACGACGTACAGCGCGGCTGGCAGTTCGGGATGGCGGGCGGTGCGAAGGAATGGATGCCGCGTTACAATCCGATCGGCTTCTTTGCGATTTTCGCGCTCGGTATCTTTGCTTCGGGCGTCGAGACAATCCTGCCGGAGCGAAAGGTAGTTTTCTTCGATATCCTCGCCTGCCTCGCTATAGCTGGTAGCGCTGCCGCCCTCGTTTCAGCTGCGGACGGACCTTGGGAGGCCTATGGCTGGCTCGGAGTTCCTCACAGCTTTCCGCTCTTTCCGATCGCTATAGCAGCGGCGCTTGTCTCGCTGGCGCACGCGCTATGGCTAGGGAATTTTCTCGATAATCGAGCGCTCCGCTTCACAGCGAAAATCTCATTCGGCATCTACATCTGGCAGGATCCGGTCATTTCAGCCTTGAAGGTGCTTTTTCCTTCCGCCTTCGGCCCGATCGGCGATAACCTTCTCTACGGCTGGCTGCTCTGGTCGCTCCTCGCAGCAGCACTTGTGTTGGTCGTCGGAAGCCTTAGCTATATTTTCATCGAACGGCCGGTCCTACTGAGAGCCGACGCCGTTCCACGTTGAGCCGTCCCCAACCCCGCCGCGACAAAAAAAGCGGCCCTTTAAGGCCGCTTTAGGTCATTTCCCTGCAATCCCGATCAATCCTGCTGGACGATGCCGCGCATATGCGTCAGTTCCATGATGAAATGCTCAAGCCTGGATTTATGCTCGTGATGCAGGGCATCCTCGAGCTCCTTCTTGGCAGCCTCAATCCGACGGGTCAGCTCATCTTTGGTAAGATCTTCGACCGCGACGGCAGATTCTGCAAGCAGCGTGCAGCCGGTCGGCAGGATGTCGGCGAAACCGCCGAAAACGACGTAGTCCTGCTTGGAGCCGCCGCTGGAGCGGACGCTGACGATACCCGGCTTGATGGTCGTCATCGCCGGGGCGTGGTTCGCCATGACGGTCATCTCGCCCTCTGTTGCCGGAATGACAACTTCCGTCACCATCTCCGACAGGAGCAGACGCTCCGGAGATACGAGTTCAAAATTGAAATTGTCAGCCATCAGTGACTTACCTTCTCGGCTATGGCTTTTGCATCTTGCAGTTTGGTCCCGCAGAACGGGCAGTGCAGTACCGCCTGATCGAGATATCCGAGACCTTCTTCGGTCTGAACCAACCCTACCACCATCATCAGTGCGCCGTCATCCGCTTTGTAGACGGTCGGCGCCGCCGGGGCAGGAAGTCCTGCCACGACTTCCCTCAGGGAGTCGCAGCAGAAAATCTCGTCATGAGCTTCGTTCATCAAGCAGCTGCGGAGAGCTTCTTAGCCTTCTCGATGGCTTCGTCCATCGAGCCGACCATGTAGAAGGCAGCTTCCGGCAGGTGGTCGTATTCGCCGTTGACGAGACCCTTGAAGCCCTTGATCGTGTCTTCGAGAGCAACCAGCTTGCCCGGCGAACCGGTGAAGACTTCGGCAACGAAGAACGGCTGCGACAGGAAGCGCTCGATCTTGCGGGCGCGGGCGACGGCGAGCTTGTCCTCTTCAGACAGTTCGTCCATGCCAAGGATCGCAATGATGTCCTGCAGGGCCTTGTAGCGCTGCAGCGTCGACTGAACCTTACGGGCAACTTCGTAGTGTTCTTCGCCGACGACCATCGGGTCGAGCATGCGCGACGTAGAGTCAAGCGGGTCAACGGCCGGATAGATGCCCTTTTCAGCAATAGAGCGCGACAGAACGGTCGTTGCGTCAAGGTGTGCGAACGAGGTTGCCGGAGCCGGGTCGGTCAAGTCGTCGGCCGGAACGTAGATAGCCTGAACCGAGGTGATCGAGCCGGTCGTCGTCGTCGTGATGCGTTCCTGCATCTGGCCCATGTCGGTTGCGAGTGTCGGCTGGTAACCCACAGCCGAAGGAATACGACCGAGCAGAGCCGACACTTCCGACCCCGCCTGCGTGAAGCGGAAGATATTGTCGACGAAGAACAGCACGTCCTGGCCCTGGTCGCGGAAGTTCTCAGCAACCGTCAGACCGGTCAGAGCGACGCGAGCGCGAGCACCCGGCGGTTCGTTCATCTGGCCGTAGACGAGGGCGGCCTTCGAACCTTCGCCGCCGCCATGCTTGTTGACGCCCGATTCGATCATTTCGTGATAGAGGTCGTTGCCTTCGCGGGTGCGTTCACCGACGCCTGCAAACACCGAGTAACCACCGTGCGCCTTGGCGACGTTGTTGATCAGTTCCATGATGAGAACCGTCTTGCCGACGCCGGCACCGCCGAAGAGGCCGATCTTGCCGCCCTTGGCGTACGGAGCCAGAAGGTCGACGACCTTGATGCCGGTGACGAGAATCTGTGCTTCCGTCGACTGCTCGACGTAAGACGGTGCGTCCTGATGGATCGCACGCCTGGAAGCGGTGACCAGCGGACCGGCTTCATCAACCGGCTCGCCGATGACGTTCATGATGCGGCCGAGCGTCTCCGGGCCGACTGGAACCGAAATTGGAGCGCCGGTGTCGACGACTTCCTGGCCGCGCACCAGACCTTCGGACGAATCCATGGCGATCGTGCGGACTTCGTTTTCGCCGAGGTGCTGCGCAACTTCCAGAACCAGACGGTTGCCCATGTTGGTGGTTTCGAGCGCGTTCAAAATCGCCGGCAGTTCGCCTTCGAAAAAAGCAACGTCGACGACGGCGCCGATAACCTGTGTGACCCTGCCGACAGAGCCTGTGGCGGTCTTCTTAGCGGCGGTCTTCGCTGCCGCCTTCGGGGTAGCTGCCCTAGCCATTTTCATACCCTCTTTCTCTAACCTCAGAGCGCTTCCGCGCCCGAAATGATTTCAATGAGTTCCTTGGTGATCTGAGCCTGACGTTGGCGGTTATAGCTGAGCGTCAGCTTATTGATCATCTCACCAGCGTTGCGCGTCGCACTGTCCATCGCGCTCATCTTCGCGCCCATTTCGCCGGCGACATTTTCAAGCAGCGCGCGGAAAACCTGGACGGAGATGTTGCGCGGGATCAGGTCGTTCAGGATCGATGCCGGATCCGGCTCGTATTCATAAACGGCACCCGAATGCTCGGCGTCTTCAACAACAGCGTCCGGAGCCGAAGCCGGGATAAGCTGCTGAGCCGTCGGCACCTGCGAGATGACCGATTTGAATTCCGAGTAGAACAGCGTGCAAACGTCGAATTCCCCGGCTTCGAACATCTCGATAACGCGTCTGCCGACCTGGTCGGCATTCTCGAAGCCGATGCGCTTGACGTCGCGAAGTTCCTTGCGCTCGACGATGAGCGAAGCAAATTCGCGGCGAAGAACGTCATAGCCCTTCTTGCCGACGGTGAAGATCTTGACGGTCTTGCCCTCGGCGATGAGCTTGCGGGCATGATCTCGGGCAAAGCGCGCGATCTGCGAATTGAAGCCGCCGCAGAGGCCGCGCTCGGCAGTGCAGACAACGAGCAGGTGAACCTGATCCTTGCCCGTACCTGTCATGAGCACTGGTGCGCTGTCGGCATCAGTCATCGCCTTGGAGATGTTCGAAAGAACAGTCGCCATGCGCTCCGAGTAAGGCCGGGCGGCCTCGGCCGCCTCCTGCGCACGCCGAAGCTTCGCCGCGGCGACCATCTTCATCGCCTTGGTTATCTTCTGCGTCGCCTTGACGGAGGCGATCCGGTTTTTCAGATCCTTAAGTGAAGGCATCCGTTTTCCGTCCTAAATAGGTGCGATCAGGCGAAAGACTTCGCGAAGGTATCGAGAGTAGCCACAAGCTTGCCCTTGGTATCGTCGCTGATTGCCTTCTCCGTGCGGATCGTGTCGAGGATCGCTGAGCCTTCCGAGCGCAGGTACGAAAGCAGTGCCTGCTCGAACTTGCCGATCTGAGCGACGGCGATCTTGTCCAGGTAACCATTGACGCCCGCGAAGATGACCGCGACCTGCTCTTCCACCTTCAGCGGCGAGAACTGCGGCTGCTTCAGGAGTTCGGTCAGACGGGCACCACGGTTCAGCAGGCGCTGCGTCGCGGCGTCAAGGTCCGAACCGAATTGGGCAAAGGCTGCCATTTCGCGATACTGGGCGAGTTCACCCTTGATCGAGCCGGCAACCTGCTTCATCGCCTTGATCTGCGCGGCAGAACCGACGCGGGAAACCGACAGACCGACGTTAACGGCCGGACGGATACCCTGATAGAACAGATCGGTTTCGAGGAAGATCTGACCGTCGGTGATCGAGATCACGTTGGTCGGAATGAAAGCCGAAACGTCGTTGCCCTGCGTTTCGATGACCGGCAGGGCCGTCAGCGAACCGGCGCCCATTGCGTCGCTCATCTTTGCAGCGCGCTCGAGGAGACGCGAGTGCAGGTAAAAGACGTCGCCCGGGTAGGCTTCGCGGCCCGGCGGGCGGCGCAGCAGCAGCGACATCTGGCGGTAGGAAACGGCCTGTTTGGACAGGTCGTCGTAACCGATCAGCGCATGCTGGCCGTTGTCGCGAAAATATTCGCCCATGGCGCAGCCGGCAAATGGAGCCAGGAACTGCATCGGAGCGGGATCAGAAGCCGTCGCGGCGACGATGATCGAATACTTCAGGGCGCCACGCTCTTCGAGAACCTTGACGAACTGCGCAACCGTGGAGCGTTTCTGGCCAACGGCGACGTAGACGCAAAAAAGCTTTTCAGCTTCCGGACCGGAGTCGTGAATGGCCTTCTGGTTCAGGATCGTGTCGAGAAGGATCGCGGTCTTGCCGGTCTGGCGGTCGCCGATGACAAGCTCGCGCTGGCCGCGGCCGACGGGGATGAGAGCATCGATAGCCTTGAGGCCGGTCGACATCGGCTCGTGAACCGACTTACGCGGAATGATGCCCGGCGCCTTGATATCGACACGCGAACGGCGCGTCGCGTTGATCGGGCCCTTACCGTCAATCGGATTGCCGAGAGCGTCGACGACGCGGCCGAGCAGTTCCGGACCAACCGGAACGTCAACGATAGCGCCGGTTCGCTTGACGGTGTCGCCTTCCTTGATGTCGCGGTCGGATCCGAAGATAACGACACCGACGTTATCGGACTCGAGGTTCAGAGCCATCCCGCGGATGCCACCGGGGAACTCGACCATTTCACCCGCCTGAACGTTGTCCAGACCGTAAACGCGAGCAATACCGTCACCGACAGAAAGCACCTGGCCGACTTCCGAGACTTCCGCCTCTTTGCCGAAATTTTTAATTTGATCTTTGAGAATTGCGGAAATTTCCGCGGCGCGGATATCCATCAGCCAACCTCTTTCAATGCAAGCTTGAGGGTAGAAAGTTTGGTACGAAGCGACGTATCAATCTGACGGGACCCGACCTTCACGATCAGACCACCAAGAATTGACGGATCGACCGTGACGGCAATCGCCACGTCTTTGCCGGTGACGCCCTTCAGCGCCGCCTTCAATTCGGTTTCCTGCACTGTGCTCAGCGCATGGGCCGAGGTAACCTCGGCAGAAATTTCGCCACGCTGGCGAGCAGCAATGATGCGGAAGGCCTTGATCATGCCCGGGAGGGCAAAGAGGCGGCGGTTACGCGCCACAACCTTCAGGAAATTACCAACGAAGCCGCCGATGCCGGCCTTCTCGCTGATTGCAACGATCGCCTTGAGCTGATCGTCGGCGGAGAATACCGGGCTCGCGACGAAGCGCTTCAGGTCGTCGCTCTCATCCAGCATCGCCTGGAACCGGTCGAGATCTGCAGTGACGCTCTCAACGGCGCCCTCTTCAAGCGCCAGTTCGAACAGCGAGGACGCATATCGTTCTGCAACACCAGAAGTAAGCTGGGACGTGTCTGCCACGGGCACAAATTTCCCTGATTTCAACCCAAGAATCCGGCCGCTGGCGGGCGCCTGACCTATATTCTTGAATTCGTTATGATTTCCCCCAGAAATCGCAAGAGAAGCCTCTTGCTTCTTCCGAAATTCGGGGTCCGTCTAACATAGGATGTCGGGACTCGCAACACGCGTAGTGCCCGAATATGCCTTTCGAATGCTTTTCTATCTGCAAAATCGTGAAATGGCGCAGAGGCCGGCGAGCAAGCGGCTCGCGGCCCTGTAATCTAGGTTGCGAAGAAGCCCAGGGAATAGGCGAGCGGGAGTGCCGCTAGAGCGGTCTGCACAACCAGAAGTAAATAGTTGGGAATTGTGCTCCCCTTATCAGAAAGAAGAGAAACGACCCGGGCGAAAGCTGCCATCGCAAAAGCCGCGCCGAGCGCCATGTAGATGAAATCCTGCGCCAGCATGACCGCCGCCAGTCCGAAGCCGAGATAGAAACCACCGACGGAGCGCTGCTCTGCGTAACCGTCGCGGCGCTCTGCGCGTGGTTGAAGGCCGAAAAGCTGCATCGCATATCCGGGCGCGAACATGATGACGAGACCCGCAAGAGCCGTGAACGCCGCCGTGCAAAAGGCGAGCTGTTCGCCAAACGTCTCCGGAAAATAGAACTCCATGGATCAACTCCAAATCATGCCGCGAATACTTGACCTTATGACATGATTGCGCCGGATGGAAAACGGCGGTCCATCGCCGATCTATAGGAAGCTTTGCGGATCGACATCGAGCTGCACGTGCACTGAGCCGCGCTCTTTCGGCGCCTGCGCGAGCATCGTTCGCAGAAATGCCTGCATGTCGGTATTCCGCCGTCCGTGCACGAGCAGCCGGAAACGGTAGCGGCCGCGAACGAGCGCCAGCGGTGCTTCGGCCGGGCCAAGGATGGAGATGCCGGATACCTGAGGCGCCGCATTCCGCATGCTGCGGGCGTGGTTTTCCGCGTCGTGCCGCGTTTCGGCCGAAACGATGATCGACGCAAGGCGCCCGAATGGCGGCAGAATTGCCCGCTCGCGCTCGACGATTTCCCGCTCATAGAACGCGCTCGCGTCGCCTGAAACGATCGCCTGCATGACGGGATGCTGCGGCTGATATGTCTGCAAGAGGCCGTGACTTTTCAGACCCGTTCGCCCCGCCCGGCCCGTCACCTGCGAAAGAAGCTGGAACGTCCTTTCCGCCGCACGCGGATCGCCGTTGGCGAGACCGAGATCCGCATCGACGATGCCGACGAGTGTCATCAACGGAAAGTTATGCCCCTTGGCGACAAGCTGCGTGCCGATGACGATATCCGCTTCGCCCTTGGCAATCGCCTCAAGCTCCAGCCGCAGGCGTTTGACGCCGCCCATGATGTCGGAAGACAGCACAATCGTCCGCGCGTCGGGGAAATGGCGCTCCACTTCTTCGGCAATGCGCTCGACCCCCGGGCCGCAGGCAACGAGATGGTCAAGCGTTCCGCATTCCGGACAGGCCTCCGGCGTCCGCTCCGCATGGCCGCATTGATGGCACTGGAGCTGCTTGCGGAATCGATGCTCGACAAGCCAGCTCGAGCATTGCGGGCACTGGAAGCGGTGGCCGCAGACACGGCAGAGTGTCAACGGCGCGTAGCCGCGGCGATTGAGGAAGAGCAGCGCCTGCTCGCCCTTTTCGACCGTCTTGCCGATCGCGCGGATCAAGACCGGCGAGAGAAAGCCCCCCTTCTCCGGCGCATGCCGCCGCATATCGACGAGATGCAAATCGGGCAGCGCCGCGTTGCCGAAGCGCGTCGGCAGATGGATGGTGCTGTAGCGCCCGTTCTGGCCGTTCACCTGGCTTTCGACAGAAGGCGTCGCCGACACGAGAACGACCGGGAAATCGCCGATACGTCCGCGGACGACGGCCATGTCGCGGGCATTGTAATAGACACGGTCTTCCTGTTTGTAGGCTGGATCATGCTCCTCATCGACGACGATGAGCCCGAGATCTTCGAACGGCAGAAACAATGCCGACCGAGCGCCGGCAACCACGCGAACCTCGCCGGTCACCGCCTGCCGCCAGACTTTCTCGCGCATGCGCGGCGCAAGATCGGAATGCCATTCGGCCGGTTTTGCGCCGAACCGGTCCTGGAAGCGCTCGAGGAAACTTGCGGTGAGTGCGATTTCCGGCAGGAGGATCAGCACTTGTTTGCCGCGGCGAAGCGTCTCGGCAATCGCCTCGAAATAGACCTCGGTCTTGCCGGACCCCGTCACGCCATCGATCAGCGAGACGGCAAACTCACGTTTTCTGACTTCGGTCAAAATCTCTTCGGCTGCATCCTTCTGCGGCCCCTGCAGCCGCGAAGACGCAAAGTCTGGATCGGGTTTTGCCACGACCGGAGGCGGTGGCAGGAAAATCGTCTCGAAGAGCCCTTGGCTGATGAGGCCGTCGACGACGCTCGTGGAAACGCCGGCGGCGTGCGCAAGTCCGGTCCGTGTCCACGAGATACCGTCCGATGCCGTATCGAGCACCCGGGCACGCGCAGGCGTCATCCGTTCCGGCGCGCCGCCGACGAAGCGCAATCCTTCCACCATCGGCTCCGGTTCGAAGGCATTCGGCGCACGAAGCGCCATGCGGGCAACAAGACCGGGCGGGGATAGCGTATAGGCAGCTACCCAGTCGATGAAATCCCGCAATTCCTTGGAAAGCGGCGGGCAATCGAAGACATGCGTGATCGGCCGGAGCTTCTTCGCATCGATGCCATCTTCGCCGCCGTCCCAGACAACGCCGATCACCTGCCGTGGCCCAAGCGGCACCTGTACAACCGAACCCGGCTCGACCGCGATGCCGTCCGGAACCGAATAGGAATAGGGTTTCGGCGCGGGCATGGGCACGAGAACCGGAACCGTGCGGTTCGCGGCCGGTGCTTCGAATAACGCGCCAAAGAGATCGGACGAATCTGTGCTCATCAGGCGTGACCATGCCCGCTACGAGGCAAAAAGAAAACCTGCGAGAACATAAGCTACTCTTCCTCGTCGATGATGCCGGTCAACCGCATCCCCTCGATCCATGTGGCGCCGTCCTGCCGCACGACCCGGCGTGCCCGCACGCCGCATCGCTCCCCGACAGCGGCGGCAAGAAGCTCTGAGTGGGTGACGACCCAGACTTGGCTGCTACGCGACGCTTCCGCAATCATATCGGCAAGCGGAGGGAGCATGTCGGGATGGAGGCTTGCTTCCGGCTCGTTCAAGGCAATCAAGGGTGGTAGGCGATAGGACATCAACGCTGCGGCCAAGCCGAGAAAGCGGATCTGGCCATCCGAAAGTTCACGCGGCCGAAACACCCGATGCGGAAAGTCCGGCAAGGCAAGACCGAATTCCGCCGTCTCACCCGGCTCCGGTACCACCAAGCCTGCGCCGCCAAGCGCAGCAGCGATCGCACGGTCGAGATCGACGGTATCTTCCCGCGTATGCACCAGCGTTGCAAAGACAGCCGCCAGATTGCCCCCGTCCTCGTCCAGCATCGGTGCCGTGACGGCCAGGCATGGCGCGCGCAGCGGCGATGATCGATCGGTCCTGAACCCGTGAAAGAAGCGCCATCCATCGATAGCGCGCCGGAGCGTGCCCACCTCCGGATAGTGCCCGGCATCGCCCAGGAGAGCGATCGCTGTTTCCGAGGTCAGAGCCTGTTCGGGATAATCCTGCATGCGGCCGTTCGGCCCCCGGACTGATATGGCCGGCCCATTGCGCTTCATCGTTGTGACCGGACGCGTGCCGGTTTCGACCGAAAGCTCTTCCGCCTTGATCTGCGGCTCGAAAGGAAAGCCTGCGGCAGCCTTCGGGGGCCGCATTCCCGCCTCGACCCGATAGCGGAAGGTGATCGCTCTTTCCTGATCTAGCAGCTCGGCCTCCAGCCGGATGCGCACCGGGCCTTCTGATTCCCGTCTCGGGCCAGACCATAGGGAGGACAGCATCCCGCCTTCGGCCGCGATTTCATGCGCAAGACGGCCACGCGTTGCAGCCTGGATCAATTGCAGCGCGCGATAGAGATTGGATTTCCCGGCGCCGTTTTCGCCGATGAAAAGATTGATGCCCGAAAGATCCATGCGGATCGATCGCAGTGACCTGTAGTTCTGGGCGAACATCGAACGGAGCAGCATGCCTCGCTTTAACCTATCCGGTCAGCGAAATGAATGGGCCGCCACTATCTCGGGCGCCGGCGGCTGCACAAGCGGCAGGAACCGTGCATCGCTGTCCGCAAGCAGATCATGCACCGTGTGTTTTTCAAGCGCCTTGGTCACTTCGTTTATGTCGCCGTCCAGATGCTCTACCGGAACGAGATTGCCGATGATGAAATCAAAGCGGTCGCCGCGCTTGTTGAGAAGCTCATGAAACACCGTCATATCGCGCAGTTCCGTCGACCACTTGGCAAACCAGTAGAAAAGACCGGAATTGCGCGCGGTCATATGCACCGGCAGGATCGGCAGATTGTATTTGCGGGCGAGGCCGACGGCAGAATTTTTCCACGGCCTTTCATTCAGCCGGCCGTTCGCCCAATAGGCAATGCGGCCCGAGGGAAACAGTATGGTCGCCTTTCTTTCTTTCACGGCGTGGTTCGTGAACTGCAGAGTCTCGCGAGTCTTGAGTTTCGTCTTGTATTCGTCCCGCCATTCCACAGGGATCACCATTTCCGCAAATCGCGGATTGACGCGCACCGCGTCCCGGTTGGCAAAGAACATCATGTCCGGGCGGCGGCTCTTCAGAAGATCGAAGACAGCGACGCCATCTGCGATACCGGTCGGATGATTACTGACGAGGATGAAGCCGCCGGAAGCGGGGATACGCTCGCCATATCTGACCGCGATATCCAGCATCAGCAGGTTGCTCATATACTCGAAGCACTGAAAGCCCGGCATGTTCGCCACGTCGTTGGCGAACTGAAGCGCCTTGTTATAGCGCAGAAGCGTATAGAGAAAGGGCCGCATTACCGGCCAAAGCGGGTGGCGGACGATGCGCTTGCCGCGCTCGGCGATCAAAGTATCTACGATGTGTCCGGGCTTGCCGTGGGAAACCAGAGTGATCGCTTCCGCGAGCTGTCCGAAAGCCGTCGTGGATTGGCGCCGTGCCATGCAAGGTCCTGTTTCGTTCGGAACAGCTATCGCAACCTATTATGATGGAAGCATGACAAGCGCTTGGCCGATATTAGCAATTCCCTAACTGTCCCCCTTCAAACTTGGCAAAGGCAAAAACAAAATCAAGGCCCGCGCCGTGAACGAACTCCTGATTATCGCCGACCCGCGCCTGATGGCCGAACGCAACGCCTGGCTTGAAAATCTCAAGCGCGAGCGGCGCCTTTCGGAACACACGCTCGACGCCTACGAGCGCGACAGCCGCCAGTTCCTCACCTTCCTGACCGGCCATATCGGTGGCCCGGCGACGGTGAAGGATATAGCGTCTCTTCGCCCGGCCGATTTCCGCGCTTTCCTGGCCGCCCGCCGGAAGGAGGGCTCCGGAGCCCGGTCGCTCGGCCGTAATCTGGCCGGTCTTCGCTCGCTGCTGCGCTATCTGGAAAAGAAAGGGCTCGTGAACGCTGCAGGCGCCGGTGCGGTTCGCTCGCCGAAACAGCCGAAATCCCTGCCAAAACCGCTCTCCGACAAGCAGGCGATCACTGTCGCCAGCGACGCGGCGCAGCTTCACGAGCAACCATGGATCGCTGCACGCGATGCCGCCGTCTTCACGCTCCTTTATGGTTGCGGTTTGCGCATCTCCGAGGCACTAGACCTGACAGCGGATAACTTGCACGCGGGCGCTACGACATTGCGCATCACCGGCAAGGGCAACAAGACCCGCCTGGTTCCATTGTTGCCCGTCGTTCTTGAAGCGGTTGAGAAATACCGTTCACTCTGCCCTTACCATCTGGACAACGCAGCGCCGCTCTTCCGCGGCGCACGAGGCGGGAAGCTCCAGGCGGGGATTATCCAGCGCACGATGCAGAGGATGCGCGGAGCCTTTGGACTGCCGGAAACGGCAACGCCGCATGCGCTGCGGCACTCGTTTGCGACGCACCTTTTGGCCGGAGGCGGTGATCTGAGGACCATCCAGGAGTTGCTTGGTCACGCGAGCCTTTCCACGACACAGGTCTATACCGGTGTCGACTCAGCGCGTTTGCTCGAAGTCTACGATCGTGCCCATCCAAGGGCGTAATCTTTCGTTAACGCATTCTCTTAAAGGAATATGCGCCGGAAAGGCGTAGAGCAGAGATTGACATGGACTGCGAGCGGAACACCATCATGACGATTTCCATCGGCCACCGCGCCTTCGGAATTGCGCGGCCGGGCAATATCCTGCTCTGGCTGATCGCGGCCTTGCATATGCTGCTTGCAGCTACCCTTCTCGCTACGCTCCTTTCGGTATCTACAGCTCAGGCTGCCGACGATACTTGCACCGGCAAGAATCTGATGACCGAGTTGCAGCAAAAAAACCCTGCCCGCTATGCAGAGGTCGTCAAGGAAGCGGATGCGGTGCCGAACGGCAAAGGCATTTTCTGGAGAATTGAAAAGCCTGGTCTGAAGCCTTCGTGGCTGCTTGGCAGCATGCACGTCACCGATCCGCGCGTGCTCGACTTGCCGCCCCATGCCCAGGCAGCCCGCGATAGCGTCGATACGATTATCATCGAATCTGATGAGATCCTGAGTGAGAAAAAGGCGGCAGCGGCGCTCCTTGCCCGGCCGGACCTCACCATGTTCACCGATGGCACGACGATCGAAAAACTGCTCTCGCCTGAAGATTATGCCCGTCTCGACGCTGGCCTCAAGCAACGCGGCATTCCGCTCGCCGCCGTTTCACGCATGCGACCCTGGATGATTGCGAGCGCCGTCGCGCTCCCCGCCTGCGAGATTTCTCGCAAGGCGAAGGGCATCCGGTTCCTCGATCAGGAAATCGCAGCCGACGCCGCCGCCGAAGGCAAGCAGGTGCGCGGGCTTGAAACGCTTGCTGAACAACTGCAGGCAATGGCCGAACTTCCGGTCGAATTTCACCTGAAGTCACTGATCGAGACCCTGGAGCTCGGCTCCAAGATGAACGACGTCGTGGAAACGATGACCGATCTCTATCTCACCGGCGATATCGGCATGACCATACCAATGCTGAAGACGGTTTCGCCGGACGGCAAGAACGAGGAGAGCGACTACGCCAGCTTCGAGCAGCGCATCATCCTTGACCGCAACAAAATAATGGCCGAGCGCGCCGCCCCCATCCTCGCTAACGGCAATGTCTTCATGGCCGTCGGCGCGCTTCATCTTCCTGGGGAAGCTGGCGTGGTCGAACTGCTCCGCAAGCAGGGTTTCACCGTTAGCACCGTGAATTGAAAAAGCCGCAGCCTTTTCGAACTGCGGCTTTTGATCCGGATATCTTCAAAGCTTACATATGGATCGGCTTGAAGAAGGCAGCGAGTGCCGCTTCCTTCACGGCTTCGGACATTGTCGGATGCCCATGGCAGGTGCGTCCGAGATCCTCGGCAGAACCGCCGAATTCCATCAGGACGGCAATCTCGTGGATCATCTCGCCGGCACCGAAGCCGACGATATGGCCGCCGAGAACGCGGTCCGTTGCCTTGTCCGACAGGATCTTCACGAAGCCGTCCGTCGCGAGCATGGCGCGAGCGCGGCCATTTGCGGTGAACGGGAACTTGCCAACCTTATAGGCGATGCCTGCAACTTTCAGCTCTTCCTCGGTCTTGCCGACGGAAGCGACTTCCGGCTGTGTGTAGACGACGCTCGGGATGACATCGTAATTCACATGACCGGCCTGGCCGGCAAGGATTTCGGCAAGCGCCACGCCTTCGTCTTCCGCCTTGTGCGCCAGCATCGGACCCTTCACGACATCGCCGATCGCATAAATGCCAGCGACATTGGTACTGAAGTGGCCGTTGATCTCGACGCGGCCGCGATTGTCGAGCTTGACGCCCGCTTCTTCAAGACCAAGGCCCTCAGTATAGGGCATGCGGCCAGTGGCGATAAGAACGACTTCCGCGTCAAGCGTCACCTTGTCGCCTCCCTTGACCGGCTCGAAGGTCACCTTCGCGCCCTTGCCGCCCTTCTCGACGCCGACAACCTTGGCGCCGAGATTGAAGTCGATGCCTTGCTTGGCGAGCATGCGCTGGAACTGCTTGGCGACATCGCCATCCATGCCGCCCAGGATCGTGTCGAGATATTCGACGACGGTTACCTTCGCGCCGAGGCGCGACCAGACCGAACCAAGTTCGAGGCCGATGACGCCGCCACCAACGACGATCATCGTTTCCGGCACCTTCTCCAGCGCAATACCACCGGTCGAGGAGATGATCACTTTTTCATCGAATTCAACTTGGACCCCCGGAATGCCGGCAACATCGGAGCCAGTGGCGATCACGATGTTCTTGCCTTCGATTTCCTGCGCCTTGCCATCGTCGCCCATCACGGAGACTTTCCCGGCGGAAACGATCTTGCCGGTGCCCTGGAAGGCATCGATCTTGTTTTTCTTGAAGAGGAAGGCGACGCCGTCGACGTTCGCCTTCACCGTCGTATCCTTATGCGCCAGCATCTTTTCGAGATTGAGCTTCGGAGCCGTCACCTCGATACCGAGCGCTTCCATGCCGTGACCGGCGTGATGGAACATTTCGGAAGCGTGCAGCAGCGCCTTGGAGGGGATGCAGCCGACGTTGAGGCAGGTGCCGCCGAAGGTCGCGCGCTTTTCAACGACCGCAACCTTGAGGCCAAGCTGGGCCGCCTTGATCGCGGCGACATAGCCGCCGGGGCCGGTTCCGATAATGATCACATCATAGGACATTATTTCTTTTCCCTTTGCTTTAATCGTTTAGTCGGCCGCGCGGGTGAGTGCGAGGCGGAAGCCGAAGCCAACCAATGCGGCGCCGGTGATGCGGTTGAACCATTTGCCGCAGGCAATGAAGCGGTCGCGGATGGGCTTGACCGTGAAGAAGATCGAGACGCCGGCAAACCATGCAACGAGTGCGGATGCCATGCCAATGCCATAGCCGAACTGGATCAGCGCCGGCGTATCGTGATGCACCAGCGTCGAAAACAGTGACAGAAAGAAGAGCACCGGCTTCGGATTAAGGGCATTGGTGATGAAACCTGTGCCGAGGCACTTGACCGCCGAGAACGGCCTGCGATCCGCCTCCGTGACATCGATCTCATTCACCTTAAAGCCGGGTTCGCGGAAGGATTTGATGCCGAGATAGACCAGATAGGCCACACCCGCCCACTTGATCATCGCAAACAGCATCAGGGATTGCGACACGACGAGGCCCAGGCCGAGGATCGTGTAGCTGATGTGGAAGAGCAGCGAAAAACCCATGCCGAGGCCGGTCATCATTGCGGCGCGGCGGCCATGCACGATGCTCTGGCGAAGGATCACGGCAAAGTCGGCACCCGGAACGACAATGAAGATCGAGAAGACGGCCATCAGGCCCAGGAATTCAAAAATATATTGCATCGTTTTGCCCTTTGCGGCCTAGCGTCCGCCACTGACGTTGAGGACTGCACCTGTGACATAAGAGGCTGCCGGAGAAAGAAGATAGAGCACGGCATCGGCTACCTCCTCCGCCGTTCCCGACCGCTGCATCGGAATGCTCGGCGCCATATCGCGCGCACGGTCCGGCAATCCGCCGGAGGCGTGAATATCGGTGTCGATAATTCCCGGGCGGATCGCATTCACCCGAACGCCTTCAGCGGCGACTTCGCGGGCGAGCCCGATCGTAAAGGTATCGATCGCAGCCTTCGATGCGGCATAATCCACATATTGGAACGGTGATCCGATGATCGCCGCCATCGACGAGATGTTGACGATCGCTCCGCCCTTGGCGCCGTGCTTGCTCGACATGCGGCGCACGGCTTCCGCCGCGCAGAGAATGGAGCCGGTGACGTTGACGCGCATCGTCCGCTCGATGCGATCGCCGCTCATTTCGTCGACGCGCTGAGCCATATCGATGATCCCGGCATTGTTCACCAGCCCATCAAGCCGGCCGAAATGGTGATCAACGGTTTCGAACATCAAAGCGATATCAGCGGCGTTGCCGACATCGCCTTTCACGGCAATCGCCTCGCCACCGTCCGCCGTGATCGCTTCAATGACGGCATCCGCGGCGACCTTGTTCGAGGCGTAATTCACGGCAACCCGCCAGCCTTGCCTAGCAGCAAGCCTTGAGACGGCAGCACCGATGCCACGGCTTCCGCCGGTCACGAGCAGAACAGGCGCATCGCTCATTTCGCGCATTCCTTGAAGGTCAGGACGTCCCAGGGCGCAACCGTCGCCTTGCCTTCGCCCCAGATCGAGGACTCGCGGATCGCCGGACCAAAACCAGGGAGCACGATCCTATCCGCGGCGCTCGCCGTCTCGGCTTGAAGGTTGTCCAGTTCGCCCGCAGCACTGACGCTGTAGACCGGGCCCTGCCAGATCGTGCAGGCGTCGAGGTCGGCACCTGTCACATCCCCACCAGGGCAATTGAACATGATTATGCCGATCGCACGATCCGGATCCTCCGACGGCATTACATAGCCGTCCAGGGAGATCGACGTTTTCACCACGCTGATCTTGAACTGGTTGCTTGCAGCAGCAGCATCGGAACCGAGCGGCGAAAAGCGGAGTTCGTAGGCATCATCGCGATCCGCATAGACGGCATTCGACTGCTTGCAATCGGCCGGCAGCGCAGCACCCGTCATCGCGCACAGGAAGAACGGCACCGCCAAGGCAGCTGCCAGTTTCAGCCTAACAATGCGATGCGAACTGCCGTCCACCGCCGGAACTCCACGCGCCATAAGGCACTCCTTGCCGCGAAAAACAGGGCCGCTCGTGCGGCCCCCATCCTCTTAGAGATCGAGAACCAGGCGCTCCGGATCTTCCAGGCTTTCCTTGACGCGGACGAGGAAGGTCACGGCTTCCTTGCCGTCGACAATGCGGTGATCGTAGGAGAGGGCAAGATACATCATCGGACGGATGACGATCTGACCGCCGACGACGACCGGACGGTCCTGGATCTTGTGCATCCCGAGAATGCCCGACTGCGGTGCGTTGAGGATCGGCGAGGACATCAGTGAGCCGTAAACGCCGCCATTGGTGATCGTGAAGGTGCCGCCCTGCATGTCGGCCATCGAGAGCGTGCCGTCGCGCGCAGCCTTGGCAAGACGGCCAAGGTCCTTCTCGATCTCGGCGATCGACATTTGGTCGGCATCGCGGATGATCGGAACAACTAGGCCTTTGTCTGTGCCGACGGCCATGCCGATGTGGCAGTAGTTCTTGTAGATGATGTCGGTGCCGTCGATCTCGGCGTTGACGGCCGGCAATTCCTTCAACGCATGCGTCACGGCCTTGGTGAAGAAGCCCATGAAGCCGAGCTTAACGCCGTGTTTCTTCTCGAAGACGTCCTTATACTTGGCGCGCAGGTCCATGACCGCCTTCATGTCCACCTCATTGTAGGTGGTGAGCATGGCTGCGGTGTTCTGCGCGTCCTTCAGACGCTTGGCGATCGTCTGGCGCAGGCGCGTCATCTTCACGCGCTCCTCGCGGGTGGCGTCCTCCACCGTCGACGGGCCACGGGCTGCAGCGGGAGCCGCAGGCGCAGCTGCCGGAGCGGAAAGACCCTTGGCAACGGCAGCGATTACATCGCCCTTCAGCACCTGGCCGCGCTTGCCGCTGCCTTCGACCTGATCGGCAGAGAGATTGCTTTCAGCCAGCATCTTGGCGGCAGCCGGCGCCGGCGGCATGGTTGAAACCGAGGCCGGGGCGGAAGCAACCGATGCTGCAGCGGCAGCGGCCGGAGCGGCAGGCGCTGCCTCGGCCGGAGCCGCGACGGCCGGCTCGGCGGCCTTTGCGGGAGCGGCAGCCGGGGCAGCAGCGCCCGCGGCGATCTGGCCAAGCAGCGCGCCGAGACCAACGGTCTCACCAGCCTGAGCGACAATTTCGGACAGCGTGCCGGAGGTGGGTGCCGGTACTTCGATGGTCACCTTATCGGTTTCAAGCTCAAGAATCGGCTCATCGGCCTTGATGGCGTCGCCAACCTTCTTGAACCAGGTGCCGACGGTTGCCTCGCTGACGGATTCACCGAGAGTTGGAACGCGGATTTCTGTGGCCATTGTTCAAATCCTGATTTGGTTGTTTTCATTTATTCGTTTCCGGCGCCAGACGGCCGGAGAATGATCGAGGGCATCGGCAAAATTTCGAAGTGAAAACCGAAAGCGGAGCGGATGATCGGATCGGCATCGGCGAGCGCTTTCGCGGCCTCCTGATCCTCGACCGAGACGACAGCCATGCCCCAGGCACCTTCGCCCTCGAAGACGGGGCCGACAGCAATTGCCGATCCCGCTTCTGCGTTCTGGCGCCAATATTCGGCATGCCGTTCCATCGCAGCCATTTCCTCCTCGGTCGCGTCGTTCGGAAAGTGGGAACGAGGCGGCACGAGTCTCAAGAAGAAATATGCCATCGTCCCCAACTCCTCAGCCGCCCAGCGCATCCTCGAGGAATGCGGCGAGCTGCGACAGATGCTTGGACATCAGGCCCGTTGCAGGTGAAGCGGCAGCCGGACGTCCGGTGTAGCGCACGCGCTGGTACTTCGCATCGATGTGGGCGAGAACCCATTCGAGATATGGATCGATGAACGACCATGCCCCCATGTTCTTCGGTTCTTCCTGGCACCAGACCATTTCCGCGTTGCGGAAGCGGGAGAGCTCGTTGATGAGCGCCTTGGCCGGGAAAGGATAGAGTTGTTCGACACGCAGCAGGTAGACATCATCGACACCGCGCTTCTCGCGCTCTTCCAGAAGGTCGTAGTAGACCTTGCCGGAACACATTACGACGCGGCGAATCTTGTTGTCCTTCTGCAGTTTGATCGGCCCGTCCTTGATGACCTCCGCGTCGTCCCAGAGAAGACGATGGAAAGAGGATTCGCCTGCCATCTCTGCGAGGCCCGAAACCGCCCGCTTGTGGCGCAGCAGCGACTTCGGCGTCATCAGGATCAACGGCTTGCGGAAGTCACGCTTCAGCTGACGGCGCAGGATATGGAAATAGTTCGCCGGCGTCGTGACGTTGGCAACCTGCATGTTGTCTTCCGCGCAAAGCTGCAGGAAGCGTTCGAGGCGGGCTGAAGAGTGCTCCGGACCCTGACCTTCGTAGCCATGCGGCAGCAGGCAGACGAGACCCGACATGCGCAGCCACTTGCGTTCGCCCGACGAAATGAACTGGTCGAAGACGACCTGCGCACCGTTGGCGAAGTCGCCGAACTGGGCTTCCCAGAGTGTGAGCGCATTCGGGCGGGCCAGCGAATAGCCGTATTCGAAGCCGAGAACAGCCTCTTCGGAAAGCATCGAATTGATGACTTCGTAACGGGCCTGCGTCGGCGACAGGTTGGCGAGCGGGATATAGCGTTCTTCAGTTTCCTGATCGTAGAGGACCGAATGGCGCTGCGAAAAAGTGCCGCGTTCGCAATCCTGACCTGAAAGGCGGATCTTATGTCCTTCGAGGCAGAGCGCGCCGAATGCCAACGCCTCACCCATTGCCCAGTCGATGCCTTCGCCCGTCTGGATCATGTTGGCCCGGTTTTCCATGAAGCGCTGGATCGTGCGGTGCGCGTGGAAGCCCGCCGGGATTTCCGACAACTTGCGGCCGATCTCCTTCAACTGCTTCATCGGCACGGCCGTCTTGCCACGGCGCTGCTCGTCGGCGTTGTCTGCCGTGCGCAGGCCAGACCATTCGCCGTCCAGCCAGTCGGCCTTGTTCGGCTTGTAGGATTGCCCGGCCTCGAACTCCTGCTCGAGATGGGCGCGCCAGTCGGCCTTCATCTTCTCGACTTCGCCTTCGGTCAGCAGGCCTTCCGCAACAAGACGCTCGGCGTAAAGCTGGAACACCGTCTTGTGGCCACGGATAACCTTGTACATCTTCGGCTGGGTGAAGGACGGCTCATCACCTTCGTTGTGGCCGTAGCGCCGGTAGCAGAACATGTCGAGCACGACCGGCTTGTGGAACTTCATGCGGAATTCGGTCGCGATCTTGGCTGCGTAGACGACAGCTTCCGGATCATCACCATTGACGTGGAAGATCGGTGCCTCGATCATCTTCGCAACATCGGACGGATAGGGCGACGAGCGGGAGAAGGCCGGGTTCGTCGTAAAGCCGATCTGGTTGTTGATGATGACGTGCATCGTGCCGGCGACACGGTGGCCGCGGAGTCCCGAAAGGCCGAGAATTTCAGCGATGACGCCCTGGCCAGCGAAAGCCGCGTCGCCATGGATCAGCAACGGCAGAATCTTGGCGCGCTCGGAGAGCGGAATGATATCGCCTTCCCAGACGGTGGCGCTCATATCCTGCTTGGCGCGGACCTTGCCCATGACGACCGGATCAACGATTTCGAGGTGCGAAGGGTTTGCCGTCAGCGAGACGTGAACCTTGTTGCCGTCGAATTCGCGGTCGGAAGATGCGCCGAGATGGTACTTCACGTCACCTGAACCCTCGACCTCGTCGGGTGCATAGGAACCGCCCTTGAACTCGTGGAAGATGGCACGGTGTGGCTTGCCCATGACCTGGCTAAGCACATTCAGGCGGCCGCGATGCGCCATGCCGAACACGGCTTCCTTCAGGCCGAGGTGGCCGCCGCGCTTCAGGATCTGCTCAAGAGCCGGGATCAGCGATTCGCCGCCATCGAGGCCGAAGCGCTTGGTACCCTTGAACTTGACGTCGAGGAATTGCTCGTAGCCTTCCGCCTCGATGAGCTTGGCAAGGATCGCCTTCTTGCCTTCCGGCGAGAATGCGACGCCTTTGTCCGGCCCTTCGATGCGTTCCTGGATCCAGGCCTTTTCTTCCGGATTGGACATGTGCATGAACTCGACGCCGAGTGTCGAGCAATAGGTCCGCTCGAGAATCTCGATCATCTGCGGAATGGTCGCGTATTCGAGACCGAGCACGTTGTCGATGAAGATCTTGCGATCAAAGTCGGCTGGGGTGAAGCCGTAAGCTTCCGGCGACAGTTCCTTGTAGTCTTCGACCGCCGCCGCGATGCCGAGCGGATCGAGCTTGGCATGCAGATGGCCCCGCATGCGATAGGCACGGATCATCATGATGGCACGGACGGAATCGCGCGTCGCCTGGAGAATGTCGGCGCCGTCGGTCGGCTTGCCCGCAGCTTCGGCCTTTGCCTTCACCTTGGTTTCGATGACCTTCTCGACCGTGCCCCAATCGCCGTCGAGCGCCGATACGAGATCGCCGCCGGCCTGGATCGGCCAGTGCTTCTTGCGCCAGGAAGCACCCTTGGCCGCCTTCTTCACATCGTTCGGATCGTCTTCCAGAGCCTTGAAAAAAGTCCGCCACTGATCGTCGACCGAAGACGGATCCTCCTCGTAGCGCGCATAGAGCTGCTCGATATAGGCAGCATTGGCGCCATCCAGAAACGAGGTGATCTGAAACTGCTCGTTGGCTTCTTGCCGTGCCATGGTTTTACGCGGACGCTTTCCGCCCGCCTCCTGACTTTGATGAATTTGCCGGCTCTACCCGGCTGCCGCATTCGAATTTGCCGCCTGTCCGCGGCACATCTGCTGTCGAAACTTGGGGCCGGGCGGAAGCGCAGATGCTTTCTTCCGCCCGGGTATAAGTTGGCTTAGCCCTTGAGGACTTCAACCAGCGTCTTGCCGAGACGGGCCGGAGACGGGGACACCGTGATGCCAGCCGATTCCATGGCCGAGATCTTGTCTTCCGCACCGCCCTTGCCGCCGGAAATAACGGCACCGGCATGGCCCATGGTGCGGCCGGGAGGTGCCGTACGCCCGGCGATGAAGCCGACCATCGGCTTCTTGCGTCCGCGCTTGGCTTCGTCCTTCAGGAACTGAGCCGCATCTTCTTCGGCCGAGCCGCCGATTTCGCCGATCATGATGATCGACTTGGTTTCGTCGTCCGCAAGGAACATCTCGAGTACATCGATGAACTCGGTGCCCTTGACCGGGTCGCCGCCGATGCCGACAGCTGTCGTCTGGCCGAGGCCTTCATTCGAGGTCTGGAAGACGGCTTCGTAGGTCAGCGTGCCGGAGCGCGAGAGAACGCCGACCGAGCCTTTGCGGAAGATGTTGCCCGGCATGATGCCGATCTTGCATTCCTCAGGCGTCAGAACACCCGGGCAGTTCGGGCCGATCAGGCGCGACTTCGACTTGTCGAGCTTGGACTTGACCTTGATCATGTCCTCGACCGGAATGCCTTCCGTGATGCAGATGATGAGCGGGATCTCCGCTTCGATCGCCTCGATGATCGCCTCGGCGGCGCCGGCCGGCGGCACATAGATCACCGATGCATCGGCGCCGGTCTTTTCCTTGCCCTCGGCGACGGAGGCGAAGATCGGCAATTGCGCTTCGCCTTCGAGCGATCCCCAGGTCTCGCCGCCCTTCTTCGGATGGATGCCGCCCACCATCTTGGTGCCGTAATAAGCAAGCGCCTGCTCGGTGTGGAAAGTGCCGGTCTTGCCGGTCAGCCCCTGGACCAGGACCTTGGTATCTTTGTTGACGAGAATGGACATGCCTTAGTTCCCTTTCACAGCAGCGACGATCTTCTTCGCCGCGTCGTCAAGATCGTCGGCAGGGATCACGTTCAGCCCGCTCTCTCGTATGATTTTCTTGCCGAGTTCTACATTGGTGCCTTCGAGACGGACGACCAGCGGCACCTGGAGGCCCACTTCCTTCACTGCCGCAATCACGCCTTCGGCGATGACGTCGCAGCGCATGATGCCGCCGAAGATATTGACCAGGATGCCTTTCACGGCCGGATCAGCGGTGATGATCTTGAAAGCCGCGGTGACCTTTTCCTTCGAAGCACCGCCGCCGACATCGAGGAAGTTCGCCGGCTCGGCGCCGTAGAGCTTGATGATGTCCATGGTCGCCATGGCAAGACCTGCACCATTGACCATGCAGCCGATATTGCCGTCGAGGGCAACGTAGGCGAGGTCGTATTTGGAGGCTTCGATTTCCTTCTCGTCTTCTTCCGTTTTGTCGCGCAGCGCAACGATATCTTCGTGACGGAAGAGCGCATTGCCGTCGAAGGATACCTTGGCGTCGAGGACGCGCAGGCGGCCGCTCTTCATGACGATCAGCGGATTGACTTCGAGCAGGCTCATGTCCTTTTCGACGAACGCCTTGTAGAGGATCGGAAACAGCGTGTCGCCATCCTTGCGGGCGTCGCCTTCGAGCCTCAGAGCATCCGCAAGCTTCTTGCTGTCCTCAGCCGTCACGCCCTTTGCCGGGTCGATGGCGACAGTGATGATCTTCTCTGGCGTGTCGTGCGCAACGGTCTCGATGTCCATGCCGCCTTCGGTCGAAACGACGAAGGCAACCTGACCGACGGAACGATCGACGAGGATCGAGAGATAAAGTTCGCGGTCGATATCGGCGCCGTCTTCGATGTAGAGGCGGTTGACCTGCTTGCCGGCAGGACCGGTCTGCTTGGTAACCAGCGTATTGCCAAGCATTTCCTTGACATTGGCGGTGACTTCGTCGATCGACTTCGCAAGGCGAACGCCACCCTTGGCTTCCGGCGGGAGCTCCTTGAATTTGCCCTTGCCGCGGCCGCCGGCGTGGATCTGGCTCTTCACGACGTAGAGCGGACCCGGCAATTGCTTTGCAGCAGCCTCAGCCTCGTCGGCCTTGAAGATGGCCACACCTTCGGCGACCGGCGCGCCATAGCTCTTCAGCAGAGCCTTGGCCTGATATTCATGAATGTTCATGGGTTTATCCCTGTTTCGATTACTTCAGCGCGGGGGCGATGTTGATGCAGGCTTCGCACAGCCCGGCGACAGCGCCGACGGACTTGTCGAAGGCTTCCTTCTCGGCCTTGTTGAGGTCGATCTCGATGACGCGCTCGACGCCGCCGGCGCCGATCACCGTCGGAACGCCGACATACATGTCCTTGACACCGTACTGTCCGGTAAGATGTGCCGCGCAGGGCAGAACGCGCTTCTTGTCCTTGAGGTAGGATTCAGCCATTTCGATTGCCGAAGCAGCCGGAGCATAATAGGCCGAGCCTGTCTTCAGCAGGCCGACGATTTCGGCGCCGCCGTCACGGGTGCGCTGGATGATTTCCTCGAGGCGTTCCTTGGTGACCCAACCCATTGTGACGAGATCGGTGAGTGGAATACCGCCGACGGTCGAGTAGCGGGCGAGCGGCACCATCGTATCGCCATGGCCGCCGAGAACGAAAGCCGTGACGTCCTGGACGGAAACGTTGAACTCCTTGGCCAGGAAGAGGCGAAAGCGCGACGAGTCGAGAACGCCGGCCATGCCGACAACTTTGTTGGCCGGAAGGCCGGAGAACTTCTGCAGCGCCCAAACCATGGCGTCGAGCGGATTGGTGATGCAGATGACGAAAGCGTTCGGGGCGTACTTCTTGATGCCGGCGCCGACCTGCTCCATGACCTTGAGGTTGATGCCGAGGAGGTCGTCGCGGCTCATTCCCGGCTTGCGCGGGACGCCGGCGGTGACGATGCAGACATCTGCGCCCTCGATCGCGGAATAATCGCTGGCACCCGTTAGATTGGCATCGAAGCCTTCGACCGGAGACGACTGCGCGATATCGAGGCTCTTGCCCTGCGGAATGCCGTCGGCAATGTCGAAGAGAACGATGTCACCGAGCTCTTTCAGGCCGGCGAGATGTGCCAGCGTGCCACCAATCATGCCAGAACCGATAAGTGCGATCTTGTTACGCGCCATTTCGCTGTTTCCTTTGCGATCAAAATCAGTCGGGCGGCGCGTCCAAGCGTCGTCCAATGCCGCAATCGCATAGCCTTAAAGCCAAAAAATGGCAACGTGTTATTTTTGGTGCAGCAATTTCAATCGTTTAGATATAAAAATTCTTACGTAAACGTAAAATATTTCGTCACCAAATTGTTACTCGGCGGCATGCTTTTCATGGTGCATTGCAAGATATTCTGCGCTGCGCATCTCGAAAAGGCGCGAGGCGGTCCGATCGAATTCGAAGCCTTCCGTCCCACGCCGTTCGACCAGCAAATCTTCCGGCATTTCCGCTGCGGACGCATGAAGCCGCACGCCGTGATCGTAGAGCGTATCGACGAGAATGATGAGGCGCTTCGCCTGGTTCCGCTTGTCCGGACCCAGTTTTGGGATGCGGTCGACAAAAATCGTATCGAAGCGCTTGGCGATTGCGAGAAAGTCTGCAGCACCGAGTGGCTTCTCGCAAAGATCGGCAAAGGAAAAGCGCGCCATGCGATCGACCGCGAGCGGCACATGGATCGAGCGGCCTTTCATCGGAATATCGAGGGGCTGCGCCTTGCGCCCGTGCAGCGCCTGCGCCCAGGACGCATCCATCGCCATATCCGTCCGCTCGTCGATCGGCGTCAGATAGACGGGCTGGCTGTTCAGCTTCTCCATCCGGTAATCCGTCGGGGAGTCGAGCGTCACGACCTCGACATTCTTCTTGAGGAGACCGATGAAAGGCAGGAAGAGACCGCGATTGAGGCCGTCCTTGTAGAGATTGTCAGGTTCGACATTCGAGGTCGCGATGAGCACGCAGCCGCGCGCAAAAAGCTCTGAGAACAGCCTCGAGAGGATCATCGCATCAGCGATGTCCGTCACCGTAAACTCGTCGAAGCAGAGGAGTTCGGCCTCCTCGTAAAGTGCGGCCGCCACCGGCGGCACGGGATCGGCTTGCTTTATCTCGCCGTTCTTCAGCTTGAGCCGGTGCGCGGCGATGCGGTTGTGGACATCGGTCATGAACTCATGGAAGTGCGCACGGCGTTTCTTCGAACAGGGCGCCATCCCGTAAAAGATATCCATCAGCATTGTCTTGCCGCGGCCGACGCTGCCATGAATGTAAAGCCCTTTGATGTGATCCTCCGCCTTCTTCTTCGGAGCGAAGAGCCAGCCGAGCGAGCTGGATTTCGCAGCAGGGCGGCGGCGCTTCAGTTCAAAAAGCACCCGATCGAGGCTTTTTGCCACATCCATCTGCGCTGAATCGATCTGGAGAGCGCCTGAAGCCGTCAGCGATTTCAAGTGCTCGCTGACGCTCGAAGTATAATCGGGGATAGGCTGCATGGAGAAGTCCGCCTACGCGTCGTCGGCGGGGTGGCCGCCGGTTGTCTTACCGGCTGAGGGTGATCGGCTGGCCAGTGCTCGTCTGGCCACTGAAGCTGTTGTCGGCCGTCTTGTAGACGCTGCCGATCGGGTTGCCGCTGCGATCCTTAAGAAGAACCTGCTTGCCTGCAACTTCCCAAGAGCCCATCGCCGTCAGCTCGCCGACGCAGCCGCGCGTGCCGCCGCGCGAGCCGCTGCCGAGATTAGTGAGCGTCAGGAACATGTCGCAGCTGCCGTTGACGCGCCAGCTGCCGACCATGGATTCCTTGGTGACGTCAAGTGCATTGGCCGCCATGGCACCCGGCTGGCCCGGAGTCGCCGGCGCCGCCGTCGGAGCGGCGGGAAACTGCGAAGCGCCTGCAGGCGGCGGCAGCTG
Organism: Rhizobium sullae; assembly: GCF_025200715.1. Lineage (NCBI taxonomy): Bacteria > Pseudomonadati > Pseudomonadota > Alphaproteobacteria > Hyphomicrobiales > Rhizobiaceae > Rhizobium > Rhizobium sullae. The sequence goes on from NZ_CP104143.1 coordinate 3,321,844, forward strand.
CCCGCCCTGGACGGAAGGAACAGGCTGCGCTGTCAGCGGTGCCGGCGAGCTGTAACTCGCATTGTCATATGCCGTGCGCTGGCAGCCCGCCAATGACAGAACAACCGCCACACCCGTCATCGCATATCGCAACTGCATCATCATGCTCCCGATTGTCCGCTCTTGCAGCACAGAATTGGTCATCAGACTAATTTCGAATTAACGTATTTCACTTTAGTTAATCAAGTCGGCACAGCCATAAATTGCTCGCGACAACACTTATGCCGGAAATGGAGCAATTCAACTTGCCTGCCGGAGAACTTCCTGCAGATAGAATTTGTCAGCAAGGTGATGATCTGCACGATCTTTCGCCGGATTCGGACCGGTGGGGGCAAAAACTCGGTAAGACCCGGCGCCGCCTCTCTGAGCGCCGGGCAATTGGCGAGCATCGGCTATCAAACCCGGCGCTCGACCATCATCTTCTTGATCTCCGCAATAGCCTTTGCCGGATTGAGGCCTTTCGGGCAGGTCTGCGCGCAGTTCATGATCGTGTGGCAGCGGTAAAGCCGGAACGGATCTTCGAGGTCGTCGAGACGTTCGCCGGTCGCCTCGTCTCGGGAGTCGATCAGCCAGCGATAAGCCTGCAGCAGGACGGCCGGGCCGAGATAGCGGTCGCCGTTCCACCAGTAGCTCGGACAAGAGGTCGAGCAGCAGGCGCAGAGAATGCACTCGTAGAGGCCGTCGAGCTTCTGGCGTTCCTCGTGGCTCTGCTTCCACTCCTTGGCGGGTGCCGGAGATATAGTCTTCAGCCAGGGTTCGATCGAGCGGTGCTGCGCATAGAAATTCGTCAGGTCCGGAACGAGATCCTTCACCACCGGCAAATGCGGCAACGGATAGATCTTCACCGTGCCCTTGATCTCCTCCATGCCCTTCGTGCAGGCAAGCGTGTTCGTGCCGTCGATATTCATCGCGCAGGAACCACAGATGCCTTCACGACAGGAACGGCGCAGCGTCAGCGTCGGATCGATCTTGTTCTTGATGTAGAGCAGCCCATCAAGCACCATCGGGCCACAGTCGTCGATATCGATATAGAAGGTGTCGATCGACGGGTTCTGCCCGTCATCCGGGCTCCAGCGGTAGACGCGGAATTCGCGGGTGTTCTTTACGCCCGCCGGCTTCGGCCAGACCTTGCCTTCGCGCATCTGAGAGTTCTTGGGGAGAGCGAGTTCAACCATGTCCAGTCCTCTTAATACACGCGAGCCTTCGGCGCGATCTTCTTGGGATCGATGCCTTCTGCGATGAGCTCGGTGTGAACCGGGCGGTAGTCGAGTTTGACCTCGCCGGCATTGTTGACCCAGGCGAGCGTGTGCTTGCGCCAGTTGACGTCGTCGCGGCCAGCGTATGCGCCTTCGGTGTAATCCTCACGGGCATGCGAACCGCGGCTTTCCTTGCGGGCCTCGGCGCCGTAGATCGTGGTGATCGCATTCGCCATCAAGTTCTGTAATTCGAGCGTCTCGACGAGATCGGAATTCCAGATCATCGAACGGTCGGTGACCTTGATGTCCGACATTTCCTGCCAGATCGCCGAAATGCGCTGGCAGCCAGATTCCAGCGATTCCTGAGTGCGGAACACGGCAGCGTCTTCCTGCATGGCGCGCTGCATCTTCTCGCGCAGATACGCCGTCGGCGTTCCGCCATTGGCGTGGCGAAGACCGTCGAAGCGATCCATGATCTTGTCGCAGGCAGCTATATTCAGATGCGGGGTCGATACGGAGCGGTCAATGACCTCGCTGGCACGGATTGCCGCTGCGCGGCCAAAAACGACGAGGTCGATCAGCGAGTTCGAGCCGAGGCGGTTGGCCCCATGCACCGAAGCGCAGCCCGCTTCGCCGACGGCCATCAGCCCGGGAATCACGCGTTCCGGATTGGCGTTGTCGGCATTGAGCACCTCACCCCAATAGTTCGTCGGAATGCCGCCCATGTTGTAATGGACGGTCGGCAGGACCGGGATCGGCTCGCGCGTCACATCGACACCGGCAAAGATCTTGGCGCTCTCGGAGATGCCCGGCAGGCGCTCGTGCAGGACGGCCGGATCGAGATGGTCGAGATGCAGGAAGATATGATCCTTGTTCTTGCCAACACCGCGGCCCTCGCGGATTTCCAGCGTCATGCAGCGCGAGACGACATCGCGCGAGGCAAGGTCCTTCGCCGACGGCGCGTAGCGCTCCATGAAGCGCTCGCCTTCGGAGTTGACCAGGTAGCCGCCTTCCCCGCGCGCGCCTTCGGTGATCAGACAGCCGGAGCCGTAGATGCCGGTGGGATGGAACTGCACAAACTCCATGTCCTGCAGCGGAAGCCCTGCGCGCGCCACCATGCCGCCGCCGTCACCGGTGCAGGTATGGGCGGAGGTCGCGGAGAAGTAAGCGCGGCCATAGCCACCTGTCGCCAGCACCACCATCTTCGCCGCGAAGCGATGAATCGAGCCATCATCGAGGCACCAGGCAACAACACCAGTGCAACGATTGCCGTCTTCCGACATGATGAGGTCGAGTGCGAAATATTCGACGAAGAACTCAGCGTTGTGGCGCAGCGACTGGCCGTAAAGCGTGTGCAGGATGGCGTGGCCGGTGCGGTCGGCAACGGCGCAGGTGCGCTGCACCGGCGGGCCTTCGCCGTAGTTCTGCATGTGGCCGCCGAACGGGCGCTGATAGATCTTGCCTTCCTCATTGCGCGAGAAAGGCACTCCGTAGTGCTCGAGCTCATAGACCGCCTTCGGCGCTTCCATGGCGAGATACTGCATGGCATCGACGTCGCCGAGCCAATCCGAACCCTTGACGGTGTCGTAGAGGTGCCACTGCCAGCTGTCCGGCGTCATGTTCTGCAACGAGGCGGCAATGCCGCCCTGCGCCGCAACGGTGTGCGAGCGGGTCGGAAATACTTTGGTGATGCAGGCCGTGCGGAACCCCTGTTCGGCCATTCCGAGCGTGGCGCGAAGACCGGCGCCGCCGGCGCCGACGACGATCACGTCATAGGAGTGATCGACATATTTGTAGGCTTTCCCATTCTGAGCAGGTGAAGTCGGTGCCATGATACGGTTATCCTACGAAAGCAATTTTCAGAATGGCAAAAAGACAGAGCGCCGCGACCAAGATCGCGAAAAACGTGTTTAGCATCAGCAGGACGAGCTTGCCGATTTCGCTGTGCACGTAATCCTCGATGATGGCCTGCATGCCGAGACGCATGTGAACGATGCCTGAAATCACCATCAGCCCCATGATGACCGCCACGAAGGGGTTCGACAGCGCATGCACGACATCCGCATAAGGCGCGCCAGCATAAACGATCATGAAGATGACGAAGAAGACGATGAGCGGGATGTTGGCAACAGCCGTCAGGCGCTGACGCCAGAAGTGTTCGGTGCCTTCTTTGGCGGAACCGAGGCCGCGAACCTTACCCAGAGGGGTACGCATATCCATGTGAGCGACCTCAGAAGCGAATGATAAAGCCGATCACCCAGACCAACACGGTAAGACAGAGTGATCCGATGATATTGGCGATGGCGAGCTTGGTGGAGAATTCCTTGCCGAAACCATGGCCGAGGTCCCACAACAAGTGGCGCAGGCCGCCGAGCATGTGGTGAAGCAGTGCCCAGGTGTAACCAAGCAGGACGACCTTGCCGATGAGGCTGCCGAGCACCCAATTCACCCAGTCGTAATAAGCCTGGCCGGTCGCAGCCGCAATCAGCCACCAGGCGACCAGCAGCGTGCCGAAATAAAGAGCGGCGCCGGTGATACGATGGACGATCGACATGACCATGGTAGGAATAAGTTTATAAACTTGCAAATGCGGCGACAGAGGCCGGTTATTTGTCACATTCGCCATCAGAACCTCGCGGCGTCTTCTCTGCGCTCCCGAATTTCGGAGCATTTCGAGGCAACCACAGGAATGACAAATTTGTCTGTGTGCGTTGCATCAACGGCGACGTTTAATCACCGAAACCCCCGACGACAAGCACAATTGCTGTCTGCTTTTAATTTAATCGATTCGCGTTACCGGGAAGTTGCCGGAAATGGAAACTGGCCTTTTCGGCTCAAATTTTATCCTGATTTTTCATCGCTCAAGTGGACAGAGGGGTAGTTTTGACGCAAGCTGGCGTTAACGATTTGTTAATGGCCGAGTTTCCGGAGGCTGACGTCCCATGTTCCAGCGCATCTCGAAAGTCGTTTCGCTCCTGTTATGTGCTCTAATTGCGCTTCCGGCCGTGGCCGGCGAGCGCCACCGGCATCATCGCGGCACGATCCATTGGGCAAGCAGCGCCAAGTGGGCAAATATCGCCAAACCCTGGTTCGGCGATCGCCGTCACCATCACGGTCATAACCGCCATGTTCGCCTCAAGCATTTCTCGCCGTCATCGAACGGCTACGGTATCCGCAGCGTTATCGCTGCATCGCCGCAGCTCTCCCGCCATGCCTACAGCGGCGTTTACGGCGGCACTTATGGCTACGAGACGGAAGGCGGCACCTATTTCGGCGTCGACGGCTATGAGACCTACAGCGTGCCGCAGGCCGCGCCGCTTGCAGCCAAGGCCAAGGTGATTGACGTCGCCGTCCAGGGCGACCCCTGCAGCTACGAGGCCAGCGTCTGCGTCATCAGGCCCTGAATCGCCAGACCGTCGTCTTCTTGATCTCGCAATCCTCGAGCGCTCGCGTTACGGGCACTTGGTAGATGGCGCAAAACTCCAGCCGCTCCTTTGGCAAATAGGCGCGTCCCGGATCGCCGACCAAGACGTCCTTGCCTTCGCTGGCCAGCCGTTCGAACCACGGAACGAGGGCGTCCGCGAAGACGCGGTCATAGAACACGTCGCCCGCCAGAACGATATCGGCATCGACAGGTTGGCCGACGAAATCGGCGCCATCGAAATCAATCGAGACCCCATTGGCAACAGCATTAAGCAGCACGGCCGTCTCAGCCCACGGATCGATATCCGCCGCCTTCACCGCCGCCGCACCCGCCATCTTCGCCGCAATCGCGACGAGTCCCGAGCCTGTTGCAAAATCGAAAACGCGCTTACTCTGCATCGTCTCCGGATGATCGAGAATATAACGCGCAAGCCCCTGTCCGCCTGCCCAGGCAAAAGCCCAAAACGGCGGCGGCAGGCCGATCTCCGCCAGTTCCTCTTCCGTCTTGAGCCAAAGCTCATGCGCTTCGCTCGCCAGATGTAACCGGATCTCCGGCACATGCGGCGGCGCAATCAGACTCGTATTGGCGCGGATGAAGATTTCGGGATCTGTCTTCAAAGGCGGTCAGCGCGGTGGATTGTCGAGGCCGCCCATCCGGCAGACTTCGAGCCACTCGTCGTCTGTCACCGGTTGGACCGAAAGGCGCATCGACGTCACCAGCGCCATCTTCGAGAGCTTTTCGTTCGCCTTGACATCCTTCAGCGTCACCGGCTTCGGCATATCGCGCACGGCGCGGATATCGACGCAATCCCAGCGATCGTCGCCCTTCGCCGTCGAATCCGGATGCGACAACGCGCAGACCTCGACAATGCCGACGACCTCCAGGCCGTCATTCGAGTGATAGAAGAAGCCTTTGTCGCCGATCTGCATGGCGCGCATGTTGTTGCGGGCGAGATAATTGCGAACGCCCGTCCACTCCGTGCCTTTTTCGCCTGCGGCCTTCTGCTGCTCCCAGGACCAGGAAGACGGTTCGGATTTATAGAGCCAATGGGCCATTCCTTATGCCTCCGGATTGTTGAAGACCCAGTTGAAGGGCTTGATCTCGACGCTCTCGAAAAGACCGGCCTTCGCATAGGGGTCGGCATCGGCGAGCGCCTTGGCTTCCTCGGCCGTCTCGGCTTTCACGATTACCAGACTGCCGCAGGGCTTGCCTTCGCCGTCGAGGAACGGTCCGGCGATGCTGAGCCTGCCTTCGGCATTCAGCTTATTCAAATACTCCAAATGTGTAGCACGTGTCTCCATGCGCACATTGAGATGCCCCGGCTTGTCCTTGCAGAGAAGGGCGAAAAGCATGTCTCTCTCCTATTCGGTCGTGATCGGACGTGTCATCAATTGCTCGATGGCCTCGGTGATGCCGAGTTTGCCTTCGATGATCGCAGAGACGGCGTCCGTGATCGGCATCGCGATGCCGAGCTCGTCCGCCAGCCGCGAGGCGACGGCGGCGGCAAATGCACCTTCCACCAACTCGCCCTGCAAAGGATCGGCCTTTTCGCCACGGCCGAGCGCAATACCGAAGCGCAGATTGCGCGACTGATGGCTCGTCGCAGTCAAGACGAGATCGCCAAGCCCGGAAAGCCCGCGCGCCGTATCGGCCTGCCCGCCCTTGGCGACGATGAGGCGCGACATCTCCGCCAGCCCGCGCGCAATCAGCGCCGCACGCGCAGAATCGCCAATGCCGCAGCCTTCGACGATACCACAGGCGATCGCCAATACATTCTTCAGCGCACCACCAAGCTGCACGCCGATACGGTCGGACGACGGATAGAGCCGGAAGGTTCTGCCCGAAATCGCCTGAGCCAGCCGCTCGGCAACAGCCACCTCCGATGCCGCAAGTACCATAGCGGTCGGCAACCCTTTGGCAATATCAGCCGCAAAACCTGGCCCTGAAAGCACTGCGACGCGATGCTGCGGCAATTCGCGCTCCAGCATGTCGGTCAACAAGTTGCCGGTCGCCCGCTCGATGCCCTTGGCACATGTTACGACGATCGCGTCCTTAGCGAGATGAGCGCCGTACTGCCGGGCGGCATCCGCCTGCGCCTGCGACGGCATGGCAAAAAGCACGATACCTGCATCGCCGATTGAATCAGGCTCTGCCGAAAACTCCAGAGCTTCCGGCAGCTCGATGCCCGGGAGAACCGCATCATGCAGCCGTTCGGCCTTCAGGTCGGCAATCAGCGAGGGATTACGGCCGACAAGAGTGACCTGGTTGCGGCCGGTGAGTGCAATGACGGAGGCAAGCGCCGTTCCGAAAGCGCCTGCGCCAACGACCGCAATCTGTTCGCTCATGCCTTTGCCCCCCGCTTTCCGTAGTGAACCAGCGCTTCCGCATTCGAATCCAGCGGCCAGCGCGACCGCGGTTGCACATCGAGGTCATCCGGCGCAACGCCCGTCGCCATGCGCTCGAGCCCTGCCCAGGCAATCATCACCGCATTGTCGGTGCACAATCTCAGCGGCGGCGCGATGAATCGGAAGCCGTGTTTGTCGCAGAGGGCCTGCAGCGTACCACGCACTTCCAGATTGGCGGCGACGCCGCCCGCAACGACCAAGGCCGGCTTCCTGTTCAGCTGCGGGAACTCCGCCTTAAACCGCTGCAATCCACGGCCGATGCGATCTCTCAGCGTTCTCGAAATCGCCTTCTGGAACGAGGCGCATATATCGGCGACATCCTGATCCGTGAGCGGCGCGATATCCGTTGCTGCCTGCCGGACCGCCGTCTTCAAGCCCGAAAAGGAGAAATCGAGCCGCGTTTCACCGACGAGCGGCCGCGGGAAATCAAAGCGGTCCGGATTGCCGTTCTTTGCCGCCTCTTCCACCTGTGGCCCGCCCGGATAAGGCAGCCCGAGCAGCTTCGCGGTTTTATCAAAGGCCTCGCCGAGCGCATCGTCGATCGTCGTTCCCCAGCGTTCGTATTGGCCAATGCCGCGCACGAGGATGAGCTGCGTATGGCCGCCGGACACGAGCAGCATGAGATAAGGAAAGGAGAGCCCGTCCGTCAACCGGGCCGTCAGCGCATGGCCTTCGAGATGGTTCACGGCATAAAGCGGCTTGCCGGTGGCCTTGGCGATCGCTTTGCCCGTCATCAATCCGACGAGCAGCCCACCGATCAATCCCGGCCCGGAGGTGGCGGCAATCGCATCGATGTCGGAGAGCGACACATTGGCGCGCTGCAACGCCTCGTCGATCAACGTATCGAGCGCCTCGACATGAGCGCGCGCGGCTATCTCTGGTACCACGCCGCCATAGGCGCTATGCTCGTCCAACTGGCTCAAGACGACGTCGGAAAGCACCTTCGAGCGCCCGTCCGCATCGCGCTCGACCACAGCCGCGGCAGTCTCGTCGCAGCTTGTTTCGATGCCGAGGATGCGTAGAAAGGGAGCCATGAAGCCTGTCGTTGATTGCGATGGGTGCGAAACCCGGTTACGAGAACTTCCGGTAACAACGGATCAAAGCGGATGCAAACAAAACCTTTCCGGATTGGTACGCGGGGCAGCCCGCTGGCCCTTGCTCAGGCCCACGAAGCGCGCGACAGGCTGATGGCAGCGCACGGAATGCCGGAGGAAATGTTCGAAATCGTTGTGCTGACGACGAAAGGCGACCGCATCACAGATCGTTCGCTTGCCGAGATTGGCGGCAAGGGTCTTTTCACTCAGGAGCTGGAAGAAAAGCTTGCCGGCGGCGATCTCGATTTCGCCGTCCATTCCGCCAAGGACATGCCGACGGTGTTGCCGGAAGGGCTCCATATCTCGGCCTACCTGCCGCGGGAAGACATCCGCGATGCGGTAATCGGCCGCACGGCGCCGAAACTGATCGAGTTGCCGCACGGTGCGACGGTCGGGTCGGCATCACTGCGCCGCCAGGCACTGATCCGCCGTATGCGGCCTGATATCAAGGTCGTAACCTTCCGGGGCGCGGTGGAAACCCGTCTGCGCAAGCTGGACGAAGGCCAGGTCGATGCGACGCTGCTCGCGCTCGCGGGCCTGAAGCGTCTCGGTAAGGTGGACGTGATTACCGACATCCTCGACCCCGATACTTTCCCGCCCGCGCCCGCGCAGGGTGCTATCTGCATTGAAAGCCGCATCGGCGATCAGCGGATCGACAATCTGCTTGCAACGATCAATGACCCGGTCACCTACGATGCCGTCTCCTGCGAACGCGCTTTCCTTGCTGCCCTCGACGGGTCTTGCCGCACGCCGATCGGCGGGTACGCGATCTGCGAAGGCGATCAGATCAGGTTCTCCGGCCTGATCATCACCCCGGACGGCCGCAACCAGCATTCGGTGACAATCGACGGCCATCGCCGCGACGCCGCAGCACATGGCACCCGCGCCGGCCAGGACATTCGCGCCCGCGCCGGCAGCAGCTTCTTCGACGACTGGAGCTGATGCAGCATGCGCGTGCTGGTTACCCGTCCGAAGCATTCGGGGGAACGAACCGCCAAAACGTTACGCGATATGGGACATGATCCCGTCTTGCTGCCGCTTTCGCAGCCCATGCATGATGGCAAGGCCGCGATGGATGCGCTGGCGAGGAGCGACGGTCCTATCGCCATCACAAGCACGGAGGCTGTCCATGCGCTCTTATCGTCAGGAACAGACGTCAAGCCTTATCGCCTCCGGCCGGTGTTCGCCGTTGGCAAAGCGAGCGCAAACGCAGCCAAGGCGATCGGATTTGCTTCGGTCCTGGCTTCGGCGGGCGATGGCGCGCAACTGGCGGAGCTGATCGCAGGGCAAATACGGGAACCGGTCACCTATCTTGCCGGTTCGCCACGTGCGGAAACGTTTGAGCTCAAGGCACAAGCACTTGGACTGAAGGTCGATATCGTCGAGTGTTATCGGATGCTGCCGGCAGAACCTGATCCGGACGCCCTGCTAAAAGCGCTGATTCCGCCGCCAGAGGCCGTTCTCCTCTATTCCCGCCAGACCGCGGAGCATTTTTTCAGTCTCGCCGGAACCCAATCGGAACCCGCCTGGATCAATCAGGCGCTCATTCTTTGTCTCAGCAAAGCCGTCGCAGCAGCTGTTCCGGCATCGCTCGGCAGAAATCTTCGCATCGCAGCATTACCGGATGAGAGAAGCCTTCTGTCGCTTCTTTGAAGGCCTTAGCCGCTCAAATTTGATCTAACCTCTTTTCATAACTGGCATCACTGACTAGTTTCGTTGCGATGCAGGAAAATGAGGATACGCATGGTATCGGGAAATCCGCCACGTCATTCGAAAAACACCGACGAGCCGGTCACGATCGATCTGGAAGCGCAGGAAATTGCGGCAGCAGCCGATACCGACAAGAAATCCGAAGAGAACGGCCCTGAAGCCGACGCTCCCGACGCAGACAATGCGACAGCCGATCTGGAGGCATCCGTCGATCCGCAAAAGGAACCATCGGCCGAGGAGACGGCCGAGCCCGCCGCCGCCTCCGAGGAGTCCAGTCAGCCGGAAACGACAGCCGACCCGGAGCCGATCCGGCAGCCGCCGCGCGGCGGAACGACGTCGGGTCAGATCGCTGCGGGCATTTTCGGCGGCCTCGTTGCCCTGCTGGGTGCTGGCGTTATCCAATATGCCGGCTACCTTCCGACGTCTTCAGCACCCCAAACCGCGCTGGATGAAACGGCCAACCTTTCGGCTGAAATCGACGGCCTCAAGCAATCCATCGCGAACTTGGCCGCAGCGCCGAATACCAGCGACGACGCGCTCGACAAGCGACTATCTGCTCTCGAGGCGGCGGCAAAGACGCCTGCCGTCACGGGGCCAGCAGACACAGCGGCAGTCGATGCGCTAAACCAGAAGGTCGCGGATTTGGCCGCGCAGCTGGAACAGGTGCGCACATCTCTCGCTCAATCCTCCGAAGAGCGGGCGTCGAACGGCGCCGACATTGTCAAGCGCCTGGAGGAAGCCGAGAAGAAGCTCAGCGAACCACGCCAGGATGTTGCGGTTGCGCAGGCGATCGCCGCTGCGGCGCTCAAGGCAGCGATCGACCGCGGCGGACCTTTCATGGCCGAACTCGATACTTTCGCCGGCGTTTCGCCGGACGACCCCGCAGTCGCCGATCTACGCAATTTCGCCGAAACCGGCGTACCCTCGCGCGCCGAACTGATCCGTCAGGTTCCCGACGTCGCGACCGCCGTCATCCAATCTGTCACCCAATCGGATCCGAACCAGAGCTGGTCGGACCGGCTGATGGCGAGCGCCAAGTCGCTCGTTACCGTGCGCCCTGTCGGCAATATCGAGGGCGAAAGCGTCGAGGCGATTGCCGCCCGCATGGAAGACAAGGTGAAGAACGGCGACCTGCCGGGCGCTGCCAACGAGTGGAACGATCTGCCCGCGAACGCAAAGCAGGCTTCCGCCGCTTTCAAGCAATCGTTGGAAGCCCGCATCCGTGTCGAGGAACTGGTGGGTGGTGCGCTCTCCAAGGCCATTTCCGGCGCCGGCAAGGAGGGTTGATCGATGATCCGTCTCGTCGTCTTCGTCGCCCTCGTCGTCGTTCTCGGCTATGGTTTCTCCTGGCTTGCCGATCGCCCGGGCGATCTGTCGCTGGTGTGGGAAGGCCGGCTCTATCAGGCAAAGCTGATCGTCGCGGCAAGCGGCCTTATCGCACTGATCGCCGTTGTCATGATCGCCTGGTGGCTGATCCGCACGGTCTGGACGTCGCCTCATTCTGTGAGACGCTATTTTCGCGCCCGCAAGCGCGATCGCGGTTATCAGGCGCTCTCGACCGGCCTTATCGCCGCCGGCGCCGGCAATGCCCTGCTTGCCCGCAAGATGGCAGCCCGTTCCCGCGGCCTCATCCGTGCCGATCAGGAGCCGCTGATCAACCTGCTCGAGGCACAGGCTGCCCTGATCGAAGGCCGGCATGACGAAGCGCGCGCCAAGTTCGAAGCGATGGCCAACGATCCGGAAACGCGTGAACTCGGCCTTCGCGGGCTCTATCTAGAAGCCAAACGCCTCGGCGCCAACGAGGCCGCGCGCCAATATGCCGAGAAGGCAGCCGACAACGCGCCCTATCTGCCCTGGGCGGCACAGGCGACGCTCGAATACCGCAGCCAGTCCGGCCGCTGGGACGACGCCATCCGGCTTCTTGAGCAACAGAAGGCCGCGCGTGTCGTCGAAAAGCAGGATGCGGACCGTCTGCGCGGCGTGCTGCTGACGGCTCGCGCTGACGACAAGCTGGAAAGCGATCCGGCCGGTGCCCGTGACGACGCGATGCATGCGCTGAAGCTCATTGCCGACTTCGAACCGGCCGCCATCATCGCCGCCAAGGCACTTTTCCGGGAAGATAAACTGCGCAAGGCCGCCTCGATCCTCGAGCAGTCATGGAAAGCCGGACCGCATCCCGAGATCGGCCGCACTTATGTGCTCGCTCGAAGCGGCGATTCCTCCGTTGATCGCCTGAAACGCGCCGAAAAGTTGGAGGCCCTGCGTCCCAACAACGTCGAGTCCCTGCTCGTGGTCGCGCAGGCGGCGCTCGATGCGCAGCACTTTGCGAAGGCCCGCGCGAAGGCGGAAGCTGCCGCCCGCATGCAGCCGCGTGAAGCCGCCTTCCTGCTGCTTGCCGACATCGAAGAGGCCGAAACTGGCGACCAGGGCCGTGTACGCCACTGGCTGGCACAGGCGCTGAAGGCGCCGCGTGACCCGGCCTGGGTCGCCGACGGCTTCGTTTCCGACAAATGGCTGCCCGTCTCACCCATCACCGGCCGTCTCGACGTCTTCGAATGGAAGGCGCCTTTCGGTCAGCTCGAAGGGCCGGTCGAGGAACGACCCACCATCTCGATCGACGCCGCGCTGCGGACTTTGCCGCCCGTTCGCGAAACACGGCCCGAAAGTTCGGCCAACGATCACCGAATCATCGAGTTGGAGCGCGCCGCAACGATTGCCGAGGCCGCCCGACCGGCTCCTGCTCCGAAGTCTGTCTCGCCCGCGCCGGTCGCCAAGCAGCCAGAGCCGGTTACCGCGCAGCCAGAACCGAAACCCTTTTATGGAATGCCGGATGACCCTGGCGTTCGCAACACAAAGGCGGAACCAGAACCCAAGACACGACTCCGCCTTTTCTGAATGGAACGAAATCTGCATGTTCGAACGTTTTCAGGCATTCTTCCAAAATCTCGCTGCAAACAATCCCAAGAAGGGTTTTAGCCCTGACGATCCCCGCATCGCCGTTGCCGCTCTCTGCATGCAGGTGATGGAGGCGGATGGGAAGGTCAAGGACAGCGAAAAGAAGCGGCTCCGCAAACTGCTCAAGGAGCAATACGGGCTCGACGGAAAGCAGTTGGATGCCTTGATCGCCGCCGGCCAGGAAGCCGAGAGCAGCGCCGTCGACTATTACCGCTTCACGTCCGACCTGAAACGCCATCTCGATACCGAGCAGCGGCTGGAACTCATCGGCATTCTCTGGGACATCGTCTATGCCGACGGCGAACGCAGCGAGATGGAGGATCACGTCATCTGGCGGATCGCCGATCTGCTCGGCGTCTCCTCCCGCGAGCGCATCCGGAAACGTCAGGAGGCAGCCGCACGCGTGACCGATACGGTGGTGGTGCAAGACGATGTCGATTGACCGTCCCATCAAGCGCGACAAGCGCCCTATCCTGATCATCCTGCATCAGGAACGCTCCAGCCCCGGCCGAGTAGGTCAGCTTCTGGTCGACAAGGGCTACAGCCTCGACATCCGCCGCCCGGTTCTGGGCGATAAGCTGCCCACCACGCTTGAAAACCACGCCGGAACGGTCGTCTTCGGCGGGCCGATGAGCGCAAACGATCCGGACGACTTCGTGAAAACCGAAGTCAACTGGCTGGACATTCCACTCAAGGAAAATCGCCCGTTCCTCGGCATCTGCCTTGGCGCGCAGATGCTGGTGCGCCACCTTGGCGGCAAGGTGCGGCCGAATGCCGACGGCTCGACCGAAATCGGCTGGTATCCGCTCCGCCCGACCGAAAAGGGCCGCTTGTTGATGCACTGGCCGAAGATGGTCTACCATTTCCATCGCGAGGGCTTCGATCTGCCGCACGGCGCCGATCTGCTCGCAGAAGGCGATACCTATCCGAACCAGGCCTTCCGCTACAACGGCAACGCCTGGGCGCTGCAGTTCCACGCCGAGCTCACCCGCGTGATGATGCACCGCTGGGTCGTCCACGGCGCTCATCGCTTCATTCTTCCGAATGCACAGCAGGGCCGGGAGCATCTGGAAGGCCGCATGCTCTTCGATGCGCCGCTCAAGGCCTGGCTGACCGAATTTCTCGATATCGTCTTCGAAGGCAAGACGGCAAAGGCCGTACCGGGCTCTGTAGCTGCACTGTCCGCATAGGTGCTCAGAAGTCCGCTCGAGGCCACGCGCCGCTGCTTTCCCATTGCACTGTTCGTTTTCTGCTGCGAAAAAGCCGGACGCATGATCGGACACGCCCGCCAAGCATGATTCGCCGCAGGTTTTCACGCGGCACTTGCCCGTTTGGCGCCCAATGGCTACATGTCTGTCAGAAACGAACTGGAGACCAAGATGATTGCCCTATTTCAAACCATTGATTTGGCTTTGAATCTTTACACCTGGGTGCTAATTGCGAGTGCCATTTTCTCCTGGCTTTACGCCTTCAACGTCATCAATTCCAGCAACCAGTTCGTCAATTCGGTCGGCATGTTCCTCTACAATGTGACCGAGCCGCTACTGCGTCCGATTCGCCGGCTGCTGCCGAATCTTGGTGGTATCGACATCTCGCCGATCATTCTTCTGCTCATCATCTTCTTCCTCCGCTCGCTGATGTGGAACACTCTCTTCCCGCTGGTGGCGTGAATTCCGCCGGGAAGATTTTCGATGATCATATACGCCTCGCCGTTCGGTTGACACCGAATGGCGGGCGCGACGCGATCGATGGCTTCGAGGCCGATGCCGAAGGCGCGTGCCACATTAAAGTCCGTGTCACCGCGATTCCTGAAAAAGGAAAAGCCAACAAGGCGCTCATCGCGCTTCTGTCCAAAGCCCTCTGCATCCCGAAATCCTCGATCCAATTGGTTTCAGGCGATACATCGCGCAAAAAAATCCTCCGGATCGATGGCGACCCGAAGGAGTTGATGGAAAGGCTCGAAAAGCTTCTGAAGCCGTAACGGCTTATTTTGCCTTCGTGGCACGCTCAACGGCTTCGAGGATGAGCTGACCGGCTTCCTTTGAATCGCCCCAGCCGAAAATCTTCACCCACTTGCCGGGCTCCAGGTCCTTGTAGTGCGCGAAAAAGTGCTCGATCTGCTTCAGCGTGATCTCCGGAAGGTCGGTGTAGTCCTTCACCTTCTCGTAGCGCAACGTAAGCGCCGGCGAAGGAACGGCGATGATCTTCTCGTCCTTGCCCGAATTGTCTTCCATCTTCAGAACGCCGATCGGGCGGACATTGATGACACAGCCTGGAACCAGCGGACGCGTGCTGGCGATCAGGACATCGATCGGATCGCCGTCTTCCGAAAGCGTGTGCGGCACGAAGCCGTAATTGCCCGGATAGGTCATCGGCGTATAGAGGAAGCGGTCGACGACCAGCGTGCCGGCTTCCTTGTCCATTTCATACTTGATGGGGTGACCGCCGACCGGAACTTCAACGATGACGTTGACATCTTCCGGAGGATTCTTGCCGATGGAAATGGCGTCGATTCGCATGCAAAACTCCCACAAAATGAATTGTTCGCAGCCAAATAGTCCGTTTTATGCCGCAACGCAACACGGCGCGTTCGTGATGTTCCAGATACAGCTTGAAATATTGAAGGACAAGCGGCCGATTTCGCCAGTTAGTTCAAGGCGATGCAGCACTGTTTCGAAAAGTTGAAGGCTGTGCTTTTCAGTTCCAGATGAAGCCGATTTTCTTCAACTGCTTGTGGTCGAAGCTCTCCATGCCTTCGCAGAAGTCGACGCCGCCATGGCCGCGATAGAAATGGCTGGCGTTCTCGTTTTCCTCAAGGCACCAGACTACGAGGCCCTTGCAGCCGAGTGACTTCAGAAGCCGCCTCGCCTCGCCGAAAAGCATGCGCCCAAGACCGATGCCCTGATACTCAGGACGAAGATAAAGTTCGTAGATCTCGCCTTCCTGCGGCAGTGCGCGGGCGCGATTGAGGCCGAGTGTGGCATAGCCTGCGACCGTCCCGGCGACGTCAAGAACGAGAAGCGTTGCCGGACCGCGGGTTGCCTTGCGCCACCAGTTCTCGCCGCGGCGTTCGATCATGTGCGTCAAGGCACGATGCGGAATGATCCCGGCATAGGTGTGCTGCCAAGCGAGGCGATGCACCTCGGAGATGGCCTGAGCATCATGCGGTTCCGCCCGCCGGACATCGATCGACAACGTCTTCATAACGCTTACTCTGGTCTTCCAGCAGGCAATTAACCATACGCGATCATGCGTTTCGGCCGTTTGCCCACAGACTTAACATGTGGACGATGAGCAAAATTTAACGCTTTTTTAACTATTGCGACAAGCCGGATTCGACGCAGAACACAATAAAAAACCCCGGCACAATAGCCGGGGTTTAAAGCCTTCAAGGTGTCTGGATGGCTCAGGCCATCTTTGCCTTGCTGAAGCGCTTGCGATCGTTTGCGTCGAGATACATCTTGCGCAGGCGGATTGACTTCGGCGTCACTTCCATCAGCTCGTCGTCCTGGATCCAGGACAAGGCGCGGTCGAGCGTCATGCGGATCGGCGGCGTCAGCTTGACGGCTTCGTCCTTGCCGGCAGCGCGGATGTTGGTCAGCTGCTTGCCCTTGAGAACGTTGACTTCAAGATCGTTGTCGCGGGAATGAATGCCGATGATCATGCCCATGTAGACCTTTTCGCCCGGCTCGATCATCATCGGGCCGCGATCTTCCAGGTTGAACATGGCATAGGCAACAGCTTCGCCCGGAGCGTTGGCGAGCAGAACGCCGTTGGTACGGCCGCCGATTTCACCCTTGAACGGCTGATATTCCTTGAACAGACGGTTCATCACGGCTGTGCCGCGCGTGTCGGTCAGGAGTTCCGACTGGTAGCCGATCAGGCCCCGCGTCGGCGCGTTGAACACCAGGCGAAGACGGTTGCCGCCAGAAGGCCTGAGCTCGGCCATTTCGGCCTTGCGCTCGGACATCTTCTGCACGACGACGCCGGAATGCTCTTCATCGACGTCGATGACGACTTCTTCGATCGGCTCCATCAGCTGGTCGTTCTCATCGCGATGCATGACCACGCGCGGACGCGACACGGCCAGTTCGAAGCCTTCGCGGCGCATCGTTTCGATCAGAACGGCGAGCTGCAATTCGCCACGACCGGACACGTAGAAGGAATCCTTGCCTTCTGCTTCTTCAATTTTCAGCGCGACGTTGCCTTCGGCTTCCTTGTAGAGACGGTCGCGAATGACGCGCGAGGTCACCTTGTCGCCTTCGGTCCCAGCCAGCGGACTATCGTTCACGATGAAGGACATGGTGACAGTCGGCGGATCGATCGGCTGTGCGGTGAGCGCCTGGGTAACCGAGGGATCGCAGAAGGTATCGGCAACCGTGCCCTTGGAGAGACCGGCAATCGCGACGATGTCGCCTGCATGCGCTTCTTCGATCGACGTGCGCTCGATGCCGCGGAAAGCGAGGATCTTCGAGATACGGCCGTTTTCAATCAGCTTGCCATCCTGGCTCAGAACCTTGACGGCCTGGTTCGGCTTGATCGAGCCGGAATTGATGCGGCCAGTGATGATACGGCCGAGGAAGGGGTTAGCCTCGAGGATCGTACCGATCATCGTGAACGGACCTTCGTGGACTGTCGGTTCCGGAACATGCTCGAGCACGAGGTCGAGCAGCGGTGCGAGACCTTGGTCCTTCGGGCCTTCCGGGTTGACGTTCATCCAGCCATCACGGCCAGAACCGTAAAGGATCGGAAAATCGAGCTGTTCGTCAGTCGCGTCGAGGTTTGCAAAGAGGTCGAACACTTCGTTGATGACTTCTTCGTGGCGGCCATCAGGACGGTCGATCTTGTTGATCGCGACAATCGGGCGAAGGCCGACCTTCAGGGCTTTCGAGACGACGAACTTTGTCTGCGGCATCGGGCCTTCGGACGAGTCGACCAGAACGATCGCGCCGTCCACCATCGAGAGAATGCGCTCGACTTCACCGCCGAAGTCGGCGTGGCCGGGGGTGTCGACGATGTTGATGCGGACACCTTTCCATTCCACCGACGTCGCCTTCGCGAGAATGGTGATGCCGCGCTCCTTTTCGAGGTCGTTGGAGTCCATCACACGCTCTGCAACGCGCTGGTTCTCGCGGAACGAGCCGGACTGCTTCAGGAGTTCGTCCACCAAGGTCGTCTTGCCATGGTCAACGTGCGCGATGATCGCGATGTTGCGAAGTGCCATATGTTTTCAAATCTCTGAGGCTGAGGCGCTACGTTCAAGAGAATGCGCCAATTACGTTTGGCGCGCTCTTACAGTGTTTTTCGCGTTTGCGAAAGGGGGGAGGGCGGATCGGAGCCATGCAACCGTTTAGCTCATGCGTTGCGGGTCGATGACCGTCCGCCAGAGCTCGGTATCGTTTCTGTCCATCAGCCGCACGGTCATCTGCTCGGTCTGCCCGTCGATCTCGACCAGTCCGAAGAATTGAAGTCCGGCGGACGGCGGCAGGTTGGAGTCTGCACCGCCGGGGGCTGCTTTGATGAAGCGCGCTTCAGGGCCGAAGGTCATGTCGAATTCCTGCGGGCCGTAGGTTCCCGAATGCAGCGGCCCGGAAACGAATTCCCAGAACGGCAGAAATTCGCGGAATTTCGCCTTGGCCGGATCATAATAATGCGCCGCCGTGTAGTGAACATCGGCCGTCAGCCAGACGATGTTCGAGATTGCCGCGTCACGGATGAAACGCAGCAGATCGGCAAATTCCACCTCTCGCCCGAGCGGAGTTCCGTTGTCGCCGTTGGAGAAGGACTCGCTGCCTTGGCGTTTTCCATAATCATCCCAGATGACCAGTCCGACCGGCATATCGCAGGCAATCACCTTCCATGTTGCAGCCGAGCGCGCCAGTTCGCGCTTCAGCCACGCCACTTGCGTCTCGCCAAGGAGGCGGGATTTCACCGTCAGGGTCTGATCCAGCCGCCCATCGTCGTTCGGCCCCCGATAGGATCGCAAATCGACAAAGAAGATATCGAGTAGCGGACCATATGAGACTTTGCGGTAGAAGCGCCCGGGTTCAGCGGCAATGTAGCGGATGGGCGTCATCTCATGGAAGGCGCGGCTTGCCCGCGCTGCCAGCGTTGAAACGGACTTTTCCTTATAGCGATTGTCCCCGCGAAGATCGGTCGAAGGCGACCAGTTGTTCAGGACCTCATGGTCGTCCCATTGATAGAAGATCGGACAGACGGCGTTCAGTTCCCTCACGTGCTCATCGAGCAGATTGTATTTCCACTGTCCGCGAAACTGATCGAGTGTCTGCGCGATGTCGCGCTTTTCCTCAGTCACGATCCTGTTCTTCCAGAGCCCGCCGTCGCGCAACCTGATCTCGTCCGGCATCGGATTGTCGGCATAGATCGTATCGCCGGAATGGATCATGAAATCGGGGCGGTGATAGGCGATCGTCTGATAGGTGCGCATACCGTCGTCATCGATCCCCCAACCCTGCCCCGCCGTATCGCCTGACCATGCGAAGCGGATCGTCCGCTTGTTGGTAGGGGCGGTGCGGAACTGACCGTGAATTCGTTCGGAGGTGCTGTTGATGTCCTGTAGGTCGGCGGCCGTAAACCTGTAGAAGATGTCCTGGTCCGGCGGCAGGTCCTGCAGCAGCAGTTTGCCCGCAAGATCGGTCTCCGCTGTGACGTCGATCGGAGCCAGTCTGACAGCATTCGCGAATTTGTCGCTCGTCGAATATTCGATAAAGAGCCGCGACGGCCGATCGACACGCGTCCATATCATGCCTGACGTTACGTCTACATCACCGGATTGAACGCCTGACGTGAAGATCGGGCGGCTCGAAGAGCCGCGCGCGTAATATGGCATCACGAGGCTGGCTGCCGCAAAGCCACCGACTGCGCCGATCGAAGAGAGGAAGCGGCGGCGCGTCGTGTCCGTCAATTTCATGCCATGGCTCATCCGGCTTGCTGCGAGAGCGGGAACGAATCTCCCGCAACAAGCCTAGAGCAGCCGTCATGTCAGTCTCTTGAAGATGACATGACGGTTTTCCGAAACTTCGGCGACAGTTTTGTTAAAGGATCATCTCAGGCATCGCTGCCCGACAGCTCCTCGAACGTGGCGAGGCCCTTCTTGACGAGCATCGCATCCGGGGTCGGCAGCTTGCCGCGGAATCCCCTGTAGGCGTCTTCCGGATCGATCGACCCTCCGCTGGAATAGATGTTGTCCTTGAGCTTCCGCGCCATCTCACTGTTGAAGGCGTCACCTGTTTCCTCGAAAGCCGCGAAGGCATCGGCATCAAGCACTTCAGACCACATGTAGGAGTAATAGCCTGCCGAATAACCCCCGGAGAAGATGTGCTGGAAGTGCGGCGAGGCATGGCGCATCACGAGAGACTTCGGCATCCCGAGTTCGGCAAGCACCTGCCTTTGCACCGCCATCGGGTCTTCCACAGTGTCGCGCGTGTGGAACTCCATGTCGACAATCGCCGAGGAGGTGAACTCGACCGTGTTGAACCCGGCATTGAAGGTGCGCGCCGCAAGCACCTTGTCGAGTAGTGCCTGCGGCATGGATTCGCCTGTTTCGAAATGCACCGCATATTGCTTGAGGATCGCAGGAACCGTCAGCCAATGCTCGTAAAGCTGCGATGGCAGCTCCACGAAGTCGCGTGAAACGGCCGTGCCCGACACGGTCGGATAGGTCACGTTCGAAAGCATGCCATGCAGCGCGTGGCCAAATTCATGGAAAAGCGTGCGCGCATCGTCCAGCGAAAGCAGTGCCGGCTTACCCTCGGCCGGTTTTGCGAAATTGCACACATTGTAGATGATCGGCAGTTCGCCCTGGCGTGCATTCTTCATTGTGAGTTTGTGCTGAGATTGGAACGCGCTCATCCAGGCGCCGGAGCGCTTGGATGAGCGGGCAAAATAGTCGCCCAGGAAAAGCGCAACCAGCTTATCTTCGCTATCACGAATCTCGAAGACGCGCACATCCGGATGATAGGCGGCGATGCCCTTCTTTTCGACGGCACGAATGCCGAAGAGGCGGCCGGCGACGTCAAAACAGGCATCGATGATTTTTTCGAGTTGCAGATAGGGCTTCAGCTCGGCTTCGGAAAAATTGAACCTCTGCGCCCTGATCTTTTCGGCATAATAGCGCCAATCCCAAGGCATGACCTCATGGTTCTTGCCGTCCTCGGCAATCAGTCTGGCAATATCCGCCTCTTCGTCATGCGCCCGTTTGACAGCCCTTGCCCACACGGCGCGCAGCAGACCGTTTACAGCAGCCGGCGTCTTTGCCATCGTATCGTCGAGCTTCAATTCCGCGAAATTGGCGTATCCGAGAAGCTTCGCGACTTCGCCGCGAAGCGCCAGCGTCTCGCGGATGATGCCGCGATTGTCCGTCTCGCCCTCGTTCTCGCCGCGGGCAACCCATGCCTTGAAAGCCTGCTCGCGCAGGTCGCGCCGCTCGGAAAAGGTCAGGAACGGTTCGATAATCGAGCGCGACAGAGTGACTGCAAACTTCCCCTCTTTACCGCGCTCGCGCGCCGCCGCCGCCATGGCGTCCTTCAGGAAATCCGGAATGCCCGCGAGCTCCGGTCCTTCGGAGAGGATCAGCGACCAGTTCGTCTCGTCGGCAAGCACGTTCTGTCCGAACTGCGTGCTCAGGCCTGCGAGCTTTTCGTTGATTGTCGCGAGCTTTTCCTGCTCCCCCTTCGGCAGCTTGGCACCGGATTTCACGAAGCTTTTCCAATGCCGCTCTAGCACACGCGTCTGCTCGAGTGTCAGACCGAGACTCTCCCGCTTCTCCCAGAGCGCATCGATACGTGCAAAAAGCGCAGCGTTCATTCCGATCTTGGAATAGTGGCGCGACATTTTCGGCGAGATATCGCGCTCCAGCGCTTGGATCGTATCGTTCGTATGCGCGCCCGCCCGATTCCAGAACAGCGCCGAAACACGCGAAAGCTCATCGCCTGCAAGCTCTAGCGCGACGATCGTATTCTCGAATGTGGGCTCTTCCACGTTTCCGGCGATCGCATCGATCTCCACATCATGAGATGCGAAAGCAGCATCAAAAGCGGCAGCGAAATCGCCATCGCTCAACGCGTCGAAGCGCGGCAGGCCATGAAGCCCATTCCAGTTGACGAGAGCCGTGTTGAAATCTTGTGTGGATGGCATGCTGACGTCCTTTATGCAGAGGGCTGAAACGGCAATATAGGCAAGGCATCGCGGCATTGGTATGCCGCTGGCGAAATTCACTTTTTGCCTTTCACAGTAAGATCTAACCGACAAGAATTGATACACAAGAATTAACCAATCGTTGACGATTGACGCGACTCGCGCGCTGGCGCTAGTCTCAAGCCACTCTTTCCGTCAGGGGACATATGCCATGGAAATTTTTTCTGTGCGGTCTTCTCAGAGTTTGCTTTTTAAAAACAGCCAGAACAACGCAAAAAATTCGAAGACCGAAGAGATTGGAATCGACACCGGAGCGGCCGCTTCAGTGATATTCAGGATCGACGACAATGGTGTCGAAGGCCCGGATTTTACGGCAATGAGCCCGGGCGAGCTGCGCAACCATGCGCGCCAAAGCTACGACGGCGGCGGGATCGATCAGGACACATTTGCGGCGATTTCCGAGCCGCTGCCGATGCACGCCATCGATGCACAGGGTAACGTCATCGACCTGACCGGGATCACCGACGGCACGTTATTCAATTTTCGCGATTATTACGAAAACCAGCTGCAGATCGCCATGTCGATCGGCGATTCCGATAGCGTAAAGACACTGAAATCCATCGTGAATTTCTTGAATGTTTGACCGCGTTCAGGCCTTACGCCATCCGAGGAGGCCTGGCGTCGCGTGCCAGAGCGCCTGGGCTGCAAATCCCATGAAGAGCACGCCGGAACAGCGGACGATCAGCCGCTCATGCGCGCGGTAGAAACGCCGCACAGCGCCTGCGCCGATAATGGCGACAAGAATAAGATCGGCAGTCACGAAGCCTACGAAGGATACGCCGAGAAGCAGCGGCAACGCCTCGAAATCGAGGGCGCCTGCCGAACCTGCGACCAACGCCGTGAAGGTCGCAAGCGCTACCGGATAACCCTTCGGATTGGTGACGCCGAAAATCAGCCCACGGCGGAAGGGCCGCTCGACCATCACCAGCGCCCGCCCGTCACCTTTCGGCTTCGCCGTTATCGCGCTCCAGCCGATCCAGGCGAGATAGAAGCCGCAGAGCAAGCCGAGCAGATCGAAGACGAAGGTGCCGATCGTCCTTGCGCCGACGATCGCAACCAGCGCCAGCGCCGACCAGAGAATATCGCCGACGAGATGCCCCATCATGAAGAAGGCGCCAGCCTTTCGTCCCTGCCCAGCACCAATGCCGAGAAGCTGAAGGAACGCCGGACCTGGAATGAGCACATAAAAGAGAGCCGCCAGAAAGGCACCGACAAGCAGGGGTTGCGTCATGTCAAACGCTCCGAAGGGTCAAAGCCGCAGACTATGCTAACCCGGTAATCCGTCAAGCGCCGCACAACTCAAAAAGAAGAGGCCCGCGGCGCTGCCGGCGGGCCTCTCGTCAAGCATATTATGACATGCTTAGCTCTTGAGGTTACGCTTGCCGAGTGTGCGCAGGCGCAGTGCGTTCAGCTTAATGAAGCCCGCCGCGTCCTTCTGATCGTAGGCTCCCTGGTCGTCCTCGAAGGTGACCAGCTTGTCGGAATAGAGCGACTTCGGGC
Organism: Rhizobium sullae; assembly: GCF_025200715.1. Taxonomy (NCBI): domain Bacteria; kingdom Pseudomonadati; phylum Pseudomonadota; class Alphaproteobacteria; order Hyphomicrobiales; family Rhizobiaceae; genus Rhizobium; species Rhizobium sullae. Next base: position 3,345,383 of record NZ_CP104143.1, read on the forward strand.
TCTCCCGGCCAATGACCATGACGTTGCCCTTGTAGAGCTTCAGCGTCACTTCGCCTTCGACATGCTCCTGGCTCTTGTCGATGAGGGCCTGCAGCATTTCGCGTTCCGGCGAGAACCAGAAGCCGTAGTAGATGAGCTCCGCGTAACGCGGCATCATCTCGTCCTTGAGGTGCGCTGCGCCGCGGTCGAGCGTGATGGATTCGATCGCACGGTGTGCCGAAAGCAGGATCGTGCCGCCGGGCGTTTCATAGACGCCGCGCGATTTCATGCCAACGAAACGGTTCTCCACGAGGTCAAGGCGGCCGATGCCGTTGTCTCGGCCGTAGGTGTTGAGCGTGGCGAGAAGCGTCGCAGGGGTCATGCGAACGCCGTTGATCGAAACCGCATCGCCCTTCTCGAAGCCCACCTTGATGACCGTTGCCTTGTCAGGTGCGGCTTCCGGCGAGATCGTGCGCATGTGCACGTATTCCGGTGCTTCCTGCGCCGGATCTTCCAGGACCTTGCCTTCGGATGACGAGTGCAGCAGGTTGGCGTCGACGGAGAACGGTGCCTCGCCCTTCTTGTCCTTGGCAACCGGGATCTGGTGCTGTTCAGCAAACGCGAGCAACTCGGTGCGGCTCTTGAACGCCCAATCGCGCCACGGCGCGATGATCTTGATGTCCGGGTTCAGCGCGTAGGCGGAAAGCTCGAAACGGACCTGGTCGTTGCCCTTGCCGGTTGCGCCATGGGCGATCGCATCGGCGCCGGTCTTGCGGGCGATGTCGATCAGGTGCTTGGAGATCAGCGGCCGGGCGATCGAAGTGCCGAGCAGGTAGACGCCCTCATAGAGGGCATTGGCGCGGAACATCGGAAAGACGAAATCCTTCACGAACTCTTCGCGCACGTCCTCGACATAGATTTCCTTGATGCCGAGCATCTCGGCCTTCTTGCGCGCCGGTCCCAGCTCTTCGCCCTGGCCCAGGTCGGCGGTGAAGGTCACTACTTCGGCGCCGAGTTCAGTCTGCAGCCACTTGAGGATGATCGAGGTATCGAGGCCGCCGGAATAGGCGAGCACGACTTTTTTCACGTCTTTTTTGGATGCCATGATGATGAGGTCCGTTGCATATGGGCAGCGGCGAACCCGCATAGCCCGGTGTCGCGGGCACTTTTAGCGAGATTGTCGCGTGACGCAAGGGCAGGATTGCCGCCGCAGGTGTGGGCTTGGAGTTTGACAGTGCGAAACGCACACCCATATCTGGCTGCGTCCGAACAATGGTTGAGGAGGCCGGTCCTATGAATATTCAGGAGATTCTCAAGAAGCCCAATGTTGCCGTGATCACCGGCGGCGCATCCGGTATCGGCCTTGCGGCGGCGAAGCATTTCGCCAAGGCCGGCATGAGGGTCGCAATTGCCGATCTCGGCGGCGAGCGGCTGGCTAAGGCTCGTGGCGAACTCGAAGCCATTGCCGGCCACGAGCGCGTGATGGCAGTTGAGGCGGATGTTTCCGACAAAACGTCGCTGGAAGCGCTCGAACGGGCTGTCGTTCAGCGCTTCGGCCGCGTCCATGTCCTTATGAACAACGCCGGCATCGGTCCGGAAACCTCGATTTTCAGCGCTCAGGCGAATTGGGACAGCATCCTGGCTGTCAATCTCCTCGGCGTCATCAATGGCACGCGCGTCTTCGGACCGGGCATGCTGGCACATGGCGAGCCCGGACTCATCATCAACACCGGCTCCAAGCAGGGCATCACGACCCCTCCGGGCAATCCCGCCTACAATATCTCGAAAGCAGGCGTGAAGGTTTTCACCGAAGCGCTGGAGCACGAGCTTCGCAACACCGAAGGCTCGAAAATCTCAGCCCATCTTCTGATCCCGGGTTTCGTTTTCACCGGCCTCACCAAGGGTGACAGCGCCGAAAAGCCCGCGGCCGCCTGGACACCGGAACAGACGGTCGACTTCATGATCGAGAGCCTGCAGCGCGGCGATTTCTATATCCTATGTCCGGACAACGACGTCGCCCGCCCGGTTGACGAACGCCGCATGGCCTGGGCGATCGGCGACATCATCGAGAACCGCCCGCCGCTATCGCGCTGGCACAAGGATTATGCCGACAGGTTCAAGGCCTCCCTTGAAGAAAAGCGATAGGCAGATCATCAGGATTGATTTGTAATTTTCTGAAAGCTGGATAAGAAAACACTAACTCTTATCAGCTTTCAGAGTGTGTCATGGATTTCGTGCCGAGCATCGCAACCCTTCTCGCCTTCACGGCGGCCAGCCTGCTTCTCGCAGCAACGCCAGGGCCGGATATGACACTCTCGATCAGCCGAGCACTCTCTCAAGGCAAAAAGCCGGCGCTTTACGTCGTCTTGGGCACCAGCCTCGGCATCGTGGTTCATACCATGCTGGTTGCTTTCGGTATCTCAGCGCTGATCACCGCCTCGCCGATGGCCTTCTTGATTCTGAAGACCGGAGGCGCCGCCTATCTTCTCTGGCTGGCTCTTCAGGCAATCCGCTTTGGCTCGAAGCTTTCCGTCGAGCAGGTCAGCGAAGCCAAAGGCACACCGCTTTCCAACATATCCGTCGGCTTCTGGGTCAATCTCCTAAACCCCAAGGTCATCATCTTCTTCATGACCTTCCTGCCGCAGTTTGTAAGCGCCGGCGATCCGGCGGTGACACAGAAGCTGTTGTTCCTCGGTTTCTTCTTCATCCTGATCGGTATGCCGGTGAACACTTTTGTGGTTCTCGCCTCCGACTGGCTCGCCGGCTGGCTACAGAAAAACAGGAAGGTGCTGCGCGGAATGGACTACACGTTTGCGGGGGTCTTCTCGATCTTCGCCGTGAAGATCTTCTTTACGCAGGCGCGTTGACCAGGCCCGTCCTAGCCGATCAGTAGTGCATCGTCGTCCAGCGTCTGTCCGCGCATCTTGCGGAACATCGCGATCAGGTCTTCGACTTGCAGGTCCTTGCGGCTGTCACCGCTGACGTCCAGCACGATTTCGCCACCATGCAGCATGACGGTGCGGTGTCCGTAGTCCAGCGCCTGGCGCATGGAATGGGTCACCATCAGCGTGGTCAGCTTGCGCTCCGAGACAATCTTGTCCGTGAGGCTCATGACAAATTCCGCCATGGCTGGATCAAGTGCGGCCGTATGTTCGTCGAGCAGCAGCACCTCGGAACCGGCAAGCGTCGCCATGACCAGCGAAACCGCCTGGCGCTGACCGCCGGAAAGCAAATCCATGCGATCAGCCATACGATTTTCGAGGCCGAGGTTCAGTTCGCTGATCCGTTCACGGAAATGATCGCGGCGCCTCGGGCCGAGGGCCGCCACCAATCCGCGCCGCTCGCCGCGCCGGGCGGCAAGAGCTAGATTCTCCTCGATCGAGAGGGAGCCGCAGCTTCCGGTCAGCGGGTCCTGGAAGACGCGTGCGACAAGCCCCGCACGCTGAGCGGTCTGCTTGCGCGTCACGTCGATGTCGCCGATCAGCACCTTCCCCTCGCTTGCCAGAACGTCGCCAGCAAGAACGCCGAGCAGCGTCGATTTGCCGGCGCCGTTGGAGCCGATGACAGTCACGAAGGAGCCTTGCTCAATCGTCAGGCTGACGCCATTTAGCGCCCTTTTCTCGAGCGGCGTGCCCTTCCCGAAAACGACTTTGACATCCTTGACGCTGATCACGATGCGGCTCCTCCGCGGCGAATACGGGGAAGAATGAGCGCAATAGTCACGAGAACCGCCGTCACGAAATTGAGATCCGAGGCCTGAAGTCCCATTATATCGGTCGAAAGCGCCAGTTGAATGGCAATGCGGTAGATGATCGAGCCGAAGACACAGCCGATGAGGGCAATCAGGAGCCCCCGGCGGCCCAGCAGCGTCTCACCGATGATCACGGCGGCAAGGCCGACCACGATCGTGCCGACACCAGAGGTCACATCGGCAAAGCCATTGGTCTGCGCGAAGAGCGCGCCGCCAAGCGCGACAAGAGCATTCGACATCGCCATGCCAAGATAAATTTGCCTGCTCGTATCGACGCCCTGCGCCCGCGCCATCCGTGCATTTGCACCCGTTGCTCGCATCGCAAGCCCGGCATCGCTCTCGAGGAAACGCCAGACCACGATCAACACGATGATGACGAGAACACCGACAAAGAGCGGCCGGACATAAAAGTCGCGAAGACCAAGACCGAAGAACGGGCTGATCATCGTATCGGCATTGATCAGTGCGACGTTGGGTTTGCCCATGACGCGGAGATTGACCGAGAAGAGCGCAATCATGGTCAGGATCGACGCGAGCAGGTTCAAGATTTTGAACCTGACGTTGAGCATCGCGGTCACGATGCCTGCGCCAGCCCCCGCGACCATCGCAAGGAGCGCAGCAAGCCAAGGGTTCACGCCGGCAATAATCAACACCGCAGTAACCGCTGCACCGAGCGGGAAGGAGCCGTCGACGGTCAGATCCGGAAAATCGAGGACGCGAAACGCGAGATAGACACCGAGGGCGACAAAGGCATAAACCAGCCCCAGCTCAACGGCTCCCCAAAATGCAATCTGACTCAAGGCGATATGCCCTTCTTTTCTTCAGTTCTGCCCAATCGTAAGGGCATCAATATCATCAGCCGCTCCCGTTTAGAAACAGGAACGGCTAAGCGCAATATCGATAACGGCAAAAGCTGCTTGTTATTCGATGACGCGATTGGCCCGCTTGAGAACGCTTTCTGGAAGCGTAACGCCCATTTTCTGAGCCGCGGCCTTGTTGATGACGAGATCGCTGCCGGCGGCGACCTTGACCGGGATATCACCCGGATTTTCGCCCTTCAGGACACGGACCACGACATCGCCGGTCTGCTTGCCAACGTCGTAATAGTTGAACCCGAGTGCCGCGACGGAGCCGCGTGAGACGGAATCGGTATCTGCTGTAAAGAGCGGCAGCTTGCTTTCTGCGGCGACCGCAACGGCGCCTTCCAGCGCCGAGATGATCGTGTTGTCCGTCGGCACGTAGATCGCATCGGCACGGCCGACGAGCGAGCGAGCTGCACCCTGCACCTCCGCAGACTTGGTTGCCGCCGATTCAACGACGCGCATGCCGGCCTTCTCCGCTTCAACCTTCAGGACTGCAAGCAGCGACACCGAATTCGCTTCCCCGGAATTGTAGAGGTAGCCAATCGTCTTGGCCTCCGGCAGGATTTCCTTGATCAGCGCGACGTGCTCGGCAACCGGCGACATATCGGAAAGGCCGGTGACATTGCCGCCAGGCTTGTCCATATCCTTGACGAGCTGCGCGCCGAGCGGATCGGAAACGGCGGTGAAGACCACCGGAATGTCGCGGGTCGCGGAAACCACGGCCTGCGCCGACGGCGTAGAGATCGGCACAATGATGTTCGGATCCTCGCCTGCGAACTGACGGGCGATCTGCGCTGCCGTAGCAGGATTTCCCTGTGCGGATTCAAAGAGGAATGTGAGGTTCTCGCCTTCCTTGTAGCCTGCCGCCGCAAGCGTATCCTGGACGCCCTTGCGCACGGCATCGAGCGCCGGGTGCTCGACGATAGCGGTCACGGCGACCGTGACGTCGTCAGCCTTGGCGGGCAAGGTAAGGGCAAGAGTCGCCGCGACGGCGAGCGAGATCAAACGCATGAGAGTCCTCCATCGGTGATGAAAGGCTTCTAAGAAAACCGCACGCCGCAATCAATCGCAAAGAACTGCTGCAAGGATCAAACTTGCTGATCAGTCATCGGCGCCGTGATTGGCGATCATCATCGCCTCGAAGGCCAGGCGCTCGGTCTTGCGCATGCGCTCGGATTCCGACTTGAGCTGGCCGCATGCGGCAAGGATGTCGCGGCCGCGTGGCGTGCGGATCGGCGACGCGTAGCCCGCCGAATTGATGAAATCGGCAAACTTCTCGATCTGCGCCCAGTCAGAACACTGATAATTCGTGCCAGGCCAGGGATTGAACGGGATCAGGTTGATCTTGGCAGGCACGCCCTTCAAGAGCTGGATCAGCCCCTTGGCATCTTCCAGACTGTCGTTGACGTCCTTCAGCATCACATATTCGAAGGTGATGCGACGCGCGTTGGAGAGGCCCGGATAAGCACGGCACGCGTCGATCAATTCCTTCAGCGGATACTTCTTGTTGATCGGCACCAGGATGTCGCGCAGGTCGTCGCGCACGGCATGCAGCGAGATCGCCAGCATGACCCCAATCTCGTCTCCGGTGCGGAAAATCTCGGGCACGACGCCGGAGGTGGAAAGCGTGACACGACGCTTCGAAAGTGAAAGCCCGTCGCCGTCCGTGGCAATCAGCAAGGCCTGCTTCACGGCATCGAAATTGTAGAGCGGCTCACCCATGCCCATCATGACGATGTTGCTCACCTTGCGGCCTTCCGACGGCACGACGGCGCCGACCGGCACGTCGCGGTCCGGGAAATCGCCAAGCCGGTCGCGAGCAAGCAGGAGCTGCGAGAGGATTTCTTCCGCTGTCAGGTTGCGTACCAGCCGCTGCGTGCCGGTATGACAGAAGGAACAGGTGAGCGTACAGCCCACCTGGCTGGAGATGCAGAGCGTGCCGCGGCCCTCTTCCGGGATGTACACCGTCTCGATGTCGACGGGCCGTCCGGCGCCGCGGGGCGGAAAGCGCAGCAGCCATTTGCGGGTGCCGTCATTGGAAACCTGCTCTTCGACAATCTCTGGACGCGCGATCGTGAAATGCTGCTTCAGCATCTCGCGCATGTCCTTGGCGATATTCACCATCTGATCGAAATCGGAGATGCCGCGCACATAGATCCAGTTCCACAACTGGCTGACGCGCATCTTGATCTGCTTGTCGGCAACGCCCTTCTCGCTAAGCGCTTGGCCCATTTCCCCGCGGCTCAAGCCGATCAGCGATGGCTTCGGCGAAAGCTCCGTGCGCGGCTGCGCGGCAGGCTTGGTGATGGTCACGGCATCCATGACGGACATGGTCCCTTATCCCGAAATCAAACTGCACTCACCCCGGTAAGCCGGAAGACTTCGCGGGCGGCATCGGCAGTTCAAAGAAAATTGATTAGCGGAGCGGCTATGCCGCGATCTTCCGCAGTTGCGCGCGGCTTTATCATCATTTTCGCCGCGCGTCACTATAGATGGCAAAAGGCAAAGGCCGGCGCAAGGGCCGGCCTTTAACTTCAAGATCGCGCAACGTGGCTTACTTGCAGGTTTCGATCTGCTTCAGCGAAGCAGAGATGCCGGAGAGCGAGTAGCTGTAGGATGTGGCGGTGCCTCGGCGAGACATCGCATTGACAGTCATCGACTTGCCGCCCTTCATGGCTGCCACAAGCGCCGGTTCCTGCGCCGCATTCTCGACCCAGCCGGCCTTATCCTTGGTAAACATAACGAAGGTCTTGCTATCGATGACGACTTCTATCTTCGAGCCTTCCTTGACCGTGTAGCCCATCATGGCCTGCGGCTCGTAAGAGATGTTCTGGCCGGGACGCTGCGAGACGATAAAGAAGTTGTCGCCGTGGTCGATGCCAGCCGGTTTCTTTTCGGTCGGCACGGACAGCACGTAGCAAACATTGCCGTTGCCCTGCTTGTAGGAATAGGCACCCCAAGCCTGGAATTGCTGGATGCGCGTGGGCGCAGCAGCGGTCTGCTGCGCTCCTGCAGTTCCGGCCGTGATCAGAACGAGTGCGAGAGCGGATACGATACTTTTTACAAACATGGATTTCCTGCCGGTTCTTACGATTCAGCGCCCTGTCGGAGCGAGCGGCGTCTTCGTCACGATCTGCTTTATTTTGACTTGATTCAGGTTACCAAAGCGTCAACGGAGCCTAAGAATTGTCGCCACGTGTGTCATTCCGGCCTGAGTGTCAACGTATAACGCGATTGCGCCCCGCGACGATATTCTGCCCTGATGGCCTGATGCCATCCCTTCGAGGAGATTTAAGACATAAAGATTCAGGCAAGAGTTTGACCTTCCGGAATTCCGCTGCCGGACCATTAAGGCATTGGAAATTTATCAAAGAATTGCCTGAGCACAGGTGCTGGAAGCCTAAACGGCCTAGATCGTTTTCATGCCTTCCGGCTGATCGGCAAGCGCACGATCCGCCGCCTCGTAATGCTTCGCTTTCACATGGCTGCTGACCATCGCAAACGCTGCGGTGAGCACGGCAATATCGTCCGAAAAGCCGATCAGGGCGAAAATGTCCGGAATCATGTCCAGAGGCAGGATGAAATACGCTAGCGCAGCAAGCATGATGCCGCGTACACGCGCCGGCGTCTCGGGATCGAGCGCGCAATAGAAGCCTGCCACCAGGTCGCGTGAAAACGGAATTTGCCGCACTGCCCGCTTGAAGGTCGGCCAGAACTTTTTCCGCACAGCCTTTTCCTGCCTGCTCTGGGTATCTTCGTCCCCGGGGAGCAGGATCTCACCGAACTTGACGTCGTCCATTCCGTTTTCCCTTTTCGTGCATGCGAAGATATGGTGATGGCTTCGGCATATTCAATCAATCTGTCCGGCAGCCTTGTCCATCGCCTTGGCAAGCTTGAAGTCGAGTTCGGTCAGGCCGCCCGCATCATGCGTGTTCAGCTTCACCTCGACCCTGGAATAGACATTGAACCATTCCGGATGGTGGTTGAGCTTTTCTGCCACAAGCGCCGCCTTCGTCATGAAACCGAAGGCTTCAACGAAGCTTGCGAATTTGAAGGTTTTGGAGATCGATGCTGCACCATCATCCAGGGACCAGCCCGTCAATCCGGCAAGCTGGCCGTTGATCGCACTCCGTTCCAGTTTCTCCTGTTTCATGTCATTGTTCTCCCATCTGTTCCGTCAGGTCCCTTCATGAAACGCGTCAGCATTCTCTTTGTTTGCATGGGCAACATCTGCCGCTCTCCGCTCGCCGAAGGCATCCTTGCGCGTATTGCAAGAGAAGCCGGTCTTGCCGATCGTTTCAAGATTGATTCGGCAGGTACCGGCGGCTGGCATCAAGGCAAACAGCCTGATAGGCGCTCGATCGCAATCGCACGAGCCCACGGTATTGACATTACAGAGCAGCGTGCCCGCCATATCCGCCCTGACGATTTCGAGGAATTCGATCTTGTCCTCGCAATGGACCGCGCCAATGTTGCCGAGCTTCGCGCGATGGCGCCGGGCGCAGGCAACATAATGCTTTTCGGCGACGCCGCGCTTCAGACCGGCGAGGATATTCCGGACCCCTACTACGGCGGCCCGGAAGGCTTTGAACTGATCTATACGAGGCTTTTGACAGGCTGCATCGCGCTGGTCGAAACGCTCGGCGCGGACCAAGCCTCGCTCAGCGGGAAGACTTCTTCCGTCAGATAGGGACCGCCGCCGACCGACTCCCGCGAAGAAAGCAGCACGAAGCGTGGAACCGTGAAGGATGACGTCTGGAAGTTGCCTCGACTGGAAAGATAGTGGACGACGTCATCGACGCGCGAGGACTTCAGCCGCGCCAGCGTCACATGCGGCGTAAATTTGCGGGGATCCGACGGCAGGCCGATCCTCTGGCATATACGTTCGATTTCAGCCTGCAGGGCATACATCTCCGGCGAAGGCGAAACGCCCGCCCAAACGGAATGGGGCTTCTTCGAGCCGAAGGAGCCGATGCCGTCAAGGCGTATCTGAAATTCGGGCCGGTCGATCCGGTCCAAGCGCTCGACGATCTCGTCCGCAGTACGTCCATCGACATCGCCGATGAAACGCAGCGTGATATGGTAATTCTCGACATCGATCCATCTAGCACCGGGAAGACCACCGCGCAGCAATGAAAGGCTCATCGCCGCATTGCGCGGAATTTCGAGGGCGGTAAACAGTCTCGGCATAACGAGCACTCCCCGAATCTTTTGCAGGTGCTCACACGGAATCACGCATTCGAGACCCGCGCAAGCCCTTATTTCTTCACAGTAGAAATCGTCCCGATGAATTCCGTGACAGCTGGTTCCATCTTCTGGACCATCACATCAATGCCCTTCGCGTTCGGATGCATTCCATCCTCAAGCTTTAAACTGGCGTCAGTGACGACCCCGTCAAGGAAGAAGGCATAATGCCGAACCTTATGTTTTTCCGCGAGTTTTTGGTAGATCGGATTAAACCGCGCGGCATAATCCGCACCCATGTTCGGCGGCGCCATCATACCCACAAGCAGCACGGCGATGCCGCGACCCTTTAGCCGGGCAATTATCGCATCGAGATTCTTTTCGCTCTCTTCCGGGGCAATGCCGCGCAACGCGTCGTTGGCACCAAGCTCCAAAATGACGCCGTTTGTGCCGTCCGGGACAGACCAGTCGATTCGCGCCAGCCCGCCTGACGTCGTGTCGCCGGAAACGCCCGCATTGGCGATCGAAACATCGACGCCTTTGGCTTTCAAGGCCGCTTGCAGCTTCTCCGGGAAGCCGTCGCCTGGCGGCAGTTGGTAGCCTGCCATCAGGCTGTCGCCGAAGCCGACAAGGTTGATGGTCGTGGCATTTGCACTGGTCCCGAAAATCAACGAAACGGCAATGACAGCGATGTGAAGCGCGACAACTTTAAATCTCATGCTGCTTTCCCTAGATTGGCAAAGTCTTTGCAATTCATATAGGGCGATTTTCTGTTGGCAAAAACCATCATCAAGCTCAAGCAGGCAGATTTGACGCTGGGCAATGCTGCAGCCTCCGTGCATGTATTGAAAGGCATCGACCTTTCGGTCGCCGCCGGCGAGTCGGTTGGTATCGTTGGCCCCTCCGGTTCCGGCAAGTCCACATTGCTGATGGTCCTTGCCGGTCTCGAGAAGCTCGATAGCGGCGAGATCAACATCAACGAGACACCCCTGCACGCTCTCAGCGAAGACCAGGTCGCTGATTTCCGCGGCCGCAATATCGGCATCGTCTTCCAGTCGTTCCATCTGATCGCCAATATGACGGCCCTTGAAAACGTCGCAGTACCCCTTGAGCTCGCAAACGTGCCGAACCCTTTCGAAATCGCCCGGCGCGAGCTGATGTCGGTCGGCCTCGGCGAGCGGCTGAGCCACTATCCGGGCCAGCTTTCGGGCGGCGAACAGCAGCGCGTCGCCATCGCCCGCGCGCTTGCGCCTTCGCCCGCCCTCCTCATCGCCGACGAACCGACCGGTAATCTCGACACCGATACCGGCCGCCAGATCGCCGATCTGCTGTTTTCCAAGCAGGCCGAGCGCGGCATGACTCTGCTGCTCGTCACGCATGACGTGTCGCTCGCCAACCGATGTTCGCGGCAGATCAAAGTCCGTTCCGGCCAGATCGAAGGCGATACTGCCGACCGGCGTTCCGAAGCAGCCATCGCATGAAGCTCGTCACACCCCGCGTCGCGCTCGCCTTCCGTCTTGCCCTTCGCGAGCTTCGCGGCGGCCTCAGAGGCTTCTATATTTTCCTTGCCTGCATCGCGCTCGGCACCGGCGCGATCGCCGCCGTCAATTCCGTCTCGCAATCGATCACCGACACAATCGCATCCCAGGGCCAGGAGCTGCTCGCCGGCGATGTCCGTTTCGAACTGAATAATCGCGAGGCGACCCAGCAGGAGATGGGTTTCCTCCGGGGCCTTGGCCAGGTTTCCACCTCGACCGGCCTTCGCTCCATGGCACGAAAGCCGGATGGCTCCGATCAGGCGCTGGTCGAGGTCAAGGCGGTGGATAACGCCTATCCGCTCTATGGCAAATTCACGGCCGAACCGGATTACACGCTTTCCGCTCTGCTCTCCGATCAGAACGGAACCTATGGCGCCGTTGCAGCACCCCTGCTGCTGGAGCGCCTCGGTCTTGCGGTCGGCGACGAGATCCTGCTCGGAAACGCGACGCTCAGCATCACCGGCACCGTTAAGACAGAGCCAGATGCGCTCTCAGAAGGTTTCGGTTTTGCGCCGCGTCTGGTGGTCAGCCGGCAAGCTCTGGCTGCCTCCGGGCTCATCCAGACCGGCAGCCTTGTCGAGCATGTCTACAAGATCAAGCTCGACGACCCCTCCGATCGCGGCAGCGTGCGCGACCGCGCCACCACGGAGTTACCATCGGCGGGCTGGTCGATCCGAACGAGCGACCGCGCGGCACCCTCGCTCACCGAAAACATTACCCGCTTCTCGCAATTCCTCACGCTCGTCGGCCTCACCGCACTGATCGTCGGCGGCGTGGGCGTCGCCAACGCCGTCCGCGCCTTCCTGGATGCGAAGCGCACAACGATCGCGACATTCAAATGCCTCGGAGCACCTGCCGCAGTCGTCGTCCTCGTTTATCTCTTCCAGATTGCGATCATCGCCTTCGCCGGCATCCTGATCGGCCTCGTCTTGGGTATCCTGTCGCCGATGCTCGCCGCGCAATTTCTCGCACAATTCCTGCCGGTCTCCACCGAGCCGACGCTCTATCCAGACGCGCTGCTGATAGCAGCCCTCTTCGGCATCCTGACGACACTCGCCTTCGCCATCATGCCGCTCGGCCATGCCCGCGAAGTGCCGGCAACCGCGCTCTTCCGCGAACAGGGTTTCGAGGCACGCCGCCTGCCTTCGTGGCCCTATATCCTGCTTGCCGCGCTTTTCATGGCAGCACTTGCCAGTCTTGCAATCCTTACCGCCTATGACCGCTACATCGCCGTCATCTTCGTCTGTGCGATCGTCTTCGCCTTCGTCATCTTGCGCGCTGTTGCGGCACTGATCGCCTGGCTTGCCAAGCGCAGCCCGCGCGTCAATTCGCCGGCACTGAGGCTTGCGATCGGCAACATCCATCGCCCTGGCGCACTGACGCCGTCCGTCGTCCTCTCGCTCGGCCTCGGCCTCGCTCTGCTGGTCACCCTGACGCTCATCGACGGTAACCTCCGCCGGCAATTGACCGGACGCATGGCCGATGGCGCACCAAATTTCTTCTTCGTCGACATTCAAAGTGCCGAGGTCGAAAACTTCCGCAGCCTGATCAACCGGCAGGCACCAGAAGGCAAGCTCGTCGAAGTGCCGATGCTGCGCGGCCGTATCTTGGCGCTGAACGGGAAGGACGTGACCAAGATCCAGGTGCCACCCGGTGGCCAGTGGGTGCTGCGCGGCGATCGCGGCATCACCTATTCAGAGTCGAAGCCGGAAAACTCCTCGCTGACGGAGGGAAGCTGGTGGCCGAAGGACTACGGGGGCGAGCCGCTTGTCTCCTTCTCCTCGGAAGAAGCCAGAGAACTCGGCCTGAAGATCGGCGATACCGTTACTGTCAATGTGCTTGGCCGCAACCTCACTGCCAAAATTGCCAACTTGCGGAAGGTCGAGTGGGAATCGCTGTCGATCAATTTCGTCATGGTCTTCTCGCCCAATACCTTCCGTGGCGCTCCGCATGCATGGTTGGCAACGCTTACCGATCCCTCGGCGACGCCGGCCGTGGAAGCAGCCATCCTCAAATCCGTGACCAATACCTACCCGACGATTACCAGCGTCCGTGTCAAAGATGCGATCGACATCGTCAACACGCTGGTCGCGCAGCTTGCGACTGCAATCCGCGCGGCCGCCTCCGTTGCGCTCATCTCCTCCATTCTGGTACTTGCCGGCGCGCTTGCCGCCGGCAACCGGGCACGAACCCACGATGCCGTCGTGCTCAAGACGCTGGGCGCAACGCGAGCGATGCTGATCCGCGCCTTCAGCTACGAATATCTGATCCTAGGGATTGCAACGGCGGTCTTCGCATTGATCGCCGGCGGAGCCGCGGCCTGGTTCATCGTCAGCCGAGTCATGCGGATACCTTCGACGTTCCTGCCGGATGTCGCTGGCCTTACGCTGATCACCGCTCTGGTCCTGACCGTTGGCATCGGGCTGATCGGCACTTGGCGCATTCTCGGCCAGAAGGCAGCACCCGTTTTGCGCGAACTCTGAATCGGCGGCAGATAAAATCCCTTCACCTTACGGCGATTTAACCCGATCGCGGGTTGCAAGGGCCTTGTTTGCAAAGGGCGAAAGGCTCATATTGTCGCTAGGCATGCTGGAGCTCCGCAGCGGCGCCCGGGTCGTATAGCCCGACACCGTATTCCCATCGGAGCTTTTAAGAGGAAACTATGGCCGACCTTCGTAACTACCAAAGCCGCGCACAAACTGGCGAGATGATCGACCAAGGACTGCGCTCCTATATGCTCAAGGTCTACAACCTGATGGCGCTGGGGCTGGCGATCACGGGTGTAGCGGCATTTCTATCATTCCAGCTCGCTTTTGCCGACGGTCAATTGACCGCCTTCGGCCAGGCGATCTATGTGAGCCCGCTGAAGTGGGTCGTGATCCTTGCCCCGTTGGCTCTGGTGTTTTTCCTGAGCTTCCGGATCGGCCGCATGAGTGTCGCCGCCGCCCAGACGACTTTCTGGGTCTATGCCGCACTCGTCGGCCTTTCGCTGTCGTCAATCCTGCTGATCTACACGGGCCAGAGCGTCGTTCAAACGTTCTTCATCACCGCCGCCTCCTTTGGCGCGCTGTCGCTTTACGGTTACTCGACAAAACGTGACCTCTCGGCAATGGGCTCGTTCCTGATCATGGGCCTCTTCGGTCTGATCATCGCCTCGCTGGTGAACATTTTCCTGGCCTCTTCCGCGATGCAGTTCGCGATCTCCGTGATCGGCGTTCTGATCTTCGCAGGCCTTACAGCCTACGATACGCAGCGGATCAAGGAAATGTACTTCGAAGCCGATGACGTTGCCGTCGCCGGCCGCAAGGCGATCATAGGCGCGCTGACGCTCTATCTCGACTTTATCAACCTCTTCATGTTCCTGCTGCAGTTCCTCGGTAACCGCAGGTAAGGGGACAGCATCACCGGAAAAGGCGGCTCCGGCCGCCTTTTTTATTGCGCGTTGAGCGATGGAGTGTTTTCTAAAGACTATTCATCAATAGTCGGCCGACTCAATGCCCTTCTCCCTTCGTGACGCCACTCCTTCCGACCTTCCCGCAATCACGGAAATCTATCGCGAATCAGTCCTCAATGGCGTCGCCAGCTACGAGATCATCCCGCCTTCGGAATCCGAGATGGCTTCTCGCTTCTCCGCGAATACCGGCCTCGGGTATCCCTATGTCGCTGCGGTTGATGAGAATGGGACCCTGCTTGGCTATGCCTACGCCTCCGCCTTCCGCACCCGACCTGCCTATCGCTGGATCGTGGAGGATTCAATCTATCTCGCGCCTGCAGCGCGCGGCCTTGGCATCGGTCGGGCACTGCTCACAGCGCTGATTTCGCGCTGCACGGAATTCGGCTTCCGCCAGATGATAGCCGTCATTGGCGGCGCTCATCCTGCTTCGATCGCGCTTCATCGCACGTTGGGCTTTGAAGATACGGGTCTGCTGAAAGGTGCCGGATACAAACACGGGCGCTGGCTTGACACGATGATCATGCAGCGGCCGCTCGGCGATGGCAAAGACAGCGATCCTAATCCGTCGGTCTATCCCGGCACGCTGTTCAAGGGCTGATGCCTTCACTTCTCGACGAGTTTGAACACCTTGTTGAAGACTTTCAGCACCTGCTGGAGGTCATGGCCGCGCTTCAGGATCATGCCGTTTGAATTGACCACGGAATAGGCGCCTTGCTTGGTGGCAAGCCTCGGATCCTTCTCGATGCGGAAAAGCGGCATCTCGCCTGAACGTTTGAACACGGCGAAGATCGCCTTCTCCTTCAAATGGTCGATGGCGTAGTCTTTCCATTCGCCTTCGCCGACCATCCTTCCGTAGATCCACAGAATCGCATCCAGCTCGCGGCGATGAAACGTCACCGGCGGCGGATCCTTGCTTTGCTTGTACTCTTTTAAATCGACGACGACCGAGGAACTACTACTGGCGGAACGGGCGTCGCCATGCCGCAAATCCGGCTGATCTGTCATCAGTCTCCCAAGCCTCCGCTTATGACAGGAGAACGACAGTTTGCCCGAGCCACATCAAATTGCAAGTGCGGCCAACCATCACATTAAACATATGCTATGCAATCTCCCAAGCGCCGCATTTCAGTCAAAACAGCGCCTCATTTCCGGGGGAAGTTCGCTCACTGATTTGGCGCCAGCGCGCCAAAGGGCCCGGCTGAGCGTATCGACCTTAACCCCAGCCCCGAATACGATCAGCCGGGCCGCCTCATTTCCGTCCGCGTCGAAGCGGTGAAACCGGTCAGATATTCTTGCCTGCCATGACGATTGTTGCGCCGAGAATCGCGGCCGGATCGCCGTCCGCTGTCGCAGCCTGAAGCAGGACGGCGCACCCCTCGAGTCCTGGTTTCTGCAGAACGCTTGCGGGCAGCGTCAGGTTTGCCGACTTGCCGTCCCACATGCCGATCGTTTCGACATCGCTGACGCTGTTGAGATAGGAAATCTTCTTGCCGCTGTTTTCGCCCTTTTCGACGGTAATCGTCTTTTCCTTGTCGAAATAGACAAGAACGACATTGGCCTTTCCTTCGCCGGCGCCGATCTTTATCTCGAGCTCGTCGCCGTGCATCTGCGCGTCCACGGGCACGGTCAAGCCTTTGCCTTCCGTCGAAAATGTATCGATCTTGCCGTTGATAGCAGAAAGGTCTGAGCCAGTCAGGTGATCGCGGCCGTTCACCATGACCTGCGGTGTATAGACATTGCTGCGGCCCATCATCCGCGCATAACCATATTGGCGCTCGGTGTTTTCCTTCGAGCTGAACGTGTCCGTCCACCCGAGATAATTCCAGTAATCCACATGATAGGCGAGCGCGATGACATCGCCCTGGCTAACAAGCTTCCGGAAGGCAGCATCGGCGGGGGGACAAGAGGAGCATCCCTGCGAGGTGAAAAGTTCAACGACGCCTTTCGGCTTGCCATCCTCGGCATGAAGCGGCGCTGTAAGCACCATACCGGCGACCAGCGAGATCACAAAACGCGGCGACATTCCAACCTCTTTTCCAGAGACACGCAGCAGACCGAAAACCGCAGTCCCTGATTACGATGGTAGAGATAATCCTTCCGGCCGCAAACGGGAAGTCACGAAGGGGTGAGACGCCACCCGCCGGTATCGTCGCCGGAACACATCGGCGTGAGATGGAAACCCGCAAAGAAAACCGCCGGAGATTGCTTTCCGGCGGTCATTATATGTCATGCCTCTTAACAATCAGGCAGCAAGATCGCGCAGAACCGTCTGCAGGATGCCGCCGTTGTTAAGGTAGATCACTTCATCAAGCGTATCGACGCGCGACAGGAGCGGAACTTCCTTTACCGTGCCGTCGCCGTAAGTGATCTTGGCGATCTTCTTCTGGCGAGGTTTGATGTTTTCCAGGCCCTCGATGGTAACGGTCTCGTCACCCTTGAGGCCAAGGCTCTGCCAAGTCGTACCGTCTTCGAAGACGAAGGGGATGACGCCCATACCAACCAGGTTCGAGCGGTGGATACGTTCGAAGGACTGCGCGATAACGGCCTTGACACCGAGCAGGTTCGTGCCCTTCGCCGCCCAGTCACGCGACGAACCGTTGCCGTATTCGACACCTGCGAAGATGACCAGCGGGACACCCTCTGCCTTGTACTTCATGGCGGCGTCGTAGATCGATTCCTCTTCCTTCGACGGATAGTGGATCGTGTAGCCGCCTTCCTTGCCGTTCGGGCCGAGCATGTGGTTGCGGATGCGGATGTTGGCGAAGGTGCCGCGCATCATCACTTCATGATTGCCGCGCCGCGTGCCGTACTGATTGAAGTCCGCGACCCCGACATTGTGCTCGAGCAGATAAGAACCGGCCGGCGACGCAGCCTTGATCGAACCGGCCGGGGAAATGTGATCGGTGGTGATCTTGTCGCCGAAGAGACCGAGGACGCGGGCACCCTTGATATCCGAGGTACCGCTGCCCTTCTTGCCCATGCCGACGAAATAAGGCGGGTTCTGGACATAGGTTGAGTCGTCGTCCCAGGCGTAGGTCTGGCCCGGAGGAACCTGAACGGCCTGCCAGTTTTCATCGCCCTTGAAGACATCCGCATATTTCGTTTCGTAGAGTTCGCGGGTGACATACTTCAGGATGAATTCCTGAACTTCCTTCGCGCTCGGCCAGATGTCCTTGAGATAGACCGGCTTGCCGTTCTGGTCCTCGCCGATCGGCTCCTTGGTCAAGTCCTTCTGGACCGTGCCGGCGAGCGCATAAGCGACGACGAGCGGCGGGGATGCCAGGTAGTTCGCTTGAACGTCCGGCGAGATACGGCCTTCGAAGTTGCGGTTGCCCGAAAGCACGCCCGAAACGATAAGGCCCTTGTCGTTGATCGCCTTCGAGATCGGTGCCGGCAGCGGGCCGGAATTGCCGATGCAGGTCGTGCAGCCGAAGCCGACGAGGTTGAAGCCGAGCTTGTCGAGGTCGGCCTGTAGGCCGGATTTGGCAAGATATTCGCCAACAACCTGCGATCCAGGCGCCAGCGAGGTCTTGACCCAGGGCTTAGTCTTCAGGCCCTTGGCAACGGCGTTGCGGGCAAGCAGGCCGGCAGCGATAAGCACCGATGGGTTGGAGGTGTTAGTGCAGGACGTGATGGCGGCAATGGCAACGTCGCCATGGCCGAGATCGAAGTCCGTGCCTTCGACCGCATAGCGGTTTGAAAGCTGGCTGGGCTTCTTGTAGTCAGCGTCCATCGACGTGGCGAAACCGGACGCGATGTCTTCGAGCGCGATGCGGCCTTCCGGGCGCTTCGGGCCTGCCATAGACGGCACGACGTCGCCGAGGTCGAGTTCCAGCGTGTCGGTGAAGACCAGATCGGAACCATCGCCGTCGCGCCACATGCCTTGCGCCTTGGAATAGGCTTCGACCAGCGCGATCCGGTCATGCGTACGGCCCGACATGGTGAGGTAGTTGATGGTTTCGCCGTCGACCGGGAAGAAGCCGCAGGTCGCGCCGTATTCCGGACCCATGTTGCCGATCGTTGCGCGGTCTGCGAGCGGCATGTTGTCCATGCCCGGGCCGAAGAACTCGACAAACTTCGAAACGACGCCCTTCTTGCGCAGCATCTGCACGACGGTCAGAACAAGATCAGTCGCGGTCACGCCTTCCTTGAGCTTGCCGGTGAGCTTGAAGCCGATGACTTCCGGCAGGAGCATCGAGACCGGCTGGCCGAGCATAGCGGCTTCCGCTTCGATACCGCCGACGCCCCAGCCGAGAACGCCAAGGCCGTTGATCATCGTCGTGTGAGAGTCCGTACCGACGCAGGTATCCGGGTATGCAATCGTCTCTCCGTCCTCTTCCTTCGTCCAGACGGTCTGGCCGAGATATTCGAGGTTGACCTGGTGACAGATGCCAGTGCCGGGAGGAACGACGCGGAAGTTCTTGAATGCCTGCTGGCCCCACTTCAGGAAGCGGTAGCGCTCGCCGTTGCGCTGGTATTCCAGTTCGACGTTCTTCGCAAAGGCCTGCGGCGTGCCGAATTCATCGACGATGACCGAATGGTCGATGACCAGGTCGACCGGAACCAGCGGATTGATCTTTTCCGGATCGCCGCCGAGCGAGACCATCGCGTCGCGCATCGCGGCGAGGTCGACGACAGCCGGAACGCCGGTGAAGTCCTGCATCAGCACGCGTGCCGGCCGATAGGCGATTTCGTTTTCGACGGAGCCCTTGTTGTTCAGCCATTCGGCGACGGCCAGGATGTGCTCCTTGGTGACTGTTTGGCCGTCTTCGAAGCGCAGCAGGTTCTCGAGCAGAACCTTCATCGAATAGGGAAGCTTCGACACGCCCTTGAGACCATTCGCCTCAGCCTTCGGCAGGCTGTAATAGACATAGTCTTTCCCGTTCACGGAAAGCGTGGAACGACAATTGAAGCTGTCAAGAGATTTAGACACGAGAGACCCCGTTCTGATAGCCAACACAGTCGTGCGGACGCCTATGCACTAATGCACATCAGGATGCGGGTACGGCCATTTCCGCTGTCCGCACGTGGAGAGGTTCTCCATGTTCGGCGCAAGGATGAAATTCACGCCGGCCGCTGGCGTGGTTGCGGGTCTTATAGATAATTTCTAAGAAAGGTGCCAGAGAGGGCTTGGCCCATTTGGGACATTTTTTGCGTCGCGGTGACCAAAATCTTATCGAACGGAAAACCTATGCATCTCGACGCCTCCAATCTCGCTGCCAGGCGGGGCGAAGACCTGATTTTCACAGACATATCCTTTCGCCTCGACGCAGGCGAAGCGCTAGTTTTGACTGGGAAAAACGGATCGGGAAAGTCCACTTTGCTGCGTGTCGTGGCCGGTCTTTTGGCGCCCGAAAGGGGCACAGTCGAATTCACTGATTCGCGTGGTGAAACGGACCGGGATCCGCGCGAGGTCAGCCACTATCTCGGCCACCGCAATGCGATGAAAAGCGAGCTGACCGTTTCAGAAAATCTCGCCTTCTGGCAAAATTTTCTCGGCGACACGCTCGGCGCTTCAGAATTATCGATCGAAGACGCCGCCGGGGCCGTCGGCCTCTCGGGCATTACGCATCTTCCCTTCGGCTATCTCTCTGCCGGCCAGCAACGCCGCTTTGCATTCGCCAAGCTGCTCGTCGCCTACCGCCCGGTCTGGATTCTCGACGAACCGACCGCAGCGCTCGACGCAAGCGCCGACCGCTTGTTTGCCGATCTCATCGACGCCCACCGCAGAAAGGGCGGCATCGTTCTCGCCGCGACCCACCAGCCGCTCGGGCTTGAGAGTGCCCGGGAACTCAAGATGACCGGGTTTGCGAGTGTGGATCGAGGAGTTTGGGGTTGATGAAGCTTATGGCACACCGGAACACGACCCCTCCCCAACCCCTCCTCACAAGAGCGAGGGGCTTCAACACGGCATCCGCTCATATGGATCGTATCCTCGCTAATTCCGAAATGGCCTGCTTTAGACGCCAGCCGACGCGGCAGGTTGGGGAGGGGTCGTCCATCCGAGGGGACATCTGCATATGACCGCCCTCTTCTTCCGCGACCTGAAGCTTTCCATCCGCGCCAGCGGCAGTGCGCTGGTTGGCGTGCTGTTTTTTCTCACCGTCGTCGCTGTCATCCCGTTCGGCGTCGGGCCAGACCTGAATCTGCTTTCGCGGATTGGCCCCGCGATCGTCTGGATTGGTGCGCTGCTTGCGGCTTTGCTCGGTCTTGACCGGCTTTTCCAAGCCGAACGCGACGACGGTTCGCTGGACCTGATGCTGATGCAGGAAACGCCGCTTGTGCTGACGGTTCTCGTTAAATGCTTCGCGCACTGGACGGCAACGAGCCTGCCGTTGGTGATTGCCTCCCCGTTCCTCGGTCTCTTCATGAATATGAACGAGATTGCGATCGGCGCGACGATGCTGACGCTCTTGGCCGGCTCGCCCGCGATCACTTTCATCGGCGCCGTCGGCGCGGCCGTCGCCGTCGCGCTTCCGCGCGGCGGGCTGCTGGTCTCGATCCTTGTTCTACCGTTGACCATTCCGGTGCTGATTTTCGGCGTAAGCGCCACCTATGCGGCCGTGGAGGATCCGGCACCTTTCCTGCCGCCCTTCCTCATTCTGATCGCATTGACGTTGTTCTTTGCAGTTATCGGTCCGGCAGCCGCAGCACTTGCGCTGCGGAACACATCGGATTGATCGGCTCTTTGATCACGATCAATTGCGGGAGCACTGCGTTCAAGGTAAAGAACCGTTCATGAACGAAACAAGCCTTGCCATCAGCAAATTTAGCGATCTCGCCAATCCGACGCGGTTTCTGGCGCTGGCGCAGCGCACGATCCCGTGGATGGCGGCGGCAACGGTGCTCTGTCTCATCGTCGGGCTATATCTCAGCTTCTCAACCGAAGGCGACTACCAACAGGGCGAAACCGTCCGCATCATGTATCTCCATGTGCCTTCGGCCTGGCTTGCGATGATGTGTTACACGGTGATGAGCATTTCGGCGATCGGCACCCTCGTCTGGCGCCATCCGCTGGCCGATGTCTCCGCCAAGGCGGCCGCACCGCTCGGTGCCGCGTTCACCCTCCTAGCGCTCGTCACCGGCTCTCTCTGGGGCAAGCCGATGTGGGGTACCTGGTGGGTCTGGGACGCGCGGCTGACATCCGTCTTCATCCTCTTCCTGATGTATCTCGGTCTCATTGCACTGAACCGCGCCATCGATGATCCGTCCAGGGCCGCACGTGTCACCGCGGTTCTGATTCTCGTCGGTTTCGTCAACATCCCCATCATCAAGTTTTCCGTCGACTGGTGGAACACGCTGCATCAGCCCGCAAGCGTCGTGCGTCTCGACGGCCCCGCAATCGATCCGGAATTCCTGCGGCCGCTCCTCGTGATGGCCATCGGCTTCACGCTGCTCTTCTTCACGCTGCACATTACCGCAATGCGCAACGAGATCTGGCGCCGTCGCGTTGCTGCCCAGCGCCGCCTCGCTGCCCGCATGGCAAGCCGCGAGGAATAGCCATGACGCATGCTTTTTATGTCTATAGCGCCTACGGTTTCGCAGCCTTGCTCACGATTGCCGTCACGCTTTGGGTCTGGGCCGACGGACGAGCACGGCGGAAGGAACTCGCAGTGCTCGAGGCTTCCGGTATCCGCCGCCGCTCGGCGCGCGCAA
Organism: Rhizobium sullae; assembly: GCF_025200715.1. Classification (NCBI taxonomy): domain Bacteria; kingdom Pseudomonadati; phylum Pseudomonadota; class Alphaproteobacteria; order Hyphomicrobiales; family Rhizobiaceae; genus Rhizobium; species Rhizobium sullae. The sequence continues at coordinate 3,367,808 of NZ_CP104143.1, forward strand.
AGGATGGCGAATGAGCACGCAGCAGCAGGATCAGCCGAAACCGCGTCGCTTGGCCCGTTACGCGCTGGCTCTGATCCCGCTCATGGTTTTCGGCGGCATCGCAATGACAGCTGCAAAAATGCTTTACGATCAGGATTTCCACGGCAAGAACATTTCGGAAATTCCGTCAGCACTGATCGGCACCAAGGCTCCGGCATTGAACCTGGCACCGCTCGAAGGCTCCAATCTGCCGCCTCTGACGGACATCGCGATCAAGGGAAAGCTGACGCTGGTCAACGTCTTTGCTTCCTGGTGCCTTCCCTGCCGGGAGGAGCACCCGATCCTCACGGAACTGGCAAAGGACAACCGGCTCAACATCGTGGCGATCAACTACAAGGACAAGAACGAGAGCGCACTGCGTTTCCTCGGCGAGCTCGGAAATCCGTATGCCGCGATCGGGGTCGATCCGAATGGCAAGGCAGCGATCGACTGGGGTGTCTATGGCATCCCGGAGAGTTACCTCGTCGGCCCCGACGGCACGATCCTCTATAAGCGCGTCGGCCCCTTCGATGATGTCAGCCTCAAGGAAGGCCTCTATCCAGCGATGGAAAAGGCGCTCGGGAAACCTGTTTCCTAAATCGCACTCTGCCAGGTTTTGACCGCCTCGACCGGCCAAACCAGCATCAGCACGTTGAGCGTCAGGTTATCGCGGATCATATAACCCGTGAAAATCTCGAAGAAGATCGCGATGGCAACGGTAAGCGCGACCGGCGCGCGGGCAGCGAAGAAGAACCCGGCGACCATGAAGACGGTGTCCATGGCCGAGTTCAGGATGCTGTCGCCATAGTAGTCGAGGGAGATCGTCGCCGCACGGTAACGGTCGATGATGATCGGCGAATTCTCCATCAACTCCCAGCCGGATTCGATGACTAGCGCCAGAAGCAGGCGGACGGCAATAGGTTTGCCGCGTAGCACGAGATGCGCCAGCCCATAGAACAGGAAGCCGTGAATGATGTGGGATGGCGTGTACCAGTCCGAAAGATGCTGGGAATTGCCGCTCGAGTTGACAACGCCTTCCCACAGCTTGACATAGCCGCAGGTGCAGATCGGCGTGCGGCCCATCAGATACTCAGCAGCCATCTGGGCGATCAAAACCGCCAGGCAGGCCGCAAACCAGAAGTTCTGATGCCTCGTTCTTTCCGCCGCACTGAAAGCCGTCACTTCTCGGTCTCTCCTGCAGGAGTTATCGAATGCTTCAGGATGAGCGGCATCTGCGCCATGGTGAAAATGATAGTAATCGGCATCGTCCCCCAGACCTTGAAGGCCACCCAGAAATCATTCGAAAAATTGCGCCAGACGACTTCGTTCAAAACTGCGAGGAACAGGAAGAAGATACCCCACCGGACCGTCAGCTTGCGCCAGCCTTCGGCGTCGAGCTGAAAGGCTGCATTGAAGACATAGCCGAGCAGAGACCTGCCGAAGGCAAGCCCCCCCAGCAGCGCGACGCCAAACAGTGCATTGACGATCGTCGGCTTCATTTTGATGAAGGTTTCGTTCTGGAGGTAGATCGAGAGCGAACCGAAGATCAGAACGACGATGCCCGACACGAAGGGCATGATCGGCAGATGGCCGAGAACAAGCTTGGAAACAACGAGCGAGACAATCGTTGCCGCCATGAACAGCCCCGTCGCCACGAAGAGCGGCCCGCCGAGTTCGGACAAGGCAGGGAACCTCTCGACCAGCCAGGCGCCGCGCAGATTGGCGAAGAAGAAGATCATAAGCGGCCCGAGTTCCAGCACCAGCTTCAGCATCGGATGGTGCCGGTCGGCGGCGCTGGGCGTAATATCGCTTTCAGTGGTCATGTACCCGTCAAACCTGTTCATCGTTCGCGCGGCTTGCGCGCAGTTGTCGACTTATCTGTGGCATCATTGCCCGAGACCGGCAATGGCATGAGCGAAATCCTCGGCCTCGAAGGGCTCCAGATCGTCCACGCCTTCGCCGACGCCGATGAAATAGACCGGCAGCTTGTGCTTGGCGGAAATGGCAACGAGGATGCCGCCTCGCGCCGTCCCGTCGAGCTTCGTCATGATGAGGCCGTTGACGCCCGCAACGTTGCGGAAGATTTCGACTTGGTTGAGAGCGTTCTGGCCGGTGGTCGCATCCAGCGTCTGCAGCACCGTATGCGGGGCGTCGGGATCGAGCTTGCCGAGCACGCGGACGATTTTTTCAAGCTCCGCCATCAATTCCGCCTTGTTCTGCAAGCGTCCGGCGGTATCGATGATCAGCACGTCGCACTTTTTCGCCCTCGCCTGCTCGAAGGCGTCATAGGCGAGGCCCGCGGCATCGGCACCAAGCTTGGTGCCGATGAATTCCGACTTCGTGCGATCGGCCCAAATCTTCAACTGCTCGATCGCCGCGGCACGGAAAGTGTCACCCGCCGCCACCATGACCTTCAACCCGGCACCTGAGAGCTTCGACGCCAGCTTGCCGATTGTCGTCGTCTTGCCGGTGCCGTTGACGCCGACGACGAGAATGACATGCGGCTTGTGGCTGAGATCGAGCTGCAACGGCTTTGCGACCGGCTTCAATACTTTGGCAATTTCAAACGCCATGATGCGGCTGACGTCTTCTCCCGTCACATCCTTGCCATAGCGCTCGGAAGCAAGCGTACCGGTGACGCGCATGGCGGTCTCGAGGCCGAGGTCGGCTTGTATCAGCAGGTCTTCGAGATCCTGAAGCGTGTCGTCGTCCAGCTTGCGCTTGGTGAAGAGCGCGGAAATCTGGCCCGTAAGTTGCGACGAGGTGCGCGCGAGACCAGCACGCAGACGCTGGAACCAGCTGAGTTTTGGCGTCAGAGCAATCGGTTCCGGCTCGGCGACTTTCGGACCGGTTGCAAAGCCCTTGGGAAGCACAGGCTCCGCCTCTGAAGCATGCTCGCCATCCGCTTCAGGACTAGGAATATTCTCCTCTGTACCGCCGGACATTTCCCCCACATGGGGGGTGAGCGGTTGAGCGGCGATGTCTTTCCCAGACTCTGACGTCACTGGTTCAGCTTCTGACGCCTCAACAACCTCAGCAGCGCTTCCTTCCGAAAAGGCAGCCTCGCCCTCCAACGGATCTCCCCCCTTGTGGGGGGGATGTCCCGCAGGGACAGAGGGGGGTGTTTTTATCTCGCCCGCCTCCTGCTCGGCTTCCGCCTCCAGCAGCGAGAGTGGTATCACTCCAAGATCACCAATCTGGTCGGCCGCCGGAAGAATCGTCAAATTCTCCTTCGCGGAAGTCTCGGACGCATCCGCAGCCGGCCCACCCGCGGTATCCATCTCCTCCGGCAAAGCGGGATCGCTTGCGCGCGGCAGGTGCTCTTCGCGCGAATGCGGCTCCAGTTCGGCTTCGAGAGCTTTCGTCTCTGCAGCCTCCGGCGCCTGTTCTTCCGCCGGCTTTTCCTTGCCGAAGGTGAAGACCTTTTTGATGAAACTGAGCGCCATGGGAATTCCGTGAAATCAGGCCGCGTCGGCGGCTATCAATTGCATGTCGAGATGTTGCCGTTGTGGCCGGTGATGGTCGCCTCGACGAACGAACCCGGGCGAAGACCGGGAGCTGCGACAAGCGTGAAGTTTTCGGTATGTGCCAGCCCGTTGTTTTCCACCAGCAGCCATTGTCGCGTTCCAACCATCTGATCCAGATGGGACTGATGAAGCTGATGTCCAGTAGCGCGAAGCCGTGCCGCGCGATCCTTGACGAGTGCTCGGTCGAGTTGCGGCATGCGGGCTGCCGGCGTGCCTGGACGAGGGCTGTAAGGGAAGACGTGCAGATGAGCGATCTTCGCTTCTTCCGCCAGGCTGACAGCATTTTCGAACATCGCTTCGGTCTCGGTCGGGAAACCGGCGATCATATCCGCGCCGAGGCTCATCTCCGGACGCAGACGGCGGACCTGGTCGACGAAGCCCATCGCATCGGCGCGCGAATGGCGCCGTTTCATGCGCTTCAGAATGATGTCGTCGCCATGCTGCAGCGAAAGATGCAGGTGCGGCATGAAACGCGGCTCGTCGGCGATCAGATCGAACAGATGCTTGTCCGCCTCGATGCTGTCGATCGAAGACAGCCGCAGACGGCGGATGTCGGGTACCTGCTTCAGAAGCGTCTTAGCGAGCAGCCCGAGCGTCGGTTCGCCCGTGAGGTCGGCGCCGTAGCTGGTGGCATCGACGCCTGTCAGCACGATCTCGCGATAGCCACTTTCAACGAGGTTGCGCGCCTGATCGACGACGGCACCCATGGGCACGGAACGGGAATTACCGCGGCCATAGGGAATGATGCAGAAAGTGCAGCGATGGTCGCAGCCGTTCTGGACCTGGATAAAAGCACGCACATGCCCGTCGATGTGCTTCACCATCTGCGGCGCCGTCTGGCGCACACTCATGATGTCGTTGACGCGCAGCTTCTCTTCCGCCGAAACGCCGAAATCGGGAAGCGCGCGGTAGGAAGTGCTCGTCAGCTTCTCCTCATTGCCGAGGACGGCGTCGACCTCGGTCATTTCGGCAAATGTCTGCTTTTCGGTCTGGGCCGCGCAGCCCGTCACGATGATGCGGGCATGTGGATTATCGCGGCGCACGCGGCGGATGGCCTGCCGCGCCTGACGCACGGCCTCGCCTGTGACCGCGCAAGTGTTCACTAGAATGGCATTGTTGAGCCCGGCCTTTTCCGCCTCCGCCCGCATCACTTCGGATTCATAGGTATTGAGGCGGCAGCCGAAGGTGATGACCTCGACGCCGCTCACCGCGCCTCGGCCCCCTGCGCCTGATCGCGCGACCATGAGCCCGTGGCGGGATCGACAGTGCCGGACCATTCCCATTCGGCTGGGCCGGTCATGATCACATGGTCGTCGCGCTCGCGCCATTCAATCGACAATACGCCGGGCGGCTTGGCGCTGGCGACATGAATGTCGACCTTGCGGCCTGTGCGGCCCGTGCGGGCAGCGGAAACCGCGGTTGCGCAGGCAGCTGAACCGCAGGCAAGCGTCAAACCCGCGCCGCGCTCCCACGTGCGCGTCGTGATCGATACCGGCGAGGTGACTTGTGCCAGCGTGATATTGGCGCGCTCTGGAAACATCGGATGGTTTTCAAGCAACGGTCCGAAGCGGGCAAGATCAAAGGACATCACGTCCCGGTCGACCCAGAAGACGGCATGCGGATTGCCCATCGACATGGTGGAGGGTGAATGCAGGACCGGGCTGTCGATCGGGCCGATCTGCAGTTCGATGCGGCTCGTATCGTGGAATTCTTCCGCAAGCGGGATCTTGTCCCAATCGAAAACAGGCTTGCCCATGTCGACCGAGATCGTGCCGTCATCATGCTCGACGGCATTGAGGATGCCTGCCACCGTCTGGAAGGTGAAGACCTTCTTGCCGGTTTCCGCAGCAAGAGCCTGCACCACGCAACGCGTGCCGTTGCCGCAGGCTTGCGCCTTCGATCCATCGCAGTTCAGGATATCGATCCAGGCATCGGTGCCTTGGGCTCTCGGGTCATGGATCGCCATGATCTGGTCGAAGGCCGTATCCGGATGGGCATTCAGCGCAACCGCCGCAGCCGACGTCACCTTGTCTGCACGGCCGCGCATGTCAACGACCAGGATCTTGTTGCCAAGCCCGTTCATCTTCGCGAATTCGACCGTTGTGCTCATAGGATCATTCCGTGTATTTCGGCTGTATATGGCCGAAACGCGCGGGAATTACCAGTGGCCACCGACAAAGCGGACGCCCATCGTGCCGCCTCATCCTTGAGAAAAATCGCAATGGCCTAGCGCTTTTCATCGGTTGAAGGCATTCTTGGCAATGGGATGCGTGTTCTTGGCAATGGGAGGATAGCCGATGCGCTGCTTCACGGTACTTGGACCCTCGCAGACGGGAAAGTCGACGCTCGTCGCAAAACTGGCTTCGCTCGAAGGGACACCGAGAAAGTCTGTCTCTCCATACGGATCAAGCCTGACGGAATTCGAATTCGGAAGCGAGGGATGGTGTGCGCTGGACACACCCGGCGCCAACGAGGCGCTGGCGCTCGCCCAGGATTCGCTGCTGGCAAGCGACGCCTGCATCCTCTGCGTATCGCCGTCACCGGACGAAGCCGTGCTGGCAGCCCCCTATCTTCGTGTCATCGAAGCTTCGGGAACACCCTGCATTCTTTTCGTGAACCGCATGGACGAGCCGCGAGGGCGCCTGCGCGATGTCATCGCCGCCCTGCAGGACTATTCCAGCCATCCCCTCGTCCTACGGCAGATACCGATCCGCGACGGAGATGCGGTCGTCGGCAGCTGCGACCTGATTTCGGAGCGCGCCTGGCGCTATCGCGAAGGTCAACCTTCCGCCCTCGTTGAACTTCCCGACAGTGCTGCAGCGCGCGAGCACGAGGCACGCTCCGAATTGCTCGAGCATCTTTCCGACTATGATGACTGGCTTCTGGAGGAGCTGATCGAAGATCGCGAACCGGCAAGCGACGCACTCTTTGCCATCGCTTCGCGGATCCTGAAGGAAAACAGGGTCATTCCCGTGCTCTTCGGGGCAGCTTCCCACAGCAATGGCATCAAGCGGCTGATGAAGGCGCTGCGCCACGAAGCGCCGCCTGTTGAAGCTCTGAAGAGGCGGCTGGCCGCGGCCGCCAGCCTAGATGAAACGGCGTTGGCTGCCGTGAGCTTTCACGCCTACCATCGGCCGAGCGTTGGGAAGACAGTTCTCGCCCGCGCGCTTGCCGACGGACTGAAGCAGGGCGCGGCGCTGGGCGGCTCGGGGCTCGGCTCGCTTCAGGAGGGAGGAAACGGCCGTCCCAACCTGACACGCGGCACGATTTTCGCCGCAGTCAAGTCAGACCACCTACCCGCACCTGCGCTGCTGACACCGGCCGACGCGTTGCCGCCGCCAGCTTGGACGACGCCGCCGACGCCAATGCTCGAACGCATCCTCGTTCCGGGCACAGAGCGCGACGAGACGAAACTCTCGGCGACGCTGGCGAAGCTGGCCGAGACCGATCGCGGCCTGAAGGTGATGCAGGAAGAAGGAACGGGCGCGCAGTTGATCTGCGCCCAAGGGCCGATTCACCTGCGCGATCTGCGCAAGACCCTGTCGGAGGTGTTCCGCGTCGAGGTGACCGATCGATCGCCGAACCCGATCTATCGGGAAACGATCTCGAAGCCCTCGAACGTCCACTACCGTCACCGCAAGCAAACCGGCGGCGCAGGTCAGTTCGCGGACGTGCAATTGAGCGTCCGGCCCAACGCGCGCGGGCAAGGCTTCACCTTCAGCGAGACGGTCAAGGGCGGCACCGTTCCACGGAATTATATACCGGCGGTGGAGGCCGGCGCCCGTGAAGCCATGGAGAAAGGCCCGCTCGGTTTTCAGGTGATCGATGTCGATGTGACGCTCACGGACGGCCAGTATCACTCTGTCGATAGCTCCGATTTCGCCTTCCGGGCAGCGGCAAGGATGGGCGTGCGGCAGGCGCTGTCAGAGGCAGCGGCCGTGCTAATGCAGCCGGTGGTTCGCGTCGAAATCCACATACCCTCCATCTTCTCCGGCAGCATGGTGGCGATCATCTCGGCGCTCAAAGGCCAAGTGCTTGGATTCGATCGTGATGAGAGCGCCAAAGGCTGGGATGTCTTCCGGGCACTCGTTCCCGGTGGGGCGCTGGACGAGTTGGCTCGGGCACTGCGCTCAGCCACTCAGGGGATCGGGTACTTCTCCAAAACCTTCGACCACTTTGAGGAGATCTACGGCAAGGAGGCCGAGTCTATCATCCATACGCACGGTTCGGGATCGCACGCGAATTAAAGCGCCACGCATCTTTGAAGATACTCAAAGCTACCCGGAGTATCGCCAGCCTAACTTCAAGCCGCACCGTAACCTCCTCCGGTCGGAGTCGTGACGATAACCGCTTCGCGAATGTCCTGCACGGCGGCACTTTGATCGTGTCACGTGAGATTACGCAAGCGGCACGCCGAAGGGTCTCAGAAGCCCGCAATGCGGTCATTTGTCCGCATTCTCTTGACTTTGTCTGCGCTTTCCTATTTACCCCCGCTCATTCTATGACGAGCTTCAAGACTCGAGCCGCCGACCGGGACCCGCAAAGGTATAAAGAGATCCCGGAGGTCCACACCCGACAGCGCGATGCGCCCTCGGGTGCTTTTTGGCTTTGCGTCTTGTTTTCGTCAAGGAAAAGCACGACGTTTCCGGGCATACCAATCCCGCCCGAAACGTATCAAGGAAGAGCCTATGTTTGAAAACCTCCAGGACCGTCTTGGATCCATTCTGAATGGACTGACAGGCCGTGGCGCGCTTTCGGAAGCCGATGTTTCCGCAGCGCTGCGCGAGGTTCGCCGTGCGTTGCTGGAAGCTGATGTTGCACTCGACGTCGTGCGCGGCTTCACCGACCGCGTGCGCGAAAAGGCCGTCGGCGCCGAGATACTGAAGTCGATCAAGCCCGGCCAGATGGTCGTCAAGATCGTTCATGACGAAATGATCGAGATGCTGGGCGGCGAAGGCGTCGGTGTCGACCTGCACGCTGCCGCCCCTGTCGTCATCATGATGGTTGGCCTTCAAGGCTCCGGCAAGACAACGACGACGGCGAAGATCGCCCTTCGCCTTACGACGCGCGAGAAGAAGAAGGTGCTGATGGCATCGCTCGACACGCGCCGTCCGGCTGCGCAGGAGCAGCTTCGGCAACTCGGAGCGCAGGCGAGCATCGACACGCTGCCGGTCATCGCCGGTCAGTCGCCGACCGATATCGCCGCGCGCGCCGTTCAGGCAGCCAGGCTCGGCGGCCACGACGTCGTCATTCTCGATACCGCCGGCCGTACGCATATCGACGAACCCTTGATGGTCGAAATGGCCGATATCAAGAAGAAGTCGAACCCGCATGAAATCCTGCTTGTCGCGGATTCGCTGACCGGTCAGGACGCCGTCAACCTGGCCCGCAATTTCGACGAGCGCGTCGGCATCACCGGCCTCGTCCTGACGCGTATGGATGGCGACGGCCGCGGCGGTGCCGCTCTTTCGATGCGTGCCGTCACCGGCAAGCCGATCAAGCTGATCGGCGTCGGCGAGCGGATGAATGAGCTGGAAGAATTCCATCCCCGCCGCATCGCAGACCGCATCCTCGGCATGGGCGACATCGTTTCGCTTGTCGAGCGCGCGGCGGAAAATATCGATGCCGAAAAGGCAGCCGCGATGGCTGCCAAAATGGCCAAGGGCAAGTTCGACCTCAACGACCTCGCCGACCAGCTGCGCCAGATGCAGAAGATGGGCGGCATGGGCGGTATCATGAGCATGATGCCCGGCATGGGCGGCATGAAGGACAAGATGGCGTCCGCCGGCCTGAACGACGGCCTTTTCGGCCGTCAGCTTGCGATCATCTCTTCGATGACCAAGGCCGAGCGCGCCAACCCGGACATCCTCAAGCATTCCCGCAAGAAGCGCATCGCCGCCGGTTCCGGCACCGAAGCCTCCGACATCAACAAGTTGCTCAAGATGCACCGCCAGATGGCGGACATGATGAAGATGATGGGCGGCAAGGGCAAAGGCGGCATGATGAAGCAGCTGATGGGCGGTCTTGCCGGCAAGATGGGCCTTGGCGGGATGGGTGGAATGGGCGGCATGCCCGATCTCTCGAATATCGACCCGAAACAGCTGGAGGCGCTTCAGAAGCAGGCCGAAGCGGCGGGTCTTGGAAAGCCGGGCGGGAGCATGCCCGGTTTGGGCGGCGGTTTGCCGGGTCTTGGCGGCGCAAAGCTGCCGGGTCTCGGTGGCAGCTTACCGGGTCTGCCCGGACTGCCGAAGAAGAAGTGAGAGGATCGCCTGGCCCATGATTGATCCAGAAGTCAAAGCCCAGCTTTCGAGCTATCGCCAGTCGATTGACAATATCGACGCCGCGCTCGTTCACATCCTGGCCGAACGTTTCCGCTGCACCAAAGAGGTCGGCGTGCTGAAGGCCAAGTACAAGTTGCCGCCGGCCGATCCGGCGCGCGAGGAATACCAGATCGCCCGTCTGCGGCAGCTTGCCGAAGACGCACATCTGGATCCGGATTTCGCCGAGAAGTTCCTGAACTTCGTCATTAAAGAAGTCATCCGGCACCATGAGCAGATCGCTGCGGATCACGCTGAACAAGGCGCCGCAGCAAAATGAACCGATACCGCCTCACGAAGCGGTCAAGAAAAGCCTAAGGAGTAAATGACATGGCACTGAAAATTCGTCTCGCCCGCGGTGGCTCCAAGAAGCGCCCGTACTACCACGTTGTCGTTGCCGACGCTCGCTCGCCGCGCGACGGCCGCTTCCTCGAAAAGCTCGGTTCCTGGAACCCGATGCTTGCCAAGGACGACGCAAAGCGCGTTGAATTGAACGCCGAGCGCATCAAGCACTGGCTCGATAACGGCGCGCAGCCGACCGACCGCGTTCTGCGCTTCCTCAACGAAGCCGGCGTTGCTAAGCGCGAAGCCAAGAACAACCCGGAAAAGGCAAAGCCGGGCAAGAAGGCTCAGGAGCGCACCGCCGAAAAGGCTCAGAAGGCTGCCGACGCAGCTGAAGCCGCCGCTTCCGCGGAATAATCCCGGGATCATATCCTGATTGGACGGGCGGCATGGCAACATGCCGCCCGTTTTCGTTTTCATTTCGGCGGACTTCGTTTATGAGAAGCCAGATTTCCGGCTTCACATGAAGGGCCCCATGACAAAGCTCGAAAACCCCGTATTGATGGCAACGATCGGCGGTGCGCAAGGCATCCGCGGGGAAGTGCGCGCCAAGGCTTATACGGCCGACCCGACGGCACTCGGCGACTATGGTCATCTTCACAGCATGGATGGACGAACCTTCGAGATCCTCGAGGTCCGCGAGATGAAGAATGTCGTTGTGGTCCGCTTCCGCGGCATCAACGACCGCAATGCGGCCGAGGCGCTCAACGGCCTGGAGCTTTACATCGAGCGCGACAACCTGCCGGATGACGAGCTGGAGGAAGACGAATTCTTCTATGCCGACCTCGAGGGGCTGGAGGCACTGGACGAAAAGGGCGTCAGCTACGGCAACATTACCGGCGTTTTCGACTTCGGTGCAGGCGACCTGCTGGAGCTCAAGGGGCCGGGCAAGCGACCTGTGCTCATTCCCTTCTCCGAAGCGTCGGTTCTCGAAATCGATCTCGAAGGCGGCACGATCCTGATCGACCCGCTAGCGGCAGGACTTATCGACGATCCGCAGGAAATCTCCAAGCTCGCCTCCGGCAAGCCGAAGAAAAAGAAGTAACGCCATGGGTTTCCGGGCAACCGTCCTGACACTCTACCCGGAAATGTTTCCGGGGCATCTGAGCTGTTCGCTCGCCGGCAAGGCGATGGAGCGTGGTCAATGGTCGCTGGATGCCGTGCAGATCCGGGATTTTGCGACCGATAAACATCGGACCGTCGACGACACACCCGCAGGCGGCGGCGCCGGCATGGTGCTGAAGCCGGACGTGCTGGCATGTGCGATCGACAGCATCTCCGAAAACGATACTCGCCCGCGGCTATTGATGAGCCCGCGCGGCAAGCCGCTGACGCAGGAACGCGTGCGCGAGCTTGCTTCGGGCGACGGCGTGATCATCATCTGCGGCCGCTTCGAAGGTGTCGATCAGCGGGTGATCGATGCACGGGAGCTCGAAGAGGTTTCGATCGGCGATTACGTGCTTTCAGGAGGCGAACCCGCGGCCCTGATCGTTCTCGACGCAATCGTGCGCATACTGCCGGGGGTCATGGGCAATGATCTCTCGGGCCTGCATGAAAGTTTCGAGGGCGGGTTGCTGGAGCACCCGCACTATACCCGGCCGCAGGAATGGGAGGGCCGCGAAATTCCAGCGATCCTCACCTCCGGCAATCACGGCGCCATCGAAAAATGGCGGCATGAACAGGCGGTTGCGTTGACAAAGGAAAGGCGGCCGGACCTGCTGAAGGACTGAAAGCCAGAGAATCGGTGCCTCCGCCTCATAAAAATGCCGTCCGAGGGATGACAAGCCCCGGGCTTTCGTGTAGTAGCGCACGCGGAAATGGGGTTATCCCCGTCTGCCAGTAAACAAAGAATGGCGAATCCGCTCCCGCCCGCGAAGGGCAAAATCCCGAGGCGAGTCCAAAGGATCATGTATCGAGCGCTCTGGCTGTTTCAGAAGAAATAAAGGTTAAGACGATGAACATCATTCAGCAGCTCGAGGCCGAACAGGCCGCCAAGATCGAAGCGAAGCGCACGCTTCCGGAATTCTCCCCGGGCGACACCGTCCGCGTCAACGTCAAGGTCACAGAAGGCACCCGTACGCGCGTGCAGGCCTATGAAGGCGTCTGCATCGCCCGCTCTGGCGGTGGCCTGCAGGAGAACTTCACGGTCCGCAAAATCTCCTACGGCGAAGGCGTCGAGCGCGTATTCCCGGTTTACTCGCCGATGATCGAAAGCGTCGACGTCGTTCGCCGCGGTAAGGTCCGTCGCGCCAAGCTCTATTACCTGCGCGATCGTCGCGGCAAGTCCGCCCGTATCGTTGAAGACACCGGCGTTCGTGCCCGCAAGCTCAACGACGCCGAGCGCGCCGCTGTTGCCGAGGAAAAGGCACGCATCGAAGCCGAGAAGGTTGCAGCAGCTCAGGCTCTCGCAGCCGAAAAGGCAGCAGCCGAAGCCGCGGAAGCCAAGGCAGCAGCTGAAGCCGCGGAAGCTAAGGCAGCAGCTGAAGCTGCAGCCGCTGCAGAGCCTACGGCAGAATAAGTTCTACCAACGCAAAATTCTCTGTATGAAAAGGCGGTCTTTGGGCCGCCTTTTCTGTTTTCGGCCTGCGGCGTCGGGGCCAATGCTCTTGCCATCCGCTTCGCAACTATGACAATTTCCCCTGGCCATATTGATTGGAGATTTCTGATGCCGATCCGTCGCACCATTCTTGCAAGCCTCGCCGCTCTCGTTCTTTCGCCGTTGGCGGCCCTTGGTGCCAGTTTGCCGGATCTTGGCGGCAAGACGGTGGTCGTCGTCACAGAGAATGCCTACCCGCCGCTGCAATTCGTCGATCCCAAATCCGGCAAGCAGGTCGGCTGGGAATATGATGCGATGAACGAGATCGCCAAGCGGCTGAACTTCAAGGTCGAGTATCAGAACACGAGCTGGGACGCGATGATCCAGGCCGTCTCCGACGATCAGTACAGTATCGGCATGACCGGCATCACCATCAAGGACGACCGCAAGCAGAAAGTAGATTTCTCTGATCCCTATATGCGCTCGCAGCAATTCATGCTGGTCCGGGCCGATGAGAGCCGCTTCACGGACGCGAAGACCTTCGGTGAGTTCAAGGACGGCCTCGTAGGTGCGCAGCCGGGCACCTCGCCTTTCTACACGGCCGTCTATGAGATCCTTGACGGCAACGAGCAGAACCCGCGCATCAAGCTCTTCGAAACCTTCGGCGCCACCGTACAGGCGCTGAAGGCCGGCGACGTCGATGTCGTGCTGACCGACAGCGTTGCCGCGAAAGGCTATGTCGATGCCTCGAGCAGCACGCTCAAGGTTATCGGCGGCCCGCTCGGCACCGAGGATTTCGGCTTCATCTTCCCGAAGGGCTCCGATCTCGTTGCCCCCGTCAACGCCGCGATCGCCGCATTGAAGGTCGACGGCACGCTCGACGCGCTGAACAAGCAGTGGTTCCTCGACTACAAGATGGGCGAATGATGCAGGTCAGCCGCTGATGGCACTGCAGCCTTCTCCTGCCGGAACTCTCAAGGGCGACTATCCCTGGTGGCTGGTCGCCCTTGCCACGATCGGCGCCATCCTTGCGATCGTCATCGTCACCAACGGCGTCTATGCGCAGGTGTTCCGCACCGTCGTCAACGGGGTATGGGTCACCGTCTTCGTGACGCTGGTCGCCTTTGCGCTGGCGACATTGCTTGGCCTCGGCATCGCTCTTCTCGGGCTTTCGGATAGCGTCGCGCTACGCCAAGTATCCCGCTTCTATATCGAGATCGTCCGTGGCATCCCAATGCTCGTGCTGCTCTTTTATGTGGCTTTTGTCGGCGCTCCGGGCATTGTCGCCGCGTATAATTTCCTGATCACGCCATTTGTGAAAGCCGGATTGGCCGAACCGATCCTGGTACGCGACCTCTCGTTGATGTGGCGTGCGATCATCGCTCTGATGATCGGATATTCCTCTTTTATCGCAGAGATTTTCCGCGCCGGAATTCAATCGCTCGACCATGGGCAGATCGAAGCGGCCAAGGCGCTTGGCCTATCACGCTACCACCGCTTCCGGCTGGTCGTCTTTCCGCAGGCGATCCGCGTCATCTTTCCGCCGCTCTCCAACGACTTCGTTTCGATGGTGAAGGACAGCTCCCTCGTTTCCGTGCTCGGAGTTTCCGACATCACGCAAATGGGCAAGGTCTATGCCTCCGGCTCCTTCCGCTTCTTTGAGACCTATTCAATCGTCACCTATATCTATCTGATCCTGACGATTGGCTTGTCGCTCGCGCTGCGGCAGGTCGAGCAGCGGATGCGCAAGGCTCACAGCCGGTAACACTGCATGATTCGAATTGCCGTTTCCGAGAAAAATCGCTATATGCAGGCCCATGGAATCCAAGTTCAGATGCATTGGCGCGCATGTTTTCGTGCTGCAGGATCATTATCGCCTGCCGGCACGTTTCTTTGCGACCGTCTCCGGCGCGCTCAGCAGCCGACTTCGCTGATCGAATGACGGCCGGCCGGCCTTGCCGCCAATTCCTTCCCATTGCATCCAAAACGGACTGAAAAGCCATGAGCGCACCGCGTACCCTCTACGACAAAATCTGGGACGACCATCTGGTCGACGAACAGGCAGACGGCACCTGTCTTCTCTACATCGACCGCCATCTGGTCCACGAAGTGACCTCGCCGCAAGCGTTCGAAGGCTTGCGCATGACCGGCCGCACGGTTCGCGCCCCGGAAAAGACGCTCGCCGTCGTCGACCACAACGTTCCGACCTCGCCCGATCGCCATCTCGGCATCAAGAACGAGGAAAGCCGTATCCAGGTCGAGCAGCTGGCCAAGAACGCCGCCGAGTTCAAGGTCGAGTACTACTCCGAGAACGACAAGCGCCAAGGCATCGTGCACATCATCGGGCCGGAACAGGGCTTCACCCTGCCGGGCATGACGATCGTTTGCGGCGATAGCCACACGTCCACCCACGGCGCCTTCGGCTCGCTCGCCCACGGCATCGGTACGTCTGAAGTCGAACACGTCCTGGCGACGCAGACGCTGATCCAGAAGAAGGCGAAGAACATGCTGGTGCAGGTCGATGGCCAGCTTCCGGCAGGCGTCACCGCCAAGGACATCGTGCTGGCCATCATCGGCGAAATCGGCACCGCCGGCGGTACGGGTTACGTCATCGAATATGCCGGCGAAGCGATCCGCGCACTGTCGATGGAAGGCCGCATGACGATCTGCAACATGTCGATCGAAGGCGGCGCCCGCGCCGGCCTGATTGCGCCCGACGAGACGACCTTCGAGTATATCAAGGGCAAGCCGCGTGCGCCGAAGGGCGAGGCGCTGGAACAGGCGATTGCCTACTGGAAGACGCTGAAGTCGGACGAAGGCGCACATTTCGACCGCGTCGTGAAGCTCAACGCTGCCGAGCTGCCGCCGATCGTTTCCTGGGGCTCCTCGCCGGAGGATGTCGTCTCGGTGCAGGGCGTCGTTCCTAACCCGGACGAGATCCGGGACGAAACGAAGCGTGCCTCCAAGTGGCGCGCGCTTGATTACATGGGCCTGAAGCCAGGCACGCCGATGACCGAGATCAACATCGACCGCGTCTTCATCGGCTCCTGCACCAACGGCCGTATCGAAGACTTGCGCGCCGTTGCCAAGGTCGTTGAAGGCAAGACCGTTGCTTCGACCGTCAACGCCATGATTGTTCCCGGCTCGGGCCTCGTGAAGGAACAGGCGGAAGCCGAGGGCCTCGACAAGATCTTCAAGGCGGCCGGCTTCGACTGGCGCGAGCCCGGCTGTTCCATGTGCCTCGCCATGAACGACGACCGCTTGAAGCCGGGCGAGCGCTGCGCCTCGACGTCCAACCGCAACTTCGAAGGCCGCCAGGGCTTCAAGGGCCGCACGCACCTCGTCTCCCCGGCTATGGCCGCCGCCGCTGCGATCGCAGGCCATTTCGTCGATATCCGCGAGTGGAACTGACGACCATTGCCTCCCCTTCGATTAGAAGGGGAGGCATGCCGTCTCCAGAAGACAAGATGCGCATTCGGTGAGACAATAGTTTCCTGCCCTTTCAGGTGAGCAGCATGAATGCGCCAAACAAGCCTTCGCCGAAGTACCTTCGCCTTTTTCTTCTGCGTCACGCAAAATCCGCCTGGCCGGCCGATATCGCGGATCATGACCGTCCGCTAGCAAAGCGCGGGCGAAAGGCTGCACCCTTGATCGGCGCCTATATGGCGCGTGAAAAGCTCTTTCCCGACCTCGTCCTAGTATCAACCGCTCAGCGCGCGCAGGGAACATGGAAGCGTGTCGCGAAAAAACTTTCCGCTTCGATTGCTGAACGCGACGTGCCGGACTTATACGAAGCCCCGGCGGGGCGGATTGCCGGCATCCTCCAGAAGATTGAATCGTCGGCCCGGACAGTCATGCTCGTCGGACACAATCCCGGTTTTCAGGACCTCGCGAACAATCTCATCGGCAATGGCGATCCAGACGCTTGCGCGCGCCTGAAGGACAAATTCCCCACTGCCGGCTTGGCAATCATTGCGTTTGAGGCGAACCGTTGGGCGGATATATCGCCAGGAAGCGGACGCCTCGAACGCTTCGTGACGCCGCGTGAACTCAGGTGAGCAACCATCTCCTCCTCGCCGCAATGGTGGAGAGGAGGAGATAGAAGGTCTCTTGATCAGAACGTTGCCGTATAGGGTTCCGGCCCCATGCGGGCATTCCTGTCGTCGAGCTTGGCAATCGCCGCCATGTCCTCGGCATCGAGCTTGAAATCGAAGACCTGGAAGTTTTCCTCGATACGCGACGGCGTTACCGACTTGGGGATCACGACAAGACCGGTATCGATGTGCCAGCGGATGATGACCTGCGCCGGCGTCTTACCATGCTTCTTGGCGATCTCACCGACAACCGGATTTGCAATGAACTTGCCCTGACCGAGCGGGCTCCAGGATTCAGTGACGATATTCAGTTTCCGGTGCGCGTCCTGCGCGGCCTTCTGCTGAAAATCCGGGTGCAGCTCGATCTGGTTGATGACCGGAACCACGCCGGTATCGCCGATGATGTGATCCAGATGATCCGGATAGAAGTTGGAGACGCCGATCGATCGAGCGCGGCCTTCTGCCCTGATCTTGACGAAAGCCTTCCAGGTTTCGCGATAGAGGCCGCGGTGCGGCGACGGCCAGTGGATCAGGTAAAGATCGACATATTCTGTGCCGAGCTTCTTCAGACTGCCCTCGAAGGCGCGCATGGTGCTGTCGTAACCCTGATCCGTGTTGCGAAGCTTGGTGGTGATGAAAACATCCTTACGATCGAGGCCGGAGGAACGCACACCCTCGCCGACACCCTCTTCGTTGTCGTAGCCGGAAGCCGTATCGATATGGCGGTAGCCGGCTTCGAGGGCCTTGCGGACCGTCGGCGCCGCGATATCCTGTGGCGTCTGCCATACGCCGAGGCCGACCTGGGGAATGGAATGTCCGTCATGGAAAGTGATGATGGGTTGATTGGCCACAATATATCTCCGGAAGTTTGAAGAATTGGAGGGGGATAAAATTGAATCCGCAAGCGGATTTCCCGGCAGCCTGAGTGCCGGTCAAACGGATATAGGAGACGGCGTACGAATTATCACCCCTGACGCCTCAGAGAACGCGTATCGTTGTCCCCTTGCGCATATGCGGCAGAAGCCGGCGCATGTCGCGTGGATGGACGGCGATGCAACCGGCCGTCGGCTCATAGCCCGGCCTGATGAGATGGAAGAAGATTGCCGATCCCCGATTGCGGGTGCGGGATGTGATATTCCAATCCGTGACGACACATATATCGTAGAGTCCATCCTTGCGCTTCAACTCCTCGTGGCTTGGACGGAACGGCGCCCTGACGAGGCGATTGTAGTTCGGATCGCCGGGCTGGTCGCACCAGAGCATGTCCTGCCGGATGCGGCGGATCGAGAGCGGTGTTTCGAGGCGGCTCGGATGCTCGCCGCGGCGGAAGCCGTAAAGCAGCTTCAACGAAGCAATCGGCGTTGCACCGTCGCCCTCGCGCTTCAAGATGGTGCGGCCGGAGCGGCCGATTGCAGCGGGAACGACGAGAGGACCGCATTGAACCAGTGCACGGCTCTGCCTGCCGGGCGCCGGACGCACAATAATGGTGGATGGTGCGGTTCTTCGGGTTCGCCTTTTTTTCTCCATCTTTCTCACATGTTCTTGTTTTGCTTGTGAGTTCAATTGAAATCACATCGGCCCCAGCTGGGCAACAGCACGTCTTCTGGTCTTTGCCAACGATTGAATATGTCGTAGGACTTGATTGGACGGAATTGAGGAACAGAACCGCATGACCGCACGCACCATTCTACTGGTGGATGATGATAGCGACCTCCGCGAAACACTCACGGAGCAGCTTGCGCTCTATGATGAATTCACGGTTTTGCAAGAGGCAACAGCCGGCAAAGGCGTACAGGTTGCGCGCAGCACGCCTATCGACCTTCTCATCATGGATGTGGGACTGCCGGACATGGATGGGCGCGAAGCCGTGAAGATTCTGCGCAAGGGCGGTTTCAAGGCGCCGATCATCATGCTGACCGGGCACGACACGGATTCAGATACCATCCTTGGTTTGGAAGCCGGCGCCAACGATTATGTCACCAAGCCATTCCGCTTTGCAGTGCTTCTGGCGCGCATCCGCGTTCAGCTTCGGCAGCATGAACAGAGCGAGGACGCAACCTTCACGGTCGGTCCCTATCTCTTCAAGCCGAGCCAAAAGCTGCTCACCGCCGAGAACGGCCAGAAGATCCGTCTCACGGAGAAGGAAGCGGCGATTATCCGCTACCTCTATCGCGCAGAGCAGAAGGTCGTTACCCGCGACGTGCTTCTTGAGGAAGTATGGGGTTACAATTCCGGCGTGACGACCCATACGCTTGAAACACACGTCTACCGCCTGCGCCAGAAGATCGAGCGCGATCCCTCGAACGCCGAAATCCTCGTGACGGAAAACGGCGGCTACAAAATCATACCGTAGGGCAAAGAGCCGGATGGCGCTGACAGACGATATCAACTTGCTTTCGCAGCAGCAGCTCTTCAGAGGCATGTCTGCCGATCAGCTGCGGTTGATCGCCTTCGGCGCCGACCGGCGTTTGATTTCCACCGGACAGATGCTCTTCCGCGAGGGATCGCCCGCCGAAAGCGCTTACGTGGTTGCCGGCGGTGCGCTGGAGCTCAGCACGGCCGACCCCGATGGCCATCCCAAGGTCAAGCACATCGCCGGTCCCGGCACACTGCTGTCCGAACTCGCGCTGGTAACGCTGGTGGAGCGCAAATTCACGGCCGTGGCCCGAGAGGATTCCAGCGTCATCCGCATCACGCGGGCGCTCTTCCACAGGCTAATCGAGGAATATCCGGACGCAGCCCGGATCATAGAGAGCCGCATTCGCGACAACATCGCGGAATTGGCGGCGCGGGCGACTGCGCAGCTTCACCGTTTTTCGTAGATCTCAGAGATTAAAATGCGCGGTCACCGGCACGTGGTCGGACGGGCGGTCCCATCCGCGAGCTTCCTTCAGGATGTCGATGCGCTGCAACAACGGACCGAGGTCCGATGACGACCAGATATGATCGAGGCGGCGGCCGCGATCGGCGGCTTCCCAGTCCTTGGCGCGGTAGCTCCACCAAGTATAGAGCTTCTCACTCGCCGGCACCTGCTGACGCATGAGATCGAGCCAGGCTCCGCGCTTCATCGCCTCCAGCAGACCCTCGGTTTCGACCGGCGTATGGCTGACGATCTTCAGCAGCTGCTTGTGCGACCAGACGTCGTGCTCGAGCGGCGCAATGTTCAGGTCACCGACGAGGATGGCCGAGGTATTCGCTTCGCCGTTAGCCTTCAGCAGCTTCATTTCCTCGACGAAATCCAGCTTATGGGCAAACTTCGGATTGACGGCCGGGTCCGGCTCGTCACCGCCGGCGGGCACATAGAAGTTGTGCAGCCTGACGCGGCGCCCTTCCCGCTCAAAGATCGCGGAGATATGGCGGGCATGGCCGACATTGCCGTAGTCCAGGCGATGATCCTCACGGAGCGGGATGCGCGATGCAATAGCAACGCCGTGATAGCCTTTCTGGCCATGCACGATGATGTGCTCATAACCCATGGCGCGAAGCGGAGCCGCTGGAAAGAGCTCGTTCGGAACCTTGGTTTCCTGCAAGCAGAGGATATCCGGCCTGTGCTTGAGCACAAACTGCTCAACGATCGGCATGCGCAGGCGCACCGAATTGATGTTCCAGGTGGTAATCGAGAAGCTCATGCCATTGCCTTTAAAAAGAGATGGAAAAGGCCTTAGAGCAAAGGCACGTCGGATGGAACGTCCGCAAACGAAAACGCCCGGCTTTCACCGGGCGTTTTTCACAGAAAGTCATATGGCATCAGTCGCGGTTAGCGGCAGTACCTGGAATGCTTTCATACGGCACTCTGAAAACCTTCTGATCAAACTGAACGCCGGTCCTCACGTTGAACACCATCACCGACGTGTTCTTGCCTTGATTGTCGGTGATCGTCCACTGGCGCAAATCGTAGGTCTTCGGATCGAACATCATCGTGATCGTCGAATTGCCGAAGATCGTCTTGTTACCTAGCGCAATCGTGGTCAGATCCGATTCCTCCTTCACGCTCTTCACCGAACCGTCCGACAGGTTGATCCTGCGTGCAAGCAGCAGGCTGAGCGGCGTCTTCGAAAGCGGATAGAGACTCCAGGTCTTAAGCTTCAGGTTGCCGACGGCGACATTCCTGCCGTCGGAGATCACCCTGATCGGCGACGGATTGTCATAGTTGAAGCGCAGCTTGCCGGGGCGCTCAATGTAGAATTTGCCGCCTGTCTGTTCGCCACGTGGGCCGAACTGGACGAAATCACCCTGCATTGTGGCGACGCCAGAGAAATGATCAGCGATCGCCTGTGCCGTCGCGGAACCGCCGGCAGCAGCTTGCGCAAAGGCTTCGACTGGAATTGCAGTTGAAACGGCAGCCAGCGCCAGTGCACCAACAAGATGGCGGCGGGTGAGCGAGAGGCCTTTGAAGCCGGAATCCGAATTGGTCATCTGGGTCTCCTTTGATGCGACCTGCATGCTGCCGAAAGGCGGCGTCTTCATGGCGCAGACGCACCGCTGCAGAAGGTAACGCTTTCGAGGCTATCAGGTTTCCGTGAAGCCATTGCCCCGGCGGCTTTTCCGGCCGCTAGCGATCGAGGATATCGCCTTCGGTCGGAACCAGGATTTCGCGCTTGCCCGCATGGTTCGCAGGGCCGATGACGCCTTCCTGCTCCATGCGCTCGATCAGTGAAGCGGCGCGGTTATAGCCGATGCCGAGACGGCGCTGGATATAAGACGTCGAAGCCTTGCCGTCGCGAAGCACGATGGCCACTGCCTGATCATAGGGGTCATCGGAATCCGCCAGATTGGAGGTGCCCGCAGGGCCGCCGTAATCATCGTCGTCCTCGTCATCTGCAGTGATCGCCTCGAGATATTGCGGCGCGCCCTGCGTCTTCAGATAAGAAACGATCTCCTCGACTTCCATATCGGCCACGAAGGGACCGTGGACACGCTGAATGCGTCCGCCGCCCGCCATGTAGAGCATATCGCCCATGCCGAGCAGCTGTTCGGCACCCTGTTCGCCGAGGATCGTGCGACTGTCGATCTTCGACGTGACCTGGAAGGAGATGCGCGTCGGGAAGTTGGCCTTGATCGTGCCGGTGATAACGTCGACGGACGGACGCTGGGTGGCCATGATCACGTGAATACCGGCGGCGCGCGCCATCTGCGCCAGGCGCTGGACGGCGCCCTCGATATCCTTGCCGGCGACCATCATGAGGTCGGCCATTTCATCGATGATAACGACGATGTAGGGCATCGGCTGCAGGTCGAATTCCTCGGTTTCGTACATCGCTTCGCCGGTGTGACGGTCAAACCCTGTCTGCACGGTTCGCGAAATGGCCTCACCCTTGACCAACGCCTGCTCGACGCGTGCATTGAAGCCGTCGATGTTGCGGACGCCGATCTTCGACATCTTCTTATAACGCTCCTCCATCTCTCGGACGGTCCATTTGAGCGCGACGACAGCCTTCTTCGGATCGGTGACGACCGGCGACAACAGATGCGGAATGCCGTCGTAAACTGAGAGTTCGAGCATCTTCGGGTCGATCATGATCAGGCGGCACTGTTCCGGCGTCAGACGGTAGAGTAGTGACAGGATCATCGTGTTGATGGCAACCGACTTGCCGGAGCCAGTTGTACCGGCAACGAGCAGGTGCGGCATCTTCGCAAGATCAGCGATGACGGCTTCGCCGCCGATTGTCTTGCCGAGCGCCATCGCAAGCTTTGCCTTCGAGCCTTCGAAATCGCGTGATGCGATCAGTTCCCGCAGGTACACCGTTTCACGCGTCGAGTTCGGCAATTCGATTCCGATCGCGTTTCGGCCGGGAACCACGGCGACACGGGCGGCGATCGCGCTCATGGAGCGGGCAATATCGTCTGCAAGGCCGATGACGCGTGAGGACTTGATGCCGGGAGCCGGCTCAAGCTCATAGAGCGTGACGACCGGGCCGGGGCGGACATGGATGATTTCACCCTTGACGCCGAAGTCTTCGAGGACGCCTTCGAGCATGCGGGCATTCTGCTCCAGCGCATCGGCCGAAAGCGACGAGTCGCGAACGACGTTCTTTGGCTCGGCAAGCAGATGAATCGAGGGAACCTGGAAGCCCTCTGGGCGAATGAAGGAACCCTGCGACTCGCGCTCGATGCGAGCACCAGGCTTTGGCCGCGAGACCTGCGGCACGACGCGCGGCTCGGGCTTGCCGCCAGCGGTCTTCGCCGGTGCACGCATCATCCAGCCCTCGTCGTCGTCCGGCAGAATATCGGCCGGACGCGGCGGCATGTCGCTATCGAACGGCACATCGTCATCATCATCGTCGTTGAGCGAAATCGACGGCGCGGAGACGACACGGCGGAGCGAACCGTTGCGTGGTTCCATTGACGGCTCCAGGCGCTCGCCGCGGCCTGCCGGCGCCTTGGCGCGGACGGGCTCGTTCAGGGTACCGAATTCATCGTCGTTGAAGTCATAGGGCGATTCGAAATCGCTCTGACGGCGCTTGCGCGGCCCTAGGCCGAAGATGCGGCGCATCCGCGCCTGGCTCATGTACCAGACATGCGTCAACGCTCCGAATGCAAGCCACCCACCCTCTTCGTCGTCTTCATCCTCATCACCAATCGAGCGGGCCTTGGACGGTGCAGCCACGAATGCATCGCTCACGTCCTCGTCGGCTTCCGTGCGGCCAACGATGCCCGCAGCAAATAGCATCATCCAGGCGGTGGGCAGCGCGAACACGCCGCCGACAGCCGTCGCGAACGCGCCGCTCGGGTAGGCGCCGACGAAAAGAGCCGGAAAACGAAGGATCATATCGCCGATGACGCCGCCTATACCGTTGGGGATCGGCCATGTCAGGGGCGGCGGGATGCAACCGATCACGGCAGACGAAAGGACCGAACCTAGGGCCCAGGCGCCGGCTCGAGCGGGAATGCGGCTGATGCGGCGGCCGGAAATCAATGCCAGGGCCCAGGCGACGACCGGCAGCAGCGCCACAACACTGGCAAGCCCGAAAAACTGCATCGCGATATCGGCAAAGGCGGCGCCGCCATATCCCAGGACATTTGCCGGCGGATTGCCGGTTGCGTAGGAATAGCTCGGATCTGAGACGTTCCATGTCGCCAGTGCTGCAACCGCCAGCGCCAATAGCAGGAAGATCGCAAAACCCAGGAGAGCTTGCGCCTGCCTGAGCACGAACCCTGAGAGGGAGAAACGGTCCGGCCGGTTATCGATCACCGGCGAAGTGCTTCTTGCCATATACCCAACCCGTCCAATGCTGAGCGCGCGAGTCGCCGAGGCGTCGCCACGCAATATGCGTCCGCCCCACCTAATCAAAGGAGGGTTAAAGCGATGTTAACCATGAGAGATCGGATAGGCCCGACCGGCAAATAAAAAGGCCCGAACCTGAAAAGGTCCGGGCCAAGATGCGGCCTATATATTTCGATAGGCCGCGACGGGCTGTTCTGCGGCGCCCTCTGCTGGGCGCCGCAATCCCTGTGATCAAGAAGAGTGGTAGGCAGCTTCGCCGTGGGTCGACAGGTCGAGACCTTCGCGTTCTGCCTCCGGGGTTACGCGCAGGCCGATGATAAGGTCGACGATCTTGTAGAGGATCGCAGAGCCAACGCCCGACCAGACGAGGGTCGTCAGGACGCCCTTGAACTGAGCCCAGACCTGAGTTGCCGTACCAGCATAAGAAGCAGCGAAATCCGCCGTCGAATAGTCGACGATGCCTGCACCGCCGAGAGCCGGGTTGACGAGAATGCCGGTGCCGATTGCACCGATGATGCCGCCAACGCAATGGACGCCGAAGACGTCAAGGCTGTCGTCATAGTTGAACTTGTTCTTCACGACGTCGACGAAGAAGTAGCAGACCGGCGAAACGATGAGGCCGAGAACGATCGAACCCATCGGACCTGCAAAGCCTGCTGCCGGAGTAACGGCAACGAGACCGGCAACTGCACCCGAAGCAGCACCCAGCATGGAAGCCTTGCCGCGGGCGAAGGTTTCAACGATGCACCAGGAAACAGCGGCAGCAGCGGCTGCGAGGAAAGTGTTGATCATGGCAAGCGAAGCGTAGGCATTTGCTTCGAGGTTGGAGCCGGCGTTGAAGCCGAACCAACCGACCCACAGGAGCGCTGCGCCGACCATGGTGAGCGTCATCGAGTGCGGAGCCATGATTTCCTTCTTATAGCCCGTGCGCTTGCCGAGCATGATGGCGCCGACGAGGCCGGCAATACCAGCATTGATGTGAACGACCGTGCCGCCGGCGAAGTCGATTGCACCATAGGAGAAGATCAGGCCGGACGGCGAAGTGTACGAGCTCGGACCACCCCAGAACCAAACCATGTGCGCCATCGGGAAGTAGATGAAGGTGACCCACAGGATAACGAACAGGATGACGGCAGAGAACTTGATGCGCTCGGCAAACGCACCGACGATGAGGCCGGGCGTGATGCAGGCAAACGTCATCTGGAACACAATGAAGGTGTATTCCGGAATGGCGACGCCTTTCGAGAAGGTCTCGACAAGCGACGCCGTGTTGACGCCGGCGAGGAAGGCCTTGGAGAAACCGCCGACGAAGCTGTTCAGCGAGCCGCCGTCAGTGAAGGCCAGCGAGTAGCCGTAGGTGACCCAGATCAGGGACACAACGGCAGTGATCATGAATACCTGCATCAGCACGGAGAGCATGTTCTTGGCGCGCACGAGGCCGCCGTAGAAGAGAGCCAGGCCCGGAATGGTCATCAACAGCACGAGCGCCGATGAGACGAGCATCCAGGTATTGTCACCCTTGTCCATGGTGAAGGCCGGAGCCGCTGCAGCCGCGGCATCGGCAGCAGCCGGCGCGGTCTCCTGCGCGAAGGCGACGACCGGCGCGAAAAGCGCGGCAGACGCAGCCCCGAGCCGCGCAAATGTGGAGGAAAACTTCGAAATTGACATTGGAATAAAGCTCCTTGCTCAGCCGTTCTTACAGCGCTTCGGTATCGGTTTCGCCCGTGCGGATACGGACGGCATGGTCGATCGAGTAGACGAAAATCTTGCCGTCGCCGATCTGGCCGGTCTTGGCTGACGACGCGATGGCTTCGACGGCCTTGTCGACGATTTCTGATGCGACGGCGATCTCGATCTTGAGCTTCGGCAGGAAGCTGACTGCATATTCCGTACCGCGATAGATTTCGGTATGCCCCTTCTGGCGTCCGTAGCCCTTCACCTCGGTCACGGTCAGGCCTTGGATGCCGATCGCCGTGAGGGCTTCGCGGACCTCATCGAGCTTGAACGGCTTGATAATGGCCATCACAATTTTCATCTGGTTTTCCCATCCTTCGTTATCCTCGGCGCGGAGCCGACTCTCCTTGCCGCTGACATTCACGAACAGCGACTGGGGATATACATTCAAAGGGCGTGCCAGATTCGAAGCAGACTATAAGTTATTGAAAAATAAAGAGTATAATGAACGATGCTATTTAAGAGGCAAATGGTAGGGCAAGAACCGCCCAAATAATGCCCAAATTTGAAAAAATGCACATTTTTTATTCATTTGCCTTTTTCCGAATCAAACCTTCCTGCGCGACTGACGCAATCAGAACGCCAGACCGCGTGAACAGGCTACCGCGCGTGAGCCCACGAGCGCCGGAAGCAGATGGACTATCCTGCGTGTAAAGCAGCCAATCCGTAAGTTTATCAGGCCGATGAAACCACATGGAATGGTCGAGGCTCGCAACCTGCAGGCTTTGGTCGAAGATCGACGTTCCGTGAGCGTAGAGCGAGGTATCAAGTAGCGTCATGTCTGAGAGATAGGCAAGCACTGCGGCTTGATAGAGCCGGTTATCCGGGACCGGCCCCGTCGCGCGCACCCAGACGTCCTGACGGGGATCGAGCTTCCTGTCGGAAAAATAGTGCGTCAGCGAAACCGGCCGGATTTCGATCGGCCGTTCGCGCTCCCAGTATTTGCGCACAGCCGGCGGCGCATGCGCGAGATACTGTTCCTTGATCTGCTGCTCGCCGAGCAGCTTTTCCGGCGTCGGAACATCCGGCATTTCGATCTGGTGATCGAAACCCGGTTCCTCGATCTGGAAGGAGCACGAGAGCGCAAAAATCGCCTTGCCGTGCTGGATCGCCACGACCCGGCGCGTATTGAAGCTCGATCCGTCGCGAATGCGTTCCACCTGATAGACGATCGGCACGGAAGGATCGCCCGGCCGCATGAAATAGGCATGGAGTGAGTGAACGAAGCGCTCTGTCTCGATCGTCCGCTGGGCAGCCATCAGTGCCTGACCGATCACCTGTCCGCCAAAAACGCGTTGCCAGCCAACCTGCGGGCTGCGACCACGAAAGATATCGACCTCGATCGGCTCGAGATCGAGCGTCGCGAGCAGCGTTTCCATGGCCGTGGGCTTGGCTGCGTCTTCCATCATTTGTTCAGCTCCCGACGGTAGGAAGTGGGGATGCGATGATCTATATAGATCGTCATTGTAATCACAAGCGCGGGGAGCAGGCGATGCTGGACATGCTGGTTGTTGGCGGAGGTTATGTCGGCCTTTCCGCGGCGGTCGCGGTCAAGCAGGCAGCCCCCCACCTTGAGATTGCGGTCGTTGAAGCATCGCCTGAGCATGTCTGGCAGAAGGATATGCGCGCCTCCGCAGTCATCGCCGCAGCAACGAAGATGCTGGAGGTCTTCGGCATCTGGGAAGAAATCCTTCCGGAAGCCCAGCCGATCACCAAGATGATCGTGACCGATTCCAGGACCTCCGATCCGGTGCGTCCGGTTTTCCTTACCTTCGACGGTGAAGTGGAAGATGGCCGCCCCTTCGCGCACATGATCCCGAACGCCGTCATGGTCCGCGCGCTGCGCGGCGTCTGCGACCGGCTCGGCATCGAAATCCGGCATGGACTGAGCGCCTCTGGCCTGAAGACGGAAGAAAACCGGATTTCCATCACGCTGTCCGATGGCAGCATGCTGGAGTCACGCCTGCTCGTGGCCTGTGACGGCGTGCGGTCGAAGCTCCGCGATCTGGCGGGCATAAAGACGGTCACCTGGGATTACGGCCAGTCCGGCATCGTTGTGACCGTCGAGCATGAGCGGCCGCACAATGGCTGCGCCGAAGAGCATTTCCTCCCATCCGGCCCCTTCGCGATCCTGCCGCTCACCAACAACCGCTCCTCCCTTGTCTGGACCGAACGCACGCACGATGCCGACCGGCTTGTTTCCGACGACGACCTGATTTTCGAGGAGGAACTGGAGCGCCGTTTCGGGCACAAGCTCGGCGCGCTCAAGGTCATTGGCGAAAAGCGTGCCTTCCCGCTCGGCCTCACGCTTGCCCGCGCCTTCGTGGCACCGCGCGTTGCACTTGCCGGCGATGCGGCACACGGCATTCATCCGATTTCCGGCCAAGGTCTCAATCTCGGCTTCAAGGACGTGGCCGCGCTGGCTGAGACCGTCGTCGAGGCCGACCGCCTCGGGCTCGATATTGGCTCGATCAATATTCTCGAACGCTACCAGACCTGGCGCCGCTTCGACACCTTCCGCATGGGGGTTACGACCGACGTGCTGAACCGGTTGTTCTCGAATGACATAATGCCGGTGCGCATTGCCCGCGATGTCGGCCTCGGCATCGTCGACAGGCTGCCGAGCCTCAAGTCCTTCTTCATCGGGCAGGCGGCCGGCACGGCGGCCAGGAACAATCCAAGGCTTTTGGCAGGCGAGACGATCTAATCGTCAAGCCTCCGTGCCTCTGACACCAGCATGATCGGGATGCCGTCACGGATCGGATAGGCAAGGCGCGCCTTTTCCGAGACGAGTTCGTTGTGCTCCCGGTCATAGCTGAGCCTTCCCTTGGTCAGCGGGCAAACCAAGAGCTCAAGCAGTTTCGGATCAACACGGCTGAGTTTTTCGTCCATACCCGATGATTTACTGCAAAACCGTATCGGAGTCACCGAAGACGCGCGCGAGCACGATTTCGGTAATGGCGATCAGGGTTTCCGCTCTGGTCTTAAGATCGGGCGCCTCCAGCAGCGCCTGCTTCTCGGCAGGGCCAAAGGGCGACATCATCGCAAGCGAATTCACGAGCGTCAGGTTGCTGGCGCGCTCGACGCTTTCCCAATCGGCCTCAAGCTTGTTCGCATCGAGATAAGCCCTGAACGCGGAGAGCAAGGCGCCACGATCGACGGCGTCTTCCTCATCGCGTGCGGAGAGATCGGAAATGAAGGGAGCGATGTGGAAGCTTCTGAACGGCTCATGCGTCATTTTTTCGCCAAGTAGGCGAAAGCGGCAAACGCCCGTCAGCGAAACGATATAGCGCCCGTCGCCCGTCTCCGCAAAAGAGGTGATCCGCCCGATGCAGCCGACGGGAGCGAGATGAGGTTCGCCACTCTTCTCGCCCGCCGTCGAATCGTTATCACCAAGCGCGGGCTGGACCATGCCGATCAGCCGATTGCCGGCCAGAGCGGCGTCAAACATCGCGAGATAACGTGGCTCGAAAATATTCAGCGGAAGCTGTCCCGTAGGCAGAAGAAGAGCGCCGGTCAGAGGAAAGACGGCGATCGAATCTGGCAGATCGCCGGGCTTTAAATATCTTGCATTCCCGACTTGCATCAAACCTTGTCCCGCAACCAACCGGCAGGAGCGAAACGATACTCCTGTTCTGCCTCTGAAATGTGGTGCCCTTGCCCAAAAACGCAAGGGCAAGGTTTCTAAAGTTATGAGAAGAGCATCGCTGAAAGCTTGCGCCGCGCGGACACGGTTGCCGGGTCCTTGAAGCCCCAGACTTCGAAGAACTGCAGGAGCTGACGGCGCGCGCCATCGTCATCGAAGGTCCGGTCCTTGCGCATGATGTGGAGCAGATGGTCTGCCGCCTCATCGCGCTTTCCCTCGACGTTCAGGATCTTGGCAAGCTTCATGCGTGCGTCGTGATTGTCCGGATCGAGCGCAAGGTCCTGCTCCAGGGCGACGGGATCGCCGAGCTTGCGAGCTTCTTCGATCTGATCGAGCTTCGTGATGACGGCTTGAATCCCGGCGTCATTGGCAAGCCCTTCCGGCAGATCGGTTAAGGCTTCGCGAGCGCGCTGATGCTGGTTGGCGGCAATCATGCATTCGGCCATTCCAGCAAGCGCCTTGGCATTTTCCGGATCGGCTTGCATCACTGCACCGTAGAGCTGCGCGGCACCATTGACGTCGCCCGCGGCAAGAAGGCCCGACGCCTCCTCAAGCACCGCTTCGATCTCCGCAGCCTGATCCGCACCGGCAGGACCGGCGAGGCGGTCGATGAACTGGCGAACCTGGCTTTCCGGCACAGCACCCATGAAACCATCGGCCGGGCGGCCGCCGACGAAGGCGATCACGGCCGGGATCGACTGAATGCCGAGTTGGCCTGCGATCGACGGATGGTCGTCGATATTCATCTTCACGAGCTTCACGCGGCCTTGCGCCTCGTTGACCGCCTTTTCGAGCACCGGCGTCAATTGCTTGCAGGGGCCGCACCAAGGCGCCCAGAAATCAACGAGCACCGGCTGGTTGCGCGATTCCTCGATGACGTCCGTCGTGAAAGTGGCGGTTGTCGTATCCTTGATATGTCCGCCGCCTGCCGCCGGCTGCGGCGCCGAACCGAAGTTCGCCGTTGCCGACATCTGCGTGCCGAAGGAATTGCCGTAAGGATTGTCGCTGCCGCTCATTGGTATCTCCCGCCATGCCGGTGCCCGGCTTTTCTAGCGCTAAAATCGTATGTCAGGCCGTCACTTTCAAGACAAGCGGCTTATGGCCGGTCGCTTCCATGAAGCGGATGAGGTCTGCGCTTGCAATCGACGTTGTCGCATCGTTGGACAACGGATGGCAATTGACGATCTCCTCCTTCATCAAGTCCACGTCGAGCACGAAGGTCACATTGATGCCCGTGTCGTTGATAGCGCCAAAGGCCGTGACCGCGCCGGGGATCACGCCAAGATATTCCATCAGCTTTTCCGGTTTGCCGAACGAAACCTTGCTGGCCGCACCGATTAATGCATGCACGGTCTTGAGATCGACAACGGCATGCTCTTCGACGGTCAGCAGGAAGAACTGATCCTTCTTATCCTTCACGAAAAGGTTTTTTGTATGCCCGCCAGGGATTTCATCGCGCAGCGACACCGATTCGGCCACGGTGAAGACCGGAGCATGCTGCCGCGTGCTGTGCGCGATACCGAGCCCATCGAGGAAAGCGAAAAGATCGTCTCTGTTTTTCGGCTTGGCTTCGGTCATCGCGGCATCCGTCTGGAATGAAAGGGGTAAGGCGCCCTGATTAAGTCGGAGGAACATGTTTTGCAATGTTCGTGATCGACGCTTTTCCTTGAATTTGCGGCGGTTTGCGAAGCAGCTTCCGGGCACTTCGAATTTTTCTTGGCCTTTCCGTCATTTCCCTGTTGCATTTGAAAATCGATTGGGCCATATAGCGCCCGTCGCCGCAAGGTGGCAGCCCACGGTCCATCAACTACCCCGGACCGATGCGGATTGAGCGGGTGTAGCTCAGGGGTAGAGCACAACCTTGCCAAGGTTGGGGTCGAGGGTTCAAATCCCTTCGCCCGCTCCAGTTTTTCAAAAGAAAACAATCGGTTAAGAGAGTCCTTTCGGGGCGCTTCTTGCTTCATGCCTTTCAACGCCCGCCATGTAAGCAGTGTGTAAGCAAGAGAAAGCGCATTGCAGGATGCCGTGGCGCGCCATTGGGCGGCCAACGCGAAACGCTCTTTTTTTGTTTCCCCCTCGCCGCAGACTTCGTCTCGCTCGAATGGTCGATCATGTCGGTACCGCTGCGTCCATGATGCGGTCGTTCTGCGATGCCTTCGAACGGTGGCCAATCTTCACTGCCTGCTCGGACGGACGACGCGGCGAGCGATGCGAAATTCCAGGGAGGCGGTATCGCGGGCGACTGCGCACTCGATCGTTCGATCCTCGACGTCAGCTGAGGCGCCGCAATTGTCGCAGATGAAGAACACGCACGCGTGCGGATGATCGAGATGAGCGCACGGCACGAAAGCGTTCCTGCTCTCGATACGGGAGACGAAGTGCTGTTCTTGGAGGAACTCGAGCGCCCGGTAGACGGTCGGCGGCATGAGGCGGCGACCGAGAGAGTCCTGCAGGGCCCCCATCAGTTCATAGGCACCGAGCGGCTGGCCTGCCCTGATCAGCGTCTCCATGACCTGGCGGCGGATCGTCGTGAACTGGAGCCCGGGTTCGCGGCATGTCTTGTCTACTGCATCGAGCGCCGCGGCGACAACGGTGTGAGAAACGGGGCTGCGGTAATGCGCCGTCATGCGCTCTGCCATGGATGTCTCCACCAGGTTCTTGTCGAGACGACATAGTCTCTTGAATGATACGTTATAACGTTGCATAATGATCCGCAATATACGCTGGAGAAATCATGAGTGACGTTATGCTGAGTGAGCCCCTTGCGGGTTTGGCGCCGCCTGTTGCCCCTCGAAAGCGCCCAACGCGTGAGGCCCGCTGAGTTAGCGGTGCGAACGCTGATCGAATGGCTGGCGATGACCCAGACCGGGAAGGTCTCGTCGGGACCTTTGATGGCAGAGGCAACTGAAAGTGGTGATGCAACCGGCCGCTTTTCGTTTCTCACCGTGGAAAGACGAGAACCGGGAGGAATAGGTTTGAGTGGTTTTCATTGGAAACAGAAATCTATGGTCGCCTACGCCGGCAAGTGGCGGGCGACAGCCCTATCGGCGGCGCCGCCGTAGCTCAATGCTACTCGTCTGGTTGCAATGCAAAGCAATCGATTTCTAATGAACAAATCAGTGCCTTTCCCTAGCCCAGCGATAATGCAGTGATGCATTCATTTTCTAGAAAAGTCGCACTATTTACAAAAAAATTCCTACAATGACCTAATATTGAAACAAAATGACTCAAAGTAACCCAGAAAAAACAACATCGGGCGATCACATTTTGTAACGCGTATTGATTGTGAAGATGATAAAATTTATCTTTTTGCGTGTCGCGCGAACTGATAATCACCCTGAACGTGAATGAATGGAGAATTGTGATGACGCCTCAAGACACTTCCACAATCGATATTCAGAAGCCCACGAACGAACATCTACTCAAGGGCATTTTGTTTGATCTGACCGATGAACTCGAGGACGAGCAGATCCAGAACGATCTCGCTTCGACCTGCGCCAACTGCGACACTGGATCATCCAGCGGTTGCAGTTGCGGTAACTGTGATGGTGGCGCCAGCAGTTGCTGAAGCCGAGGCAATTAGCGTCGTCCGGCGGCAAGAAAACTTGTCGCCGGGCCGAACGCCCGCCCAATCGGTTGGAGTTGCGATGTCCTACAGACTCGATGAAGCCGTTCAAATCTACCGGGGAAGGCATCAGCGTGAATTTCTCGTCATTTCGCCGGGCCGAACGCTGCGTCTTCCCGCGGTCAACCCAGTGATTGGGGATCTAGTCGACGGCTTGCTGTCTGACGCGCTTTCGGCAGAGATTCTTAAACGGGTCGCAGACGATGCGGAGGCGTCCGCTTTGATCGGCGAATTTGTTAAGACGGGCATCCTTATTGACGTAGATTCGTTCAGTTCCCGTTGCCACAAGCCCACTGATGCCGTGGCAAAGGTATCTGTCGTGTCGAACGTGTCGGCAGGTGCACTGATTGATCGGCTAAATGCTCATGGATTTGAACTGAGCAATGAAGAGGATGCGGACTACGGCGTCATCATTGCCGATCCATACGACTATGATTTTCTGCAGAATTGGAACCGCTTCGCCATTACTCGCGGCAAGCCGGTCCTGTTTGCTTGCACCAGTTCATCGCACCTTGAAATAGGCCCTGTTCTTTTTCCAGGGCAGACTTCCTGCTTCGAATGTCTCGAGCAACGTACAGAGGCGGCATATAGGGACGCTACACTGCACAGGCGTCACTGGATTGCCGCGAAAGGAAGCGGGATTACATCACCCTCCTTGGCTCTCTTCGAAGCCCTCATCGTTGCGGTCATATCACGGCTGGTGCAAGGAGAGCGGGTAAATGTCCTTCTGAATGAGCAGCTTTCTATCGATGTAAGGACCTTTGATTTCAGATCGTCACCGGTTAGGCGCCTCCCAAGATGCGAGGCGTGTGGCACCCTTGATCCAATTGCGCGATTAAGGCGGTGACAAGATGCTCGACGATATCCTCAAGGCGTTAGTTGATCGCCGCGCCGGCATCGTGACTTCGGTCGACTATATCGAATCGTTGCCGGCCGGCCCTGTCGTTCACACTTATCGAGGCGCATTGGCATATCCCTATGCTTTCGTCGACGGCGCGCGATACCGAGAGGACACAGCAAAGATTATCGTGTCAGGCAGTGGTCTAACCCGTCTCGACGCATTGTGGTCCATGATCGGGGAGGCGGTGGAACGATACTCGGCATATAGCTTCGATTCTTGTCGAACATCCATCGCACCATTCTCCGAGCTCCGTCAATCCGCGGTTGATCCCAGGGAGTGGATAGGTTTCGCAGACGAAAGTTTCACTCAAGATTTTCCGTACCAGCGGTTTAATGAAGATGAGCCTATTCGCTGGGTCGAAGCGGAGGACAGTTTGTCGGGCGAGAGGATGCTGGTGCCGGCTGCCAATGTTTGGCTGCGCCTGGGAAAAATACTGCCCGGTGAAAATTTTGCCCAACGCACATCGACCGGGTTAGGCGCGGGAATAAGCGTAGGCCAAGCTCGGCTTTCCGGACTCCTCGAAGTTATTGAGAGGGACGCCTTTTCTTCACGTTGGTTGCTTTCTGCAGCGCCTGTCAGGAAGACGCGTGCTTGCGATATAACAGAGGCCCTCGGGCAGACAATCGGCTACAGCGGCATCACTGCGGAACTGTATGATATCTCTGTCGAGAACATTGTCCCGGTCTCCTTGGCAAGATTGACTATGCCGAAGCGTGAGTTCGGATTTTGTTTAGGTGCCAGTGCTGCGTGCAGTGCATCCGAGGCCGACAAGAAGGCCGTCCTTGAGGCATACCATATCCTTCAAGGAATGATTTTCTGGCAGAGCAAGTCGCCGCCTCGATTGTCGTCGGTCGACATACGCGATTTCGTGGATCACGGCCGATACTATAGCCAACCGTCGGCGGCAGAGTCGGCGACTTGGTTTTTCGAGAATAGCGGGGCCGCTGACAGGCCGAACGAAACGACAGCACTCGATGAAACGGACGCCGACGCGACAGTCAAAATGATTGCTGAGCGCCTGAGCGAGCGCGGATACCGAAGCTACTTCGTCGATATTACCCCAGCCGATATCCGGGAGATGGGATTTCACGTTGTGAAGGCTCTCGTGCCGGGGCTTCAGCCGCTCACCTGCGGCGAGCGTGTCGTAGCCGACGATCGGCGACGCTTGGAGCGCGTTTCCATGTCTTTGTTGAGGACCACGATATTCAGGCTGAACCGCCAGTTACAGCCCTTTGCATGAGGATGACCGATGGTAATCGCTACGCCCGATCAGACCGCTACGGAGTTCATTGAGTTCACGCACGAAGCAACCCGTCTTTATCGGGAAAATCGCATAGCGTGGGGTCGGCGTGTTGCCTTTTTCAACAATAACTCTCGGGCGCGGAGCCGGCTTGTCGACGTGCCAAAGGCCTACGCTGGCGACGCGATTTTCGCAGCCCCAGAAGATGATCAGGCGGGCCTCCTGTCGCGCATCCTGCTCAGACGAAAGAGCACCAGGAATTTTTCAAAATCACCGGTTCCAATCTCGATTGTCGGAGACCTGTTTCGACAAGCTGTCATGGCAAGAAAACTCCCGGATCCCAGCGAACTCATCAATGGACGTCGCAGATCATACTCCTCTGCGGGAGCTATCTACGCCGTCGAGCACTACATAATCGGCCTAAATGTCGATGGCGTTCCCAACCCCTTCATAGCCTACTGCTCACCGCAAAACCGCAAAATCATCATGGTGGAACCGAAGGCAGATAGAAACGAGCTTCGGAAAGCCCTTGGACTTGAGCAGGCCGTTTTGCCGGCTTTCGCCGTGGTTCAAACGATCGATTTGGAGCGGTCAACTCGGAAATACCAGGAAAGAGGCTATCGCTTTGCCCTGATAGAGGCGGGTTTAGCCTGCCAGACGTTGTGCCTCATCGGGGTCACGCTCGATCTTGGGTCGGTAATCTGGGGTGGACACTTTGACCATTTGATAGATCGAGACCTCAGAGTCTTGGGGACACATGAAACAGCCGTAAACACGATTTTGTTCGGGAGGATATAGCACATGGTAGCAGCAGATGTCGCTGAGCTTAACAACAGCCTGCTTAAGACGGTTGTCTCATACACCCCGATCTACGGCAGTCGTATTGATGTCTCACAAGCGATGGAGCAGGCTTTCAGAAAATATCCGCGACATGAATTCGTCGAGCACTTTCGACTGGTGTCGGAGATGTGGGATGGCCCGACCCGCTCGCGAGATGATCATGGTGCACTTCCACTTATCTATTCAAACCAGCCGCTGATGTACGTCGGAAACAAGGGTGAGAGTTTCCAGGCGTCAAGTTCTGAGCCAGCTTTTATCATGCATCTTCTTGCTGCCCTGGACGTTCAACCAGGCCACAGGGTGCTTGAGATCGGCTGCGGTACCGGCTGGTTGTTGGCCATGATGGCCGAACTTTCGCAGGAACCTCGGAATGTGACCGGCATTGAGATCATACCGGAGCTTGTCAAGCGAGCCCAAGTAAATTTGGAGAAGCTCGGCCTAGGCGAAGTTGCGGTGAAACTGGGTGACGGAAATGTGCTGCCGACGGACATTGGCTCGTTTGATCGGGTGATGTACACCGCTTCTTCATTCACGTTTCCGACTTACCTCTTCGACATTTGCCAGATTGGGGGGAAGGTGGTCATCCCCCTCAGGAATCGAGGATTGGCAGAAGAGGTTCAGATACTGGAGCGGACGGAACAGGGTTTCCAAGCTACCGCCGCACGGTTGTGCAAATTCGTTCAGATGACGCAAAGGTTCGGAAACGATCCATCCGGCATCACGCCCAGCAACGAGGCGCTACGCCATAACTATAAACATGCCGATCGGGAGCCCCTTGATATTCCAGGTGGACCGCCCGGCACGCTTGCCTTCTCATCATTCATGTCAAAGACCAGGCCTGATTTCCTCGTTATTGGTTTGAATGATCCCAAAATCCCGTCTGGTTTCAACGCCGGGGTTTTCGGAGATCCGCAGGCCATTGGTGTGGCGATCCTTGCCAATGACTGGACCGCCGGAGCGATTTGGAACCGCGGCTTTCTCCGGAGTTTTGGTGGAGGGGACTATCGGAACAAATTCATCGAAGGCCTTTCTGAATGGATCTCGTGCGGTCAGCCTTTAGGCGCGCAGCTTCGGCTGGCAATTTCAAAAAACCTTACCGACAGTGATGGCGACAACAGAGGAAAAACCTGGCGCGAGGTCCGTGGGGATTCCGTCTTTACTTGGTCTCTTTAGCAACGCACCAAAAGGGAAACCTGATGTCGACGCTCCGGGAGTTTCTGCAACAAAAACGTGCCGCATTACTGTTAAGGCGCGAATGGGTCCATCGCACGCCCGACGCGGCACTTGTCACGATATCCGCCAGCGCCACAGCTGAGGGACGAAGCGGTATCCGACGGATTAGAATCAGGGATTTTCAAATTGTCTCAGACAGTCCTGCGAGTTTCGCAGGCTACGATCTTGGGGCTACGTCTCCTGAACTGTTGCTTGGTGCGTTATCCAGTTGTCTCACGCACACCTATCTCATCCAAGCGGCGGATCTGCGTATACCCCTCGATGATGTTCGTGTTGACGTGTCCGGTCAGATCGACTCCCGTGCTGGGACACCGGGATTTGAGGATGCTCTGATTTATCCTCACGAGATCCGTTACATCGCTACGGTCGTCACAGAGATCGAAGATCTATCGCACCTAAACTCAGCAGTAGAGCGGTTCTGCCCAATCCTGAACCTTCTTCGCCGCGGCAACGAGGTTGTGGGTGAAATCCTGAGAGTTCCGCCTTCTGAGAGGGGCGCTAACTTGGCACAGGCCGCCAACCGATAGTCGCGAAAGGGTACAGGTCATGAGCAAAATTGCCGCGATCACTGCGCTCAGCTTCGTATTCTCTACCGCCAACTTCGCAACCTCCATGATGGTTCACCGCGATGAGAATATCATTCTGTTGGGTGGTGGTGAAGAAATTCCCATAACAGATATCAATCCTGTTGAAACTTTGCTGCCGGCTAAAGTTCCGGCAGAGATCAAACCGATGACGACTGAGGACCCAAATATAAAACCGTTTATAGGTGTATGGCGCGGTCAGTGGGAGGGAACGCTCGATACTTATTTTATAATAACGGAAGTTCAAGGAACTCGCGTGAAGGTTTTCAATTCCTGGGGCGGTAATTCTATAATACGGGAACCAGGAATGCGTTATGTATGGGGAAAGATTTATAACGGGACGCTTCTATTGCCAAGTGAGAATGCTTCTGAGTCGCTTAAGCTTCAGGAGGATGGGACTTTATTTGGACTTTATTATAGTCGTTCCGTGCACATGCCATCTCGTATCATCTTGACTAGACAACCGGTGAATTAGGACACAAGTAAGCCTTCGACATAGGAAGATGCAGGACGAAGCCAACCTCCGTTCCGTGAACTTCGACGCTTAGACCAACAATCAAGGAGATCGTGCGCCGGACCGGATACAGTCGCGGCCTTGTCCGACGCATACTGCGTGGTCAACGTTCGGATGTCTTCCGCGTCCGTGCGAACTCGCTCGAACTCTACCTACCCTGGCTTGACGCTCAATGGGCGGCCGGACACCAGAATGGAACGGAGCTATGGCGGCAACTCAAGAGCCAAGGGTTCCGTGGCTGCCTTCGCGTTGTTACCGAGTGGGCCACACCCCGTCGAAAAGCAGAAAAGGTCGATGACGGTGCCTTGAGCCGAGCGCCTCCGGCCAGCACCATCGCGCGTCTTATGACCATCGGTCGCGACGACCTCTGAAACCGTGACGGTTGCGGCGATTGGAGGCGGCGTGCCGCTGCTCGTCGAGGCGCGGGAAGCCACTGCCGCCTTCCAGGCGATGATCCGTAAGAAATCCATCGCTAATCTCGATCCATGGTTGGAGAGCGCCCGAACGGGTTTGGTAACCTCCTTCGCCAACGGCGTCGTCAAAGACCGTGCTGCCGTCAGCGCCGCGATTACTTCGCCATGGTCGAACGGCCAGACGGAAGGGCAGATCACCAAGCTCAAACTTGTGAAACGGCAGATGTATGGCCGCGGAAAAATTGATCTCCTCCAAGCCCGCGTCATCGGCGCGGGATAGAATCCATCATCACCAAAACTGCGTCAGAGCCAAAATTGCATGCGAAGCACAGTCCGATGGGCAGGATGAGGCAAACACGGCCGCCATTGGTCAGGAAATCGATGGCGCGAAGCGCATAGGCGCCGGCGATTTGGCGGCGAACGAAAGGAGCCCCGCCCGCTCCGCCCAATCGTCGGCTGACGTACGAGTTGCGCCCTCCGGCTCAGCCCAGGGCGGGTTGGAGATGATCAGCGAAAAGCGCCTGCCATTGAAGGCATGTTCGTTGCGGAAAAAGTCTGCCGTTTCCTCGCCGTGGACAAGGTTTGTGTCGTTAAGCGAGGGCAACTTGGCGTCTTCTTTTTCCTGCGCCTCCAAAAAGCGAAAAGTGTTACCTATGTCTTCTCTATTCGGCGTGTTGGCGTCAAGCACTTACGAGCGTCTCCACCTCTTTGGGGCATGACATCTTCCGCAGGTCCTCGCTTCTCTTCGGGATCGGCGTTTCGCCCTCCCAGCATGGGGTTAGGAGAATGGGGCGGTTCAATCTCCGGGACGTGATTACCGCGTGATGCGATCGGCACAGACATAGGTTCGAACTTGCCTCATCCATCGTCCTGCGAAGGACGTCCTTCCGCCAACTGGCGGAACTATGTGTCTTTCTCCTTCTGACCTCTTGTCAGCTCGCTGATGTCATGGCTTCCCGCGTCCAGCGGAATTCAGTGCCGTCGAGCCACATGCGATGCATGACGACCGCTAGGCGACGAGCGAGTGCGACTTTCGCTTTCGCCATGCCGCGCCGCTTGGCGATCTTCATCGCCCAAGCCTTCAGCCACGACCATTTCCCCACGCGCGTCAGCAGCAGCTGGGCAGCCTCATAGAGCAAAGTGCGCATCGTGCCGTCCCCGCATAGCGATATGCAGCCGACGCGCTTGCTTTCCCCGGACTCGTGGAGCTTCGGCGTTAGTCCCAGGATCGATCCCACCGCCTTGGAGTTTCTGAAGCGCTGCGGAATGTCTATTGTCGCGGTATAGGCGAGCGCCACCACGGGGCCGACACCCGGGATCGTCATCAGGCGCCGGCAGGTGGCATCATCCTTCACCACCGCAAGGGCTTGTCTGTGCAGGCGCGCAAATTCGGTACGCAGCTTCCCTCGGGCGGCAAGCAATGGCTCCATGATCGCCGCGAGGTCGGGCATGCCTTCGGTGAGCTCCCGAATGCGCTCTTCGAACTTTGCCGTTCCCACGGCGCCAACCTTCAGCCCGAAATTGCGCAGAAGGCCGCGGATGTCGTTCTCGATGGCGATCGCCTTTTCCTGCAGCAGCTTGCGGGCCGCTAAGAGCGCCCGCCGCTTCTGGCTCGTCAGCGTCTTCACATGCACTGGGCGATACAGATTGACGCGCATCATTTGCGCGATGCCGCGCGCATCGTTGCGATCCGTCTTGTTGGGCTGCGCCTTCAGGAAGGCCTTCACATGGCGCGTCTCGATACAGATGACCGGCAATCCCGCCCTGGCCAGCCCTTCGAATAACCACTGCGACAAAGGTCCGGCTTCAAGCCCGACCCGCTCGACGTTCCAGGTCGGGTCCTTCAGCACCGCAATGAGATCGTCAGGGTGGCTGACAACCTTCACCTCACGACAGATCTTGCCGGATTCGTCGATAATGCAAACGGCAGTCTCTTTTACCGAGACATCGAGGCCAATAAAGTGCTTCATGCTGCGCTTCCTTTCCTGATGCTTGTGGCTGTTTGAACAGACCAC
Organism: Rhizobium sullae; assembly: GCF_025200715.1. Taxonomy (NCBI): domain Bacteria; kingdom Pseudomonadati; phylum Pseudomonadota; class Alphaproteobacteria; order Hyphomicrobiales; family Rhizobiaceae; genus Rhizobium; species Rhizobium sullae. Next base: position 3,408,612 of record NZ_CP104143.1, read on the forward strand.
GTTCTATCATCAGCTCGAAGCGCAGCACCTCCCTGCATCACCGTAGAAGATGGGGCGAAAGCCGAATACCCCATCTCCGGTACAAAACGTCACCTATCTCTCGGGTCGAGCATCAGTAAAATCAATTCCTTACCGGTACGACGTCTTGAGAAGTCCGAAAGGGGTTTTCTCGTGTCGCCACCTTGTCGCCACCGCGAAAAGGGATCTGGCGTTGGAAGCCGTGAAGTCTGACCCGCTATCACTTCACGACACCTCAAGACCCCGAGGAGCGGAATTGTGCTCATGGCTCTCCCGTTCTTGGAATGCTCGACGGCTCACCGCCGTGTTCCCACGAAGTTTCAAAATAATCCTTTCGCCCTTGGACTATTTCCATCTTGCGGGCCGTGTGGACATCAGTAGGTTGCCGTACATGGCTTCGACGCAAGGACACTCATCGGCTGTTGATGCGATCGGCGTAGGTTCTTACACCGCGCCGGAGGCCGCTAGACTTCTGAAAACGTCTGCTCTTAACGTGAACCGTTGGCTTCGCGGCTACACTTTCCGGCGCTCGGGCAAAGAACACCACATGCCGCCGCTCTGGACAACGCAGCATGCGGAGATCGAGGATCATCTGGAAATCGGCTTCCGCGATCTCATCGAGCTTCGGTTCGTCAAGGAATTCATAGACGCTGGCGTCAGCCTATTGGCGATACGCAACTGCCTCGACTTTGCTCGCACATGCGCGAACGACGAGCGCCCTTTCTCCACGCGTCGCTTTCAGACAGATGGCCGCACGATCTTCCTACAAAGCATCGAGCGATCTGTAGAGCCGAAGCTCCTCGATCTAGAACGCCGACAGTACGTGTTCCAGCAGGTCGTTGAGCGCACGTTCAAAGAACTCGACATCGAGGATGATGCGGTTGCCCGGTGGCGTCCGTTCAACGGCAAGCAGTCGATCGTGATCGATCCCGATCGCGCATTCGGTCAGCCGGTTGCCTCACAGTCAGGCGTTCCGACTGTTGCGCTTGCCGATGCCGTCGAGGCAGAGGGATCGGTCGAGGATGTCGCACGAATATTCGAAGTGCCAGTCAGCGTGGTTCGCGACGCGGTGCAGTTTGAACACGGATTAAAGAGAGCTGCGTGAAGGTTTTGGTAGAGGAAAACCTTCCACCCGCGCTCGCGCGCTCCCTACTCCCTACATGCATTGTTTTCTGGAAAGCACGAAATCATCCATGTTCGGGAGCGGTTTGGTCCCGGCGTGAAGGACGTGCAATGGATCGGGGAGCTCAGTGCCGAGGGACGATGGATTGTAATCTCCGGCGATCGGCGGATCACTCGCGACAAAGCCGAATACAACGCCTTCAGAAGCTCTCACTTGGTAGGGTTCTTCCTCTCCAAGGGTCTCTACAAGTCGCCGCTCATCAAGCAGATGGAGCGCATCCTTGCGCTCTGGCAGACGATCGAAACGCAGGCGGGGCTCGTACAGGCAGTGCGATGTTCGAGCTGCCAATGACGAGCACGAGGATCAGCAGCTGTAGGACGGGTCGCCCATGCCAGAGACCCGATTGCCTCCCTCGACCATGGTGTGGCGCGATACCAACGCGCTGGCTTGATATTCACGAGCGCCCCTGGTGCGATCACCATGAAGAAAGCGGCGGACGGCAGCGCGGGGTGGCCTCCTCAAAGAGCCTAAGACGCAGACGCGAGGATCGTCACAGCTGACGGCGAGTGGTGGGCGCAACGACCGAAGTAGCCACCCGTACACTAAACCCACAGAGCTCCTGAGCTCCTGGGGTGAAGGATGTGGGTGCAGCAGTACAGGTGTGGTGGGTTGGCCCCTATTTCGCCCTCACACCGGCCTGTCCAAAGCGCCCCGGAGGGGAGTTTGGCGACAGGACGGCTCGGCCTGATGCGCTTTAGGACGACCCGAGGCTCAGCCACCACACCGACAGCTTCGACAGATTGTAGAGGCCGTTGGGGCTGGCGAACGGCCGGCCGTTGTCGGTGCGGATGGCGATCGGCAAGCCGCGTTCGGCAAACTGCCGGCGAAACCCTTCGGCGCACCACAAAACGCCACCTATCTCTCATATGTGGACGGCCCCCTCCCTGCAAGAACTCCTATGATGATTTGATCGAGATCGCTTGCGTTCATATGTCCGGCCTGTTGTTGCGCTCGCACATGAACGCTGGCCAAGATGGGTTCCGCGACGTGAGTTCCAAACAGGTCGGCGACCTTCAACGGCCACTGAGAGATACGGAGTGTCCCACGTCTCGGATCGATCGATCACACCATCTGCTCGTTCCTTGCAAGTTCACGCATCAGATCGGCACGGCAGCATCTGTAACCTGCTAACCTAGACCTGACTGATCTCTCTATGCTGCGCAGGCCAGAGCCGGTCGCGAGCATTACCTTTGTAGTCCTCGCCGGTCACCATTATCTTCCAGGCGATCCGGGCGATCTTGTTGGCCAGCGCGACAGCCACGAGCTTGGGTGGCTTGCGCTTGAGCAACTCGATGAGCCAAGGCGAAGTGCTCTTTCCACGTCCCGCTCTTACCTGTTGAAGCCGCGAGGTCGCACCCACGACCAATGTCTTGCGCAAGGTCTCATCGCCGGCCCTCGTAATGACACCGAGCCTGACGTTGCCCGCAGTCGAATGGTCTCTGGGCGTTAGGCCCATCCAGGCGGCAAACTGCCTTCCGGATGTAAACTGTTCCGGGGCCGGAGCTTTCATCGCCAGCAAGACCGCGCCGATCGGTCCGACACCAGGGATCTTTGCAAGACGGCGACAACATTCATTGTTGCGATACCAGGCCATCAGTTTTGCCTCCACCTCTTTCAGGCGATCCCCCAACTGCGCAAATTCCTCAGCGAGAGACGTAAACAGCTCACGCGCCACAGCCGGAACGCTTTCATCAATCATGGTGCGTTCCAGAAGGAGCGGAATATGAGACATGCCTTTGGCCGCCGTCAGCCCGAACTCAGCTGCATAGCCACGAATTGTATTGGCAAGCTGCGTCTGTGCGGCGACAGCGCGCTCGCGCATGCCCACCAGCATCAGCGCGGCTTGCTGATCCGCACTCTTCACCGGAACGAACCGCATCGTCGGACGGCTCATCGCCTCGCATAGCGCTTCGGCATCGGCCGCATCATTCTTGCCGCGCTTGACGTAGGGCTTCGCCAGTTGTGGCGCGATCAGCTTGACCTCATGTCCGAGCCCCGTCAGCAACCGGGCCCAGTGATGCGAAGCGCCGCAGGCTTCGATCGCAATCACGGTCGGTGGGCAATTCGCAAAGAAATCCACCATCTCCTTGCGGCGCATCTTCTTGCGCAAGATCGGTTGCTCGGCGGCGTTTACACCATGCAATTGAAAGACGTGCTTTGACGTATCCATGCCAATACGGATAATCTGATCCACGGACGGCTCCTTCGTTTGAGATCGTTAACGGCTCACTCTGGCACATTTCGATGCCGCTCGGGGGCCGTCCACCCCAACAGGTCGGGCGCGATAACATCAGATACTTAATAATCCGCCGAAAGGGGTTTTGTTGTGAATCGATATCGCCGCGCCAGCGCCAAACGAGCCATTTGTCGCATTATCTGAAAAGAATTTGATTTGTGCGCAATGCATCGCCATGTTGAACGAGGGCGGACAACGGTTGGTTTGATGTATGCTGCAACGATTTGACGACACGGATGCCGCGCTGATCGACAGGCTGCAGAAATCCGCATTCGACTATTTTCTGAAGTATTCCAATCCCGAAAACGGCCTGGTCGCGGATACGTCAATACCCGACGTTCCCTGCAGCATCGCTGCCACCGGCTTTGCGCTTTCAAGTTATACGGTCGCCGTCGAACGCGGATGGATTACGCAGGCGGAAGCGGCAGGCAGGACGATCACGACGCTGCGCTTCTTTGCCGGGAGCCATCAAGGGCGCGAGCGCCATGCGACCGGCTATCGTGGCTTTTATTACCACTTCCTGCATATGGATACCGGCCACCGCGCATGGAACAGCGAGCTCTCAACGATCGACACGACCTTGCTCGTCGCCGGCATGCTGACGGCTGCGGCCTACTTCGATGGCGCCGATCCGATCGAGACGGAAATCCGCGAACTGGTGAAATTCATCTATGAGCGCATCGACTGGCATTGGGCGTTGAATAAAGGACAGACCGTCTGCATGGGCTGGAAGCCTGGAAGCGGCTTTCTGCGCTGGCGCTGGCAGGGCTATGACGAGGCGATCCTGCTCTACACGCTAGCGCTCGCTTCGCCCACCCATCCGATCCCGCAATCGAGCTACGATGCCTTCGTCTCAAGCTATTCCTGGATGCTCTTCGGCAAGCAGCCCTATCTTTATGCCGGACCGTTTTTCATTCACCTTTTCTCCCATGCCTGGGTCGACTTCCGCGGGATTCAGGACAGGGAGATGGCTGCACGCGACTGGGACTATTTCCGCAACACCCAGGTTTCGATCGCCGTCCAGCGCGATTATGCCGAGCGCAATCCCGGGCACTTCGTCGGCTACAACAGGAATGTCTGGGGATTTTCCGCCTCCGACGGTCCGCCGCCAACGCGGAACATGCGTAGCGGCCGGCATCCGAAGGTTCTGGGTTACGCCGCGCGCGGTGCACCACTTGGCCCGGACGACGGGACAATCGCACCGTGGGCGGCGCTTGCGGCATTGCCTTATGACCGACAGGCGGCGGTCGACGGCCTGGAGGCGCTGCTGGCTGCCTATCCCAATCTGCTCTGCGAAGGCCGCTTTCCGGGCGGCTTCAATCCATCAGTGAAGACCGCCCGGCCCGAAGGTTGGGTGGACGACCGGTGCGTCGCGATCGACCAGGGACTGCTGGTGATGACGATCGAAAACGATCGGTCGGAGTTCATCTGGAGCCTGATGCAACGGTCGCCGATCATCCGGCTCGGCCTCGAACGTGCCGGCTTTACGGGCGGCTGGCTGGAGCAGGCGGAAACGGAAAGTGTTTCGCGAAAGACGGCTTAACGGCCGCCGAAGACATGCGCCTTGCCGGCGATATCAAGGCGAACACGATCGCCGCGCTCTGGCAAAGCCACGCTGGATGTCTTGATGAGGATCGGCGGCAGCGCCACCCCTTCCAGCGACACCGCCACGGTGCAGGTCGCACCGCCGAACTCCACCTCAACGACGCGGCCTCCAGAGGCGGGCTCGCTTTCATCGGCAACGACGCGAATCTGCTCCGGCCGCAGCATGATCTCGGCCTTGCCTTGATGGCCGCCTTCCACTGCGACGCGGCCGAGCGCGCAATCGGCAAAGCCATTGCGGATGATCGCCGGAAGCATCACCGCATCCCCGAGGAAGAGTGCGGTTTCGCGGTCCTTCGGCTGCAGGTAGAGCGATTGCGGTGAACCCGATTGGATCAGCTTGCCTTCCCTGAGCACCGCGACCTGATCTGCAAAAGAGAGAGCCTCTGCTTGATCATGGGTGACGAGAATCGCCGTGATATCCGCCGCCTGGAGGACGCGGGCGACGGCCTTGCGCATGTGTTCGCGAAGGCCGGTATCGAGCGCCGAGAAGGGCTCGTCGAGCAGCATGAGACGCGGCTTGCGGCCGAGGGCTCTCGCGAGCGCCACACGCTGCTGTTGACCCCCGGAAAGCTGGTGAGGACGGCGCGTCAGCATGTTGCGGTCGAGCTCGACCATATCCAGCAGTTCGACGATCCGCTTTTCGCGATCGCGAGCGCCACGCTCGAAACCGAAGCCAATATTGTCGGCAACGCTCAAATGCGGAAAAAGCGCGCCGTCTTGCGAGACGATGCCGATGCCGCGCTTGTGGGCGGGAACGGTTGCCAAGCCATCCGCGAGCACTTCGCCATTCAGGATGACTTGCCCTTCATCTGGCCGCTCGAAGCCCGCAACAATGCGCAGCAAAGTCGTCTTGCCGGAACCCGAGGGGCCGACAACGGCGGTGCGGCTGCCGGCGGCAACGTCCAGCGTCACCTTGTCCAAAGCTCTCACCGGGCCATAGTGCTTGCTGACAGACTGGATCGTAAGCAGTGTCATTGGCCGGCAGTCCGTTTCGATTGGGCATAAAGAAGAAGCGTCAGCGGCAATGACAGCACGATCATCATCACCGCATAAGGAGCGGCCGACACATAGTCGATTTCGCTGGTCAGCGACCAGAATTTCGTTGCCAGCGTTTCAACACCGTTCGGCGACAACATCAGCGTTGCCGTCAGCTCGTTGGTGATGCCGAGCGCCGACAGCGCAACGCTTGCAGCAAAGCCCGGGGCAGCAAGGCGCATGGTAATCTGGCGCACGGCCTGCGATGGCGTGCGCCCCAAGCCCATGGCCGCCCGCTCCAGCTCTACAGGTGCCTGCGCGATGCTGGCACGAAGGCCGACCATCGCGCGCGGCAGGAAGAGCAGGACATAGGCAACGATGAGGGTCGCAAAAGTCTGGTAGAGCGGCAGCGCCAGCCGCACGGTGATCGTCACCAGTGCCAGCGCCACAACAACGCCGGGAAGCGAGCCGACATAATAATGGCAGGCTTCGAGCAATCGCTGGAATCGTCCCGGTGCGCGGACCGACAACCAGGCCATCGGCGCGGCCGCGATCGACGTCAACACGCCGCCAGCGACCGCAAGGACGATCGTTTGAACGAAAGCATTTCCGACAGCATCCAGCCGCCAGATCTCCGTGCCGCCTAGATAGAGCCAGCGGCCGAGCGTCATGAGCGGCACGCCGAGCGTCAGCACACCAAGCGTTCCCGGCAGCAGAACACCAGGTACGACAAACCAGCCGAGATGGCGGCGATCGGCGGGACGCGCGGAACCGGAGCCGACGCGGGCGTAGCGCTCGTTGCCGCGGAGCAGAATTTCCAGGCCGAGCAGGAAGAGGCAGCAAGCGACGAGCACACCGCCGAGCATGTTGGCTGCGGGGCTGTTATAGGCAGACTGGAACTGATCAACGATCGCGGTCGAAAAAGTGTCGAAGCGGATCATCACGTAAAGCCCGTATTCCGACAGGAGATGCAGCCCGATCAGGAGCGAGCCTCCACAGATCGCAAGCCGCAACTGCGGCAGGATCGCGCGGAAGAAGACGCGCCAAGGGCCAAGGCCAAGCGACGCCGCCGCATCCTCGATCGCCGGATCGAGGCGGCGAAGGGCGGCAGCGACCGGCAGGTAGAGAAAAGGGTAATAGGCAAGCACGGAAACGAAGACCCCGCTCTGCAGGCCGCGCATGCCGGGAACGAGGCTCACCCACGCATAGCTGTGCACGAAGGCCGGAACGGCAAGCGGCGCGACAGCAAGCCAGGACCACAACCGCGGAACCGGAACATTGGTCCGCTCCGTCAGCCACGCGAGCGTCACGGCAAGCACAATCGACAAGGGAATGGTGAGTGCTTCAAGCAAGATGGTGTTGACGAGCAGCTCACCGACACGCGGACGGAAGACCAGTGCCTTTACCGTTTGCCAGCCGACATCGGCGGTAACCCAGCCGATGAAGCCGAGCGGTACGAGGCTCATAACTGCGACCAGCGTTGCAAAGACGACGACGGAGGCGTGGGGCATGCGCCCGCGCAGCAAACCTGTTCCGCTGACTGGCGCCCTATTGCCGGGCGCGAGCCCGGAAACAAGGGATCTGTTGTCTTGCAGCAAGGCCGGCGCCTTTGTACGCTGAAAAAGGAAGGCAACCGCCTCTATCTGAAGCGGTTGCCCGGGCTGACATGCCCTAAGGTTTTCTTGAGCCAAAAGCAATAGTTTTGACTCGATCCGCCTGCGGCAGAAAGGCTTAGATCAGGCCAGCAGCCGTCATCAGCTCGACGACCTTCTTGCTGTCGAGTTCGGAAGCCTCAACCTTCGGTGCATTGAGATCGGCAAGCGGGACGAGCTTGTCGTTCGATTCGCCGCTGACCGCGTATTCATAGGATGTACCGTTCTTCAGGATGTCCTGGCCGCCCTTGCCGGCGACGAACTTCAGGAATGCCTGGGCTTCCTTCATGTGCTGCGTGGACTTCAAAATGCCGCCACCCGAAACGCTGACGAAAGCGCCGGGATCCTGGTTCTTGAAGTAGTGCTGGCCGACATTCTTGCTGTTTTCGCCTGTCTTCGCCTGATCGCCGAACCAGTAGTAGTGGTAGATGACCGCGCCTTCGACTTCGCCGGCGTTGACCGCCTTCATGGCAACGCTGTTGCCCTTGTAGGGTGTTGCGTTCTCCTTCATGGCCTTCAGCCATGCAGCCGTTGCTTCTTCGCCTTTCAACTGCAGCAGCGCACCCACAATCGCCTGGAAGTCGGCACCGGCAGGCGACGCACCCCAACGACCCTTCCAGGCCGGATCGGCGAGATCGAGCAGAGACTTCGGCAGCTTGTCTTCGGTGAGCTTCGTCTTGTCATAGACAAAGACGGTCGAGCGGGCGGCAATGCCGGTCCACATCCCGTCGGCCGGACGGTACTGCGCCGGAACCAGATCAAGTGTTTCCTTGTCGACCGGGGCAAAGAGACCCGCGCTATCGACGAGCGCCATTGCCGGAGAGTTCTCGGTCAGGAATACGTCGGCCGGGGAAGCGTCGCCTTCCTGAATGATCTGGTTGGCGAACTGCATGTCGCTGCCCTGGCGCATGGTGACCTTGATGCCAGTCTCCTTGGTGAAGGCATCGATCCATTCGCGGCCGAGGCTTTCATGCTGGGCGTTATAGACGACGATGCCTTCGGCGTCCTGCGCACTCGCGGCGGAAGCCAGCGTCGTCGCAGCAAGAAGCGAGGCGGCAAAAGCAAGCGCGGAAAAGCGCGTAAGAGAAATTTTCATTGACGCCCTCCATGGCCGTGTCACCCAAACTCCCCGGGTGATGCGTGCTCGTATATTTTTCTTGATCCAGCTTTTCAAGTTTTGCCTTGCAAAGCCTCTTCACAAATACTTGAAGTTATCAATCAACTTTAGAATTATTCTATATTGTTCGAGTGGCGTTGATCACCCGCGGCTGTGGCAAATGCCGGATCCGTAGAGCAAGAAAGGGACGATGGCGGGTCACCGTCATCGTCCCTTTCCGATCCAATGTGTTCGTAGGTCACTCGACGTCGAACTTGACGCCCTGAGCGAGCGGCAGCGTTTTGCCGTAATTGATCGTGTTCGTCGTGCGGCGCATGTAGGCCTTCCAGGCATCCGAGCCGGATTCGCGGCCACCACCGGTTTCCTTTTCGCCACCGAAAGCACCGCCGATTTCGGCACCCGACGGGCCGAGGTTGACATTGGCGATGCCGCAATCCGAACCGCGGGCGGAAACAAAGGTTTCGGCTTCACGCATGTCGTTCGTGAAGATCGACGATGAGAGGCCCTGCGGCACGGCATTGTGCAGTTCCAGCACGTCATCGAAATCCGTGTACTTCAGGACATAGAGAATTGGTGCGAAGGTCTCTTGTTCGACAGGGCCGGTTTGCGACGGCATCTCCACAAGCGCCGGACGCACATAGAAGGCATCGGCAGCGCCGTTTTCAACGCGCTCGCCGCCCGTGATCTTGCCGCCAGCCGACTTTGCTTCGGACAAAGCCGACTGCATCTTGTCGAAGGCTGCCTTGTCGACCAGCGGACCGACAAGCGTACCGTTTTCCAGCGGGTTGCCGATCGTGACCGAGCCATAGGCCTTCTGCAGGCGCGGCACGAGTTTGTCGTAGATGCTCTCGTGCACGAAGAGACGGCGAAGCGTCGTGCAGCGCTGGCCAGCGGTCCCCATCGCCGAGAAGGCAACGCCGCGGAGCGTCAGATCGAGATCCGCCGTCGGGCAAATGATAGCAGCATTGTTGCCGCCGAGTTCGAGAATTGCGCGGGCAAAACGCTGCGACAAGCGCGGGCCGACGGCGCGGCCCATGGCCGTGGAGCCAGTTGCCGAAACCAGCGGCACCTTCGGATGATCGACGAGAACTTCGCCCACTGCGCGGCCGCCGATCAGCAGCGTCGAGAGGTTCGCCGGCGCCTGCCCGCCTTCAGCAACGAAACGCTTCAGCGCCTTTTCGAACAGCGCCTGCACGGCAAGTGCCGTCAGTGGCGTCTTTTCCGACGGCTTCCAGACAGTGGAATTGCCGCAGACCAGCGCCAGCGCCGCATTCCACGACCAGACGGCGACCGGGAAGTTGAAGGCCGAAATGATGCCGACGACGCCGAGCGGATGCCAGCTTTCCATCATGCGGTGCTCGGAGCGCTCGGTTGCAATGGTCAGGCCATAGAGCTGGCGCGAAAGGCCGACCGCAAAATCGCAGATATCGATCATTTCCTGGACTTCGCCGAGACCTTCGGACGTGATCTTGCCGACTTCGATCGAAACAAGGCGGCCAAGCGCCGGCTTGGCGGCGCGAAGCTCTTCGCCGAGCAAGCGGACGAGTTCGCCGCGCTTCGGCGCCGGAACCGCGCGCCATGCGGCAAAAGCGTTGTGCGCTTCGTCGATCGCCTTTTTGGCATCCGCAACGGAATGCTCCTTGAGCCGGCCGATTTCCTTGCCGGTGACCGGCGAAGTGACACGCAGGGTGCCGCCGGTATAGTGGTCCGCATCGACACCGAGTTCGGAAAGCAGTTTCTTCGTTTCGGCTGCGAGATCGAGCGTAGCAATAGTCATTGTCGTGTTTCCAACTTTCTTCTTCTTGAATGCGAGCTTTTACTCAAAAGCGCGCGTCGGCGAAGTGGGCGACCTGGGCGCCGGCTTCGTACCACATTTCCTTGAGCGCGCGGAAGCCGGGCTCCCGCAGGTCTGTAACCGGCAAGGGCAGGTCGGCCTCCGCGATCCTGCCCAGTACATGGTGCGCCAGCGTACGGCCGAATACCGTACCAGGCGCAATACCTCGGCCATTATAGCCGCAGAAGCCAACGACATTCGGAGCGAACTTGTGAAAGCGCGGCAGCGCATTGTCGGTCATGCCGATCTTGCCGTACCATTCGTATTCGAACTCCACGTCGCCGATCTGCGGAAAGAGCCTCTTCAGCGAGCGCTTCGCCCAACTTCTATGAACTGCAGCGCCGGTATTGCGCAACGCCCCGACACTACCGAAAACGAGGCGCCCGGCATGATCCATCCGGAAAGAGGACAGGATCTCCTTTGTATCCCAACAGCCTTCGCGGCCGGGCAAGATCGCTTTGCGCAGAGTATCGCCGAGCGGCGGCGTCGCGAGATTGAAATAGGGCAGATGTACCTGCTCGCAACGCACTTGTTCCCACGGCCCGGTGCTGTAGGCGTCCGTAGCGACGATAATCCAGTCAGCGGTCACCTGCCCGCTCCTGGTCTTCACCGTCCATCGGCTGCCGTTTTGTTCGGTTGCGATAACAGGGCTCGAAGTATGGATCGAAACGCCTGCCTTGACAGCCGCATGCGCCAGACCCCGCGCATAAGCGAGCGGCTGCAGTGTTCCCGCACGCATATCGAGCAGCGAGCCGGCATAGGCGCTGCTGCCAACGCGACGTGCGGTCTCGGCGGCATCAAGCAGCGTCACTGGGGCCTCGCGCGCGGACCACTGCGCAGCACGCGCCTCGATTTCCTTCAATCCCCCCGCGCCGACGGCGCAATGCAGCGTGCCGCTCTTTTCAAGTTCGCAGGCGATATCGTGCTTTTCGATCAGCTCCATGACAAGGCGCGGCGCATGGCCCAGCATATCGAGCAGGCGGTCGCCGTAGGTCTGCCCGAGAATGCCAGGCAGATCGTCCGGCATCACCCACATGCCGGCATTGATCAGTCCAACATTGCGGCCGGCCCCACCAAAACCGATCTCCTGAGCCTCCAACAGCACGACCTTCGAACCGGCTTCGGCAAGATGAAGACCGGACGACAGCCCGGTGTAGCCGCCGCCGACGATCACCACATCGGCCGGCACCGCGCCCTGCAGCGCGGATGTCTCCGGCGGCAATGGTGCGGTCTTTTCCCAAAGCCCGTGGGAGCGTGGATCATTCAGCATCGGTCAGTCCATTCCAAGCAAACGCGGCAGGCACTCTAGCGCCGTCCACGGCATTGCGGAAGCAGCCTCAGGCAACGGTTTTCAGCTCCAGAGCCGCAACCCCCAGCATCTTCATCGCGGTGTCAAGAGAGGCAGACTGGCGCTCGGCATAGAGCCTCAGCTCGTCTTGCACGGCGACGCCCAGCGCTTCTTCGAATGCTGCGCGGTTGGAGCGCGTCGCGTAGTTCTGCTGCTGATCTGTGCCGAGATTGGATTGAAAGATGCCTGCCGCACTGACCGGCAGGAAATCCTCATAAACGATCGGGTCGAAAGCCAGATAGCCGTCGGCGATCAGCGACTCCGTATCGCGCGGCAGCTTGCCCTCAGCGGCAGCCGCGATGCCGGCAGGCGTCGCGGAATAGTGAAAGAAGGCTAGCTCCTCGCAGCGCAGCGCGTCCCAACTGTCCGGCAACGATTTGAAGCGCCCGGTAAGCTCGGAATCATAATCGTTGGCCTTGGCTCCCGCAGCACCGACCTGCACTTCGCTTCGGACGGAAGCAAGCAGCCGGTCGTAGAGCGCCCTTCCTTTCGCCGTCAGCGCAACGCCGCGCTGCTCGATCTCCCCGAAGCGGGCCGTATGCGTGCCCTGCGTCTTGTCCGCCTCGCCCGCGAAAGCGATCGGCTCTTCCAGCGCCTTGAAGCTCGTCTGGCGCAGCAGGATATCGCAGTCGCGGCGCGGCGGACCTTCGATGACGGCCTTCGGCGTGATGCCGCGTTCCGGCATGCGCCGCTGTACGCCGTCGATATCGAGCGTACGTGGCGTCAGATGGTTGATATGAGGGCCATTGAAGCTGACGACATCGGCAATCAGGCGATGCGCATCGTGCAGACGCTTGTAGGTTTCCGCACTCACAGTCGCTTCGCCATGCCAGCGGAAGGTTTCGAGCGCCTCGGCAACGAATTCGACGGCTTGGGCCTCCGTCAGGCCGCCGCCCTGCTCATGGTGCTCGATCAGTTCGATGGCGCGCGGCGTATAGATGCGGCGCTTGGCCAGGATACGTTCCGCCTCGGCGCGAAGTCTCTGATCTTCGATCAGCTCAAGTCGCAGCAGCGAGGTAAAGACGCGAAACGGATTGACGTTGAGTGCGGCCTGGTCGACCGGCCGGAAACAGGTGGAATGCACTGGCACGCCCGCAACCGAAAGATCGTAGTAGCCGACCGCCTGCATGCCCATGACCGCGAAGAGACGGCGGATGGTGAAAAGCTCGTCTGCCGTGCCGAGGCGGATCGCCCCATGGCGCTCGACATCGATGCGGTCGAGTTCACCCGCGCGCTCCAGCCGCTTGCGCAATTCGGGGTTCCCTGCCAATACCTCCGCATTCACGTCGGCCACAAGCTCTATCAGCGTGCCGTATTGCGGCACCTCCGCGCGATACATCTGAGACATCGCTTCGGTGAAAAGCGAACGGATGCGGTCGGTGGAAACGAAGGCGCTCGGCATGAAAGAACTCCGGGTCATTCCGATTCTGCAGGATAAAGTTCTTTACAAGGGCTTCAGCGCCATGAATATCGACGTTTTGGAAACAGATCATTCTCAATCGGAATGAGCCATGCTGCCTTCACGACGTTTTCTGCCGTCGATTTCATTGCTCGCCGCCTTCGAGGCCGTCGCCCGAACCGGCAGCGTGACGACGGCAGCACGCGAACTCGACCTCACCCAAAGCGCCGTCAGCCGCCAGATTAAGGCGCTGGAAGAACAGCTCGGCGCTGAACTGTTTCTTCGCGAACGCCAGACGGTGCGCCTCACGCTTGCAGGCGACAGCTATGCCCGCGAGGTCCGCGAAGCGCTTCGCCGTATATCCAGCGCTTCCCTGAACCTCCGCGCCAATCCGCATGGTGGAACGCTGAACCTCGCCATCCTGCCGACCTTCGGCACCCGCTGGCTGGCACCGCGCCTCAGCCGGTTCCTGAGCCAGAACCCGGGCGTGACCATCAATCTCGTCACCCGGCTCTCCTCCTTCGATTTCCGGCTCGATTCCATCGATGCCGCGATCCATTTCGGTCATCCGCAATGGCCGGGAGCGGAACTCACATTCCTGATGTCGGAAAAGACGGTTCCCGCCTGCAGCCCGGAATTCTTCAAGCAACACGGCATCGCCAAGGCAGAGGATCTTCTGAATGTTCCTCTTCTGCATCTGACGACGCGGACTGACGCCTGGGAGAAATGGTTCGCGGCCAACGGCGTGGCCTTCCAGAACGTGCACGGTATGCTCTTTGACCAGTTTGCGACTGCCGCACAGGCAGCGATTGCCGGTCTCGGTGTTGCGCTGCTTCCGACATTTCTCATTCAGGACGAACTGAGGCGCGGTGATCTTGTCGCGGCGATCGACCGGGAAATGGAAAGCAGCGAACGCTATTACCTCGCCTATCCTCCCGAGCGGGCCGACTATGCGCCGCTTTCAGCCTTTCGCGGCTGGATCATCGCCGAAGCCGAAGCGGGATAACGGAACGTCTTGCATCGGAAGAGTGCTTTCGAGCATTATGCGCGCAATCAGAATTTTTCGCAGGAAACCCTCATGAAGCCCATTTTCGTCCAGCTCCAATGCGCGCCCGGCAAGACCTACGACGTTGCCGACGCGATCTACAAAACGGAACGCGTCTCGGAGCTTTATTCAACGAGCGGCGATTACGACTTGCTTCTGAAGATCTACATCGAAGAGGGCCAGGATATCGGCAAATTCATCAACGACAACATCGCCAATATCCCCGGCATCGTACGGTCGCTGACGACGCTGACCTTCAAGGCCTTCTGACAGACGCGGTTAACCTTCTTCCGCGACAACCGCTCCGCAGGGCTCCCCGTAAACCGCGCTTTAACACCATCCAGTATCTGGTCAGAGAGATGCGGCCATGTGGCCGGTAGGTGGGCGCAATGTCAGCAGTGGAAACAGAGACCGTCACATCAGTGCCGCAGACACGCGCTGCGCCGCTGATCGTGCATGTCGTCCGCCAGTTCCTTCCGAACCGTGGCGGCCTTGAGGACGTTGTCGCCAATCTCGCCCGCCAGACAATTAAACACGGCTACCGCGTCCGCGTCATAACGCTCGATTCGCTCTTCACAACGCGAGACGACAAACTGCTGGCCCGCGAGGTGATCGACGGTATCGAGGTCGTCCGCATCTCCTGGTCGGGCAGCTCTCGCTATCCGATCGCACCCCAAGTCTTCCGTCACCTGGGAGATGCCTCGCTCATTCACGTGCACGCAATCGACTTC
Source organism: Rhizobium sullae (assembly GCF_025200715.1). Lineage (NCBI taxonomy): Bacteria > Pseudomonadati > Pseudomonadota > Alphaproteobacteria > Hyphomicrobiales > Rhizobiaceae > Rhizobium > Rhizobium sullae. The sequence goes on from NZ_CP104143.1 coordinate 3,423,755, forward strand.
TTTTTCGATGCATTGGCGCTGGGACGTTTCCTGCACGGCAAGCCGATGATCGCGACCACCCATGGCGCCTTCTTCCACACACGAAAATATGCTGCGATCAAGAAAGTGTGGTTCCAGACGCTGACACGCATGTCAGCAAGGGCGTACAAACGCATTGTCGGCTGCAGCGTTTCCGATCTGGAACAGTTTCGCAAAATCTCGCCAAGGACGAGCATCGTGATCGAAAACGGCGTGGACATCGGCAAATTCGCCGACGGCGCATCTCAAAAACAGCGGCGCCGCCTTGTCACCATCGGCCGCTTTTCCGTCAACAAGCGGCTGGATCATCTGCTGGATGTCATGGTCGCTTTAAAGGGTCGCGATGCGGCCTGGCATCTCGATATCGTCGGGACCGAATCCGATCTGAATCGTTCGGATCTCGAGCGGAAGATCGAAAACAAAAGTCTTCGGGAAAGCGTCACGCTTCATATTTCGCCGGATAACGATAAGACTCGGGAGATCATCTCGAACGCCTCGATCTTTGCCTCGGCTTCGGAATACGAGGGCTTCGGCCTGGTTGCGCTGGAAGCCATGAGCGCGGGGCTGCTGCCGGTCCTGAACGCCAACGAGGCCTATACCGCTCTTGCAAACCGGCACGACCTGATCACGCTTGCCGATTTCACCAGCCCTCAAGCGGCCGCCGATGCAATCGAAGCAGCCTACCGGCGGCTCTCCTTCGAAGGGAATGCCTTGCGCCAAGCCCTGCTTGATGCTGCCCGGGGATATTCCTGGGATGTAGTCGCCGAACGTTATATCGACCTCTATAAATCTCTAGAGATCGGCGCCGCCACCAAGACCTGATCCACGTGGGATGCCGCTCAAGCCTTGGCGAGACGAAGGATCTCATCAAGCACGATGCGGCGCGATTCCGGCGGCGTCAGATTGTGGTCGGCATTCTGCAGCATCAACATCCGCACGTTCGGATAGCGCGACAGCTTGCGACCGCCAGGGCCGAAATGGAAGTACATATGGTCAAGTCCTACGTCGCCTTCGCTATAGATGAGCGTTAAAGGCACCTTGCGCTGGCCGAAGAGCGTGAATGATTGCCGGACCTCGCGGGCGATATGCCCCCGCTCGGGAAGCAACTCGATCAGCGGCGCGATCCTCGGCGACAGCCGGCGACCGGCGGCGATGAATATATTCTGCAGCGCCGCAAACACGTCCACCTCCCCGCGCAGCAGCCGCTTCATTGTATCGAGCCGGGCAAGCCGCTGGCCGTAATCGTCGAAGCTGCGGGGCACCGAAACGACGTGTTCCTTGCGAACAGGCATCTTCGGGTCCCAATAGTAGACGAAGGGATTGATCGAAATTACAGCCTTTAGCCTTTCGTCGGCGACCCCGGCACGGAAAGCAAGATAGCCGCCGCTGCAGCGGCCGGCGACCATGACGGGTCCCGAAGTGAACGTCTCGAGCAGGTCGAGTGCAGCGATCGCATCATCCGTCTGGCTAGCTGAATAGAGGACCTGCTCAGGCGCATCCGGACGCGGCACGCTGTCTCCGACGTTTGCCGAGTCGAAACGTAGCGAGACGATGCCTTGGCGCGCCAGCTCGCGGCTCATGTCGACCGTCGTTCTGCCCCAGCCCGCATGCCGGTCGTAAGCCGTCGACATGAAAAGCACCGCATTTCCCTTCGCCTGACCAAGTGGCCTGCTAACGACGCCGACGAGATGGTCATGACTTCCGAAGCGCACCGGGATTTCTTCGAATCCGTCGCCGACGAGCACCTGGTTCTCAAGCACAATGGGATAATGGCTGGAGGAAAAAGCCGTCGTCTTTTCGAGCCATTGCGTTAGCAAACCCACGACGGCCATTGGCGTCTTGGCGAAGAGCGGATTGGTTGCCAGCTCGTCATAGCCTTCGAAAACTTTCTGCTCGACATTCGCGCCGAGCGCCTGCAGGGCTTCTGCAAAGCCAGTATCTTCAGCGCGCGTCGGACGTTCGACGATCAGGTAGTTCGGCGCGGCAAGGCTCTGCGGCGAGGTTATCTTGAGCTTGCCGATTTCGGCGGCGATTGCCTCCGGCATGATCAGGCCGGCGATCTGTACCATATCACTCTGGACGTGCTCTTTTCCGAGGCCGAGATCGGCATGGATGAGCTTCGACCACATGTTGACTTCGCGGAGATAACCTCGGCCGTTCAGGACCGGCGCGAGCATGACGACGCTATCCACGTCCTCGATCGCATGACCGATTCGATGAGCGAGCGTGGCGCCAAGACCCTGTCCCATAAGGATGATCCGGTCGCATGCGCTGAGCGACTTGAGTTTTGCTGCGGCCGCACGGATCGAGTTTTCCCATGTCTCCAGGCTTGCCGGCAGAGCGCCGAAATCCAGCGCATCGCCAGTGCCGCGGTAGTCGAAACGCAGGCTCGGCACGCCGATATCCGAGAAATGTTCTGCTGCGACACGAAAGAACTTACGGCTGCACATTTCCTCGAAGCCCCAGGGACTGACGAAGAGAACCGCAGCCGAGCGCTTGGTAGCCGCAGAGCTTTCAGGCATGAACAGGCCAATCGTGCCGTCAAAGACGACAGGCAGGGCCGCGCTACGCCCTGCCCCCTCGGCCGGCTCCTGTGAAAATTCCTCGTCGGAGGGTGTGTCATTTTTCCGGCCGTTCGAAGACGCCGTGATGAAATCGACCGCACGCCTTGCAGGCACCTGAAGCAGCATCGGCACTTTGTCGAGGATAGAGCGGATCACCTCGATGTCTTCGAGCGGCACGGCATGAAGGACCCTCAGCGCAGCAAAATAGGAGAGCGCTCCACCCGCAATAGCAGCGACAAGTCCGACAGGACCTGGAATGAAGGCCAGCACGGCGAGAGCTCCGCACGCGCACAGAATCGAGGCCAGAGTGACCTTGATCAGGCTGACGTAGAGTCCTGAAAGTCGATATCCAAATCCGGTTTGCTTGATCATCATAACCGACATTGCAACAAAGACGGCTATGCGCACGAGCGCGGCACCCTCAGCTGCAAGCCTAGGTACAATCAGTAAACAACCCACTACCATTATTAGGCCACCAATCACACTGATGGTGAGACGGGCGCGGGCTCTGTCCATCGACAGCAGGTAGAGGCTGAGGATCTGCATGCAGGTATAGGCGGGAGCGACAAGCGCCAGCAGGGCGACCACCGGCCCGCTCCGGCGGAAGGCCTCGCCGAACACCACCACCACGAGTTCGCTGGAGATTGCGGCAAGCCCCAAACTCATCGGCAGGACGATATAGGCCATGCTGCGCGTGACCGCCGAGAAGACTTCCACCGGAAGCGTCGAGTCGTCGCTTTTGTGCCGCCGCTCCGAATAATAGGGCAGCAGGCTGCCCGTCATCTGGATGGGAAGCTGCAGGGCGATATTGGCGATCGACAGACCGACAGCATAGTAGCCGACCATCTCCACCGACCAGAATTGCTGCAGGAACAAAAGTTCGAGACGGTTGAGAAAGATGGAATCGATGATGAACTGAATCGACAGGATGGCCGACGACGAGGCGAGATATTTCAGCGAGATGCCGCACCAGTCGCGCCGGGCGAGAAGGACCGGCAGCGTAGCAATAAAAAGCACAAGCTGGCCGGCGGCATAACCGATCAGGACGCCTTCGACACCATGAGTGACCGCGCCGATGACTACACCAACCAGCTGGATGAGGGAGACGACGATCGTCAGCCGAAAGAAGGCGCCAAGCCGCTTCTCGCCGATCAGGTAGAATTTAACGAAGGAGCCGATCGCCTGGATGAAGAATAGGATACCCGTCACCAGCGCAACGGAGGGCGCGGTTTCCGCCCAGTGCATTTCCTCCGATGTCAGGAAAAAGGCGGCATAAAGCGCCAGAAGCACTATTGTCGAACAGACCATGAAGGTGACGAGGATGGCGGCAAAACCGCGTCGCCGCCTTTCATCAAACCCTTGGGCGGTTAGCTGCGGCAATGTCTTGAGCAGGGTGATGCTGGAACCGAGTTCGGCGATTGAAGCGCCGATCACCACCAGCCAGAGGGAAAAGGCGACGATGCCGTTGGCTTCGGGACCGAGCATGCGGGCGGTTATGATCGAGGAAACGAAACCGGTCAGAAGCAGCAGCATACCTGCAGCCCCATTCATCATCGAGTTTCCTATAATTCCTTTCGACATCTATCCATCCGCCTGAAGGCCGGGTTGGCCCGGATTAAATCACCCTTAAAGTGAAAATGTTAAAACAAAGCAGAGCAGCGTCAGCTTGGCTGGCTGCGCGTCATCGCAAGCGCTGAAAACGCCTTCTCATAGGTGTGCGCCGCCAGATAGCTCAACAGGAATGTACGGGCGTTTTCGGCCTTTTGCCGGGCGGCCTCGGGCGCGAGAAATATCTGCCTAAGATGCGCCGCGGCCTGCTCCGGCGAAGGGTCTGCCCAGACCGCGTTTTTCAACCGCGCAAATTCCGGATGTTCATCCGCCACCGGAACAAGAGGGGACTCGACCAGCCAAGTATTTTCGGAATCGCAGAAATCCACCGTGCCCGACCAGTTGGTGGAAACGACCGGCGTTCGCTGCATGATAGCCTCGGCGACCGTCAGGCCAAAGCCTTCGGAACGGTGTAGTGAAAGATAGGCATCGGAATCCCGGATAAGCCCGTTGATTTCGGAACTTGTAAGGTTGTCTGTGACGATCCTGATTCGGCTGCTTCCCTCAACGGAGCGCGCGAGCGCCTGCAACCCCTCGTCCTTGCCGATATCGCCACTGGTCTTCATCAGCAAAAAGGCGTTTGGGTACTCGGCGCTGAAGATCTGGAAGGCTTTGATGACCGCCTGCGGGTTCTTTCGATTGATTGACGAGCCGGCGCTGAAAATGAAACTGACGAGAAAGGCATCCTCCTCGATGGCGAATTTCCGACGAACGCCTTCGGCGGCGGGTTTTTCCGTTACCGGATGCGGGACAATGATGACGGGTGCGGACGTAAACGGCTGGATCGCCCGTTTGGTGAATTCCGACGGGACGAAGATCGCATTCATGTAACGCATGGCGTTCCGCCATTCGGCCGGCACTTCTTCCAGTTCCCAGGCCCAGTAACCGATATTGAAGGCACGAGGAAAATTCCCAATACCTTTCCTCAGGATAGCGCGCGGCAACATGGGGGGATTGAGATGCCAGATACGCGTACCCGGACGGGTGGCTGGCACCCGTGACGGCGCCCATTCGACAAGCGAGCTCTCGCCTGAACGTGTGCTGACATCGGCAGATTGGATGCCAAGTCCTGAATCAGACAAGGCGCCAACGCAGAGCCGAGCGGATTCCCCGACCCCCGCGGCCATGGAAAAATAGCCCACGACCTCCAACGGCTTGTCGGGATCGAAGGCGAGAGGTGATTTCGGGACGAGCCGCTGAAGTACATGGGCGCGGAGAAAGCGGTACGTCGTTCTCAAGCTGCAGCCTTTCCGGTTGTGTCGATCTTGGCCTTCTGCATGGATCGTTAAGCCTGAAGCCCGAAACGGCGCGAACTGCCTAGACTTCTGACATCGCCCGTCGGCACTTCATCTTCCGCCATCCCCCGGATGGGTCGCAGCTGCACGCGCTTGGAAGTGCCGGGCGCGAGGTGGAACCAATCCTCATCCACCCGGAAGCCATCGATATCGAGATGCACCGATTGTGCCAGCCGATCGGTCCTCAGATCGATTAACCAGGCATCGCCATCCCTTAGGACCGATGCCTCGATCGTCGCGTCATGAAGCGCCTTCGACCGTCCGAGCGGGAAATGGAATGCTTCGGCGAGAAGGTCGCCATCGGCGGAGCGCAGCCGTGCGACGGTCACGTCATGGGAAGGCGGACCGAAACGGAAAGCATAAGTCGTGTCAAAAAATGCACCGAAGAGCTCGGTTGCCGCGAGTTTTTCCTTGGATCTTGGCGCGATTGCCAATGCACGGCTGCCGCCGACGGCCCTCTGCTTGCCGTCTCGCAGGCAGACGACTTCAAGTTCAACGGGCAAGCTTTCGCCGGTTTCATTGATGACATGGACGTCGAGGCCGTTCGTGCCCTCGTCCGTCAGCAGCACCTGAACCGTGCGGAAGGCGCGGCGCATTGCATACCAGACCGGCTTCGGCTCCCCGGTCGAATCGACAACGCCCCAGCCGGGACCGGGCAGAATATCTTGAAGCGTCCAGACAAGAGCACCATTGCAGTTCGAACCCTTGCGCCGCCATTCGGCGAAGGTTTCCGTTAGAACCTCGCCGGTGACGGCACGGGACAGATCGAGATAGTGCTCAGGATTTTCCCGGCGCAGCGCCGCTGGGTCGACGTCATAAAGTTCCTCCAGGTAGAAGTCGCGAACATCCTCGAAATCCCAGGAGGCACTTCGATCGCGCGGAACGCGAGCCTTCCACAGCGGACTATGGACCGCCGGGACATCCAGATGCCGCTGCAGCGTCTTTTGCTGCGGAACATGGGCGAAGGCGAGGCTTTCGGCGGCAAAGCGAACATCGGCGCGACGGGCGTCCTCGAGCGGGCGCATGTAGGCGCCGACGCCGTAAAAATGCGTGACGCCGGCATTTGGCGAGAAAGGCATGGCCCCACCATGAGGGGAGTTCGGCACATAGGGCACATCGGGGCGCATACGCGCTGCAATCGCCGGGATGACGTCCTCCGACAGTGGGCTGTTCCAGAATTCCTGCGGTAGCCCAAGCATCGCGGCTTGCTGATGAATCTCGCTCCCGCCGCAAAGAACCGCAAGCGAAGGAGAGGCCTGGACTCCATGAAGGAACCCTTCGACCTCTGCATGAACATGTCCCATGAATGATTTGTCGCTTCGCGGATAGTCGAAATTGGCGAACATGAAGTCCTGCCAAACGAGAATGCCGAGTTCATCGCAGAGCCCGAAGAACTCTGGCGTCTCATAGGCCATCGTGCCGCCGATGCGGATCATGTTCATACCCGCGCCGGCAGCAAGGCGCAGGAAGGGCTCGTAGTCGGCGCGCGCACCCGGCAGTCGAACGATGTCAGCCGTCGTCCAGACAGCACCACGGCAGAAGACGGGATCGCCATTCACCCGAAGGCCGAACCCGTTGCCATCGACACCATGACCGACTTCGATCCGCCGGAAGCCGGTCTTGCCGAGCGAATATTCGATGCCATCCGCAACGAGCATCGGTCCGTAAAGATGCGGGGTCCCATGCGTATGTGGCCACCACGGCGTGACCTTCGGAAGTTTGAGGATCGCCGAATAATGATTTCCGCCGACCTTCTCGAAGTTTTGCTCCACCTCTCCGCAGCGAAACAGCATCTCGGGATTTTCAGCGTCCGTGTGCAGCGAAACGCTGAGACGGCCGATGCCGCTCTCTTCCAACACAGCCCGGATCGAGACGTTGTCGATCGACATCACGCTGCGGCGGACAAGCGTAATCGGCCGCCAAGGACCGACAGCATGAATTTCGGGGCACCAGCCAGGCATGTAGCCAAGCAACGTCGTGCGAACATTCTTGAGCCCTTGCGGTACTATCATCTGGGGACGCCAGCGGGCGCGGGCGCCGGGCTCCGTTAGACGGGGACCGAGGGCACGGAAGCAAAGGGCGACATCATCGCCGCCCACAAGCGTGACCGGGATCTCATGCGCCGCAAACATGCTTTCGGAAAAAAGGATTTCCTGGCCGTTCAGAAAAACATGGCAGAGCGTCGCAAGCCCTTCAAAACGAAGGATAGCATCGCCAGGCACGGCCTCGAAGAGCCTGCAGACATACCAAGCGTCCTTGGTATTCAGCGGCTCCGGATTTTCGCGATCGAAGAGACCCGCGCGCTCCAGAGCGTCAGCCACTGTACCGGGAACGGGCGCGGCAATGAACTTCGAAGAAGGCGGAATGTCGCGCGGCGTCGCGCAGGTTCCCGGTTCCGTCAAAACCAGATTCCAGCCTTCGGAAAGCAAGACCTCTTCGGCACCGACGCTCGCCAACCTCCCCCGCATGCTCAAGCCCCCGGTATCAAAGCCGATCGGAAATCGACGTCATCATGGCATCCCACGCATCTGCCGCCGGATCAAGCGCCGTCTGCAATGGCTCGAACTTCCTGCGCGTGACGGCCCGGGCAAGCTGGAATTGTACCGACTTCGCCACTTCGGAGATGCGCCGGGCACTCTCTTCGGCTTGCACGAACTTGCCCCGCGAAAGCCACGCGAGATGATCTGCAGCCAGCTCGAAATTGGCGCCGAACTGTCGCAATGTGTTGAAGGCGTATTTGTGAAAGAAGCCGAAAGGCCGCTCTGCGATAGCCTCCACCTGCTGCGGGAATTGTTTGGCGAAGGCGCGGATCGGATTGTCGGCGGGCCGGCGCGAAAAATGGACCTTGAAAAGACGGCCAGCCACATCCCGGATATAATTCTCGCCGGCAAACGTTCGCGGAAATTTTGCAAATTCGGTATAAGGCAGGAAGGGCCGATCCTTATCCGTCAGTTGCGATTGGAAGAGACCGTCGAAATCCTCGCCCTCGAGTTCAAAATAGCCGGCATTGTGAAAATACTCGACACGCTTCGCGGCAGTGTCCAGCCGATTGATGGCCACAGTCGTCTTGCCATGCTCGGAACGATAGGCGGTGCCCTGAGTGTCCGGCATATAGAAGGAGTCCATCTCGATCAGGCAGAGACGGCCCCGCCCGATCTGCGTTTCGATGTGATGCTCGACGCGGTCGAAGATTGCGAGTTCGGTGACACGGATGTCGTAGAGCGCCTCGAGATCTTCGAGCCGCACCTTGAAGAAGGTGAACTGATCCCCCTCGAAATCCTGCGTCAGCGTGAAGCCGAGCATCGCTTCAGGCGGCAGACCTAGCGTGTTCAGCACTTCGATCCAGAGGTCGATATAGCAGTTTGTTTCCGGCCACATGCGCTCGCTGGAGTGCAGGGCATGCTGGCGGTAGCCATCTGGACGGATGGCCAGGAAGACGGAGGACATAAGACCGCTCAGCCCCAGAGCGCCTTGCGGACATCCGCCGGCCATTCCTTCACGTCGAGTCCGTGATGATGGAACAGCGCAAGCGCGATGCGCTCGAGACCGAAGCCGACGCAGGCAGTGTGTGCGACGCTGCCGTCTTCGAGATTGAGACCCCACTTCTGGCCGAAGGAGTCCTGATGATAGTTGAAGCTCATGCAGGCCGTCGGCTTGGCGGTCGATGTGATCGGGATCAGCAGCTCGAACTTCAGGTTTTGATCACGCTGGTTATTGACCATCATCTTGCCCGCGCGGCCGAAGAATGGGTCATTGGCGACGTCGATGACGACTTCGAGGCCGACCTGCTTCATCATCTCGACACCGCGATCCATCCAGCGCTGGCGGAAGTCGGTGACGTGGCTTTCCGTGCCCATGCAGACATATTCGCGCATGCGGAAAAGCTGCTGGCGGGCGGGGTCCTTCGATGGTTCATGGCGGAAGCAATAGGACTGCAGGTCGAAGAGACCGCCTTTGGCAGGCAGATTGCCGCGCTTGGCGATCACTGGGTAAAGCGGATAGCAGGCGGCCGGCGTAAGCACGATATCCGTCGCTTCCTGGCCCTTTGTCCAGTCGTCGCCGACTTCTATGCACTGAAGCAGGCTCATGTGGTCAAGTTCGCTGCCGCAGAAGCTGTGGACAGTGCCAGCAAGCTGCGGGAAGCTTTTCATGTAACCACTCTTTTCGAAGAGGGCGCGGTTCATGCCGGGCGGAAAGCGCATGGCTTCGGCACCATCGGCACCGCCGAATTTGTCGATCAGGCGCTCGAAGGCAGTGATGACGTCTTCGAACTGTCCGCTGCGGCCATAAAGACCATCGATACCGGTATCGATCAAAAGGCCGGATTCGAAGAGCCGGTCCAAAAACGAGGTCTGCATATCCATGACTGTCACCCCAATAGGCTAGTGTCCTGCTTGTGGACGAGAAGCATGCTCGACGTGTTGCCGAGGATGCGGTCATTCGAGATCATAAGCTGTGCGGAATGGGCGTCGCGCAAATGACGGCCGAGGCTGAAGGGCGTACCGTTCTTGTAGCCCATGATGCCGCAGATCAGCATGGCGTGGTTGACGATCTCCAGGATCGTTTCCGACGACGCAATCTTCACGTTGTTCATTGCCACCGCAAAGCCCATCGAGGAAAGCTTGTCCGGATCGGCCTTGGCATCTTCATAGGCTTTGAGACCGGCCACGACGTTCGATTTCACCATCTGCAGCAGGTTGGAGACTTCCGCGAGCCGCAGCGCACCGGGAGGTGGAGTACCGGGAGACTTGCGGGCGGCGGCGCGGACAAAAGCCTGCGCGCGGGAAACGGCATCGACCGCGATGCCATACCACACGCCGCTCCAGAGCAGGTGCGACGAAGCGAGCATCGATTGTGCGGCGATCTCGGCGAAAGGCTTCGGCAGGATCTGAACGGCGGGCGCTTCCCCCTTGAAGAGGAAGCCGTCGGAGCAGGTGCCGCGCATGCCGAGCGTATTCCAGACGTGCGTGCGCTCGAGTGTGTATTGGTCCCTGAGAAAGGCGGTCAGAACTTGATCGGAGGAGGCAGCCTCCGGATGGCTGCGCGAGGTAACAAGGATCGCGTCGGCATGCGAGCCGTAGGAGATGACGGTCGCGTCCTTTTCGAGACGGCAGCTGTCGCTGCTGATTTCGATGGCGCAGATGCTGTTGCGCAGGTTGCCGCCGATACCGCCTTCGGTTGTCGCCGATGCGATGAGCAATTGCTCGGCCGCGATGCGCCGCATGAAGCCTGCATGCCATTCGCTTTCGGTACCGTGCTCGGCAACGCTCGAAAGCTTGATGTGGTGCATGGCAAAAACCATGGCACTCGCGGCGCAGGCCTGGCCAAGAACGGAGCAGAGTTCAGCGATTTCGGTCGTTGAAGCGCCCTCGCCGCCGAGATGGCGCGGCACCTGAATGCCGAGCAGCCGCTCGGCTTTCATTGCGTCGACAGCCTCGCGCGGAAAGCGGCTTTCGGCGTCGACATCGTCGGCATATTTCGCCGCGATCTCGGCAACGCGCGCCGTTCTGACGGTAAAACTGTCTTCCGTGATCTTGACCGGAAAGTTCATCATGCGACCTTCCGGTTGTCCTTGATGATATCGACGGTTTTTTCGATCGCGGAGATGCTGGCAAAGGACTTGCGGTTGAGGAGATTGTCCGGGAATTCAATATCGAAGGCTTCTTCGATACCGAGCATGAGTTGCACGGAAGCAAAGGACGTTAGACCAACCGCATAAAGATCGGCGTCGTCGGCCACCTGATCGATCGAAACGGGCAGCTTGCCGAATTTGGCGAGCAGTTCGCGGATTGTCTTGTTCATCCTTAGCACCTCCAAGATTGTCATGATCCCGAGCTGGCGATTATCGCCTTCATCATGAGCGTTCTTTTAGGCCGGAAAACCAAATATTCCGCTAACTTGTCTGGTTAAATATGAGGAAGACTCGCACTTAAAGTTTTAGCAACTACCTTGCCGCAACAGCTTTTATCTTTTTCGTGACAGATACTTAGCCGTTACTCCTGCCGCAAATGATAAAATTGGTATCTGGGCTGAAAGTGCGGAAATGAGACGTTTGTGTTTGCTTTCTGTCACTCGGAGGGAGGGTAGGAATGTTCGCCGCCCCGGTAATCCGACACGGAGAAGCAGCCATCCGCGCTCTTCCGGATAGCGCTCTCGCCGATCACTGCTTTCCCGTAACCACCTGGAATATCAAGGATATAGGCTGGCTGACAGAGGCCCGAGATGCGCCCGCGCAGCGACGAAACGATCTTCTGACCCTCCTCGATCGCCAGCCGGAAGTGGCTGGTGCCGGGTGCCAGATCGGGATGATGCAAGTAGTAAGGCTTGATGCGCGTCTCGACGAAGGCCTTCATCAAATCTGCCAGAACGGCAGCATCGTCGTTCACGCCTTTCAAAAGTACGGACTGGCTGATCATGACGAGACCGGCATCTACGAGCCGTGCACAGGCTGCACGGGCCTCGCTTGTCAGCTCGCGCGGATGATTGGCGTGGAGCGCGATATAAGTTGTCTTGCCGCTCGCTTTCAAGGCGGCGATCAGTGCGGCATCGATCTTCGGCGGATCGACAACGGGTACGCGCGTGTGGAACCGGACGAGCTTCACATGATCGATAGCTGCAAGCTCCCGCGTGATCTCATCAAGCCGCCGCGACGAAAGGACGAGCGGGTCGCCGCCCGTGAGGATTACTTCCCATATCTCCGGATGGCTGCTTATATAGTCGAAAGCAGCCTTCATCGCCGCCGGCTCAAGCGTGCCAAGCCCTTGAGGACCGACCATCTCTCGCCTGAAGCAGAAGCGGCAATAGACCGGGCAGACGTGCACGGCCTTCAGCAGCACGCGATCCGGATAGCGGTGCACGATGCCCTCAACCGGGCTGTGCGCATGATCGCCGATCGGGTCGGCGCGCTCTTCAGGTGTTGCAATAAGCTCGGCTATATCGGGCACGAATTGACGCGCGATCGGATCGGCCGCATCGGTCCGATCGATTAGCTTGGTAACGGTGGGCGTCAGAGCGATCGCATATCGTGCGGCCACCTCTTCCAATGCCTGCCGATCGCGATCGGATACCAACCCGGCGTTCGCCAGGTCATCGACGCTTTTGATCGGCCGGACGATATTCATCGACCGTACTCCGCAACCGGCGTCCAGAGCACCTGGTCGATACGCGATGCGCCCGTTGCCAGCATCACTAGCCGATCGAAGCCAAGCGCAATGCCGCTTGCCTCCGGCATGATCGAAAGCGCATCAAGGAAATCCTCGTCGAGCGGGTAGCGTTCACCGTATATGCGCGCTTTCTCAGCCATCTCGATCTCGAAACGGCGGCGTTGTTCTGCCGCATTGGTAAGTTCGCCGAAGCCGTTCGCCAACTCGACACCGCAGGCATAGAGCTCGAAACGCTCCGCAACTCGCGGATCGCGCGCCGAGGGACGGGCAAGTGCGGCCTCGGAAACCGGGTACTCGTCAAGAATGGTCACCCGCCCGAAACCTAAGTGCGGCTCTATCTTTTCAACAAGCGCGCGGCTGAAAAGATCAGCCCAGCCGTCGTCGGCAGAAACGCGGATGCCATTCCGGCGCAGTTCGGAGGCCAAATACTCCCGGTCCGTCGATCCATCTGCGGCGATCGACGCCAGCAGGTCAATGCCTCCATAGCGCTCGAACGCCTCTGCGACACTGATGCGTTCAGGCCCAGCAAAGGGGTCGGTCTCGGCGCCCTGGTAGGTTAGCTTCGGCGTCTTGATGGTTTCGGCGGCCAGCGCCAGAAGCCGCACGCAATCCATCATCAGCGTCTCGTAGCTTTCGCCGGCACGATACCATTCCAGCATCGTGAATTCGGGATGATGCAGCGGGCCGCGCTCGCGGTTGCGATAGACATGCGCGAAGCAGGCAATGCGCTGCTCGCCGGCTGAGAGCAGCTTCTTGCAGGCAAATTCCGGCGAGGTGTGCAGGTAGAATGGCGTCGCCTGCCCGTCTGTCGTCAGCGCCTCGGTTGCAAAAGCGTGCAGATGCGCCTCGTTTCCCGGCGAAACCTGCAGTGTCGCCGTGTCAACCTCTATGAAATCCTCGCGAGCGAAGTAGCCGCGCAGCGCCCCCTGGATTGCATTCCGCCCGATCAGGAAAGGGCGGCGATCCGCATGGACGCTCGGCGTCCACCAGGGAGACGCTTTGGCGCTAACAAGGTTCATACTCAGCTTTCTTCGTCTAGCCAGCCAATGCGAGGGCTGGCCTTTTGCCGGATTTTAGGTTAGTTGCGCCCCAACGAAAAACAATGTGCGTCATCGAGGCCCTTTCGACAGTCCCTCTACGACGCCAAAAGCCGAGTTACAAGGAAGTCTTATGGTCAAGGTCATCGCCTCTTCGGTCCGCAAGGGCAACGTTCTCGACGTAGACGGCAAACTCTATGTCGTTCTCACCGCGCAGAACTTCCACCCTGGCAAGGGCACGCCAGTCACCCAGGTGGACATGCGCCGGATCGTTGATGGCGTAAAGGTGTCCGAGCGCTGGCGCACGACAGAGCAGGTCGAGCGCGCCTTCGTCGAAGACGTGAACTTCCAGTTCCTTTACGAAGACGGCGAAGGCTTCCACTTCATGAACCCGGCGAACTATGACCAGGTTGTCGTCGACAATGAAACGATGGGCGACCAGAAGGCTTACCTCCAGGAAGGTATGACGTGCGTTCTGTCGATCCATGAAGGCATTCCGCTGGCGATCCAACTGCCGCGCCACGTCACGCTCGAGATCGTCGAGACGGAACCGGTCGTCAAAGGGCAGACGGCGTCTTCCTCCTACAAGCCGGCAATGCTTTCGAACGGCGTGCGCACCATGGTGCCGCCGCATATCAACGCCGGCACCCGCGTCGTTGTCGCAACGGAAGACAACTCCTACGTCGAACGCGCCAAGGATTGATCCTTCGGACATGTCAGACAGAGAGGCCGGCCTGACGCCGGCCTTTTTTGTTGGGCTCAGAGGTGAGGATTACGCGGCCGGTATTTCTTGACGAGCTGCTGGTTGACGGCAGCAGCCCCCGGCATGTTGGCACTGAGATAGACCGGTGCATCGCCGGACTTCGAAAGCTCCGCCGCGACTTCCGCAAAGATCGCGTTCAGCACCGTTGCTCCGACTGCCGTCGACACCGGGCCGACCTTGAGGCCGCTTCCAGCCAGATCGAGCACGGCATCGCCGGGCGGAAGGCCGTTGTCCAGCACTACATCTGCGATATCCGCGAGCCGGCGGCGGCCGTTGGCAATCGCGCTTGAATAGGCAAGCGAGGTAATGGCAATCACCTTGGCGCCGATCTCGCGGCCATAATCCGCAGCCTCGATCGGTGCGGCATTCACGCCCGAGTTCGAAGCAATGACGATGACATCGCCCGGTTGCATGCCGTAGCGCTCCAACACCGGGCGGACGAGACCCTCTGTGCGCTCATAGACTGAGCTGATCACCGCCCCCTCGTGCAGCATGGCAGAGCCGACCAGAACTGGCACGGTGAAGGCCAGACCGCCGGCGCGATAGTGCACCTCCTCAGCCAGCATATGCGAATGGCCAGTGCCGAATACATAAACGCGCTTGTCGTTACGTGCCGCATCGAGGATTGCTGCGGCCGCCTTCGCCATCGGTTCTTCAAGACTTTTCTTCAAAACCTCCAAACGGCCGATCAGATTGGAAAAGTAAGCATCCGTAACCTCGGTCATGGCATTTCCTTCACTTCAGGCCGCTTCGCCGCCGATCCAAGTGGCAGTAACTTCGATCGCATCCGTCAGATGCACGAGATCGGCGCGCGCTCCCGGCGAAAGATGGCCATAATCATCGAGCCGGAGAGAGCGGGCCGGATAAAGCGTTGCCATGCGCAGTGCCTCGGAAAGCGTCAGATCGAGATAGGTGACGCCATAGCGGATGGTCGACGCCATATCGACGTCGGATCCGGCAAGCGTTCCGTCCGAAAGCACCAGCTTCGAGCAGAAGCCCCCCTTCTCACGCCGCACGGTGCGGCCGTTCAATGTGAACGTATCTTTTTCGGATCCAACCAGCGACATGGCGTCCGTCACGAAGAAGAGCTTACCCTCCCCGCGCTTGGCACGAAGTGCCGTGCGCAGCGCTTTCGGATCGACATGGTGGCCGTCGGCGATGATGCCGCACCACGTCGACGGATGGTCGATCGCGGCCCCGACCAGACCGGGCGCGCGATGGCCCATCTGGCTCATGGCGTTGAAAAGATGAGTGACGCCGCGCGCACCGGCATCGAACCGCTCTTCCGCGGCTTCGCTGGAACAATCCGAATGACCGATGCTAACGATGACGCCGGCTTCGCTCAGTTCGCGAACCTGCGCGACCGTCACCTGCTCGGCCGCCATCGTCACGAGCAGCGTACCGATGGCCTCGCGGGCTCGGATTAAGGCTTTGACATCCATGTCTTCGACCGGGCGCATCAGTTCGGCAAGATGCGCACCTTTACGGGCGGGTGCCAGATGCGGACCTTCCAGATGAAGACCGGCCACGCCGCGGTTGGTTTTGACCGCATCCTTCGCGGCCTCGATCGCCGCCGCCGTCGCCTCTGCCGTATCGGTGATCAGCGTCGGCAGCAGTGCCGTCGTGCCGTAACGCCGGTGCCCCTCGGCGATGATATGCATTGACGATGCCGACGGCTCATCGTTCAGCATACGCCCACCGCCGCCATTCACCTGCGCATCGACGAAACCTGCCGAAAGCACGCCGCCGTCAAGCAAGATCGTCTCGCGCTCGGGCAATCCGTTACGCGGAACGATGGCCTCGACCCGGCCATTAGTAACGATCAGCGCTCTTCCGTCGTGGAACCTCTCGCCGTCGAAGATGCGGGCACCGGTGAAAATCTTGCGGGGCATCATATCGTCTCCGTGACTTTGAGCAGGTTCGCCGGCTTATCCGGATCGAAACCCTTGCGACGCGTAACCGACTCGATCAGGCGATAGTAGACGAGAAGCGACACCAGCGGATCGAGCAGGCCGTTGCCCGTCGTCGGCACGCGCAGATTGACGCCGGAAAGCGGTTGCGCCGAAAACGGCACCGTCGTTGCGCCGAGCTTCTGCAACCGTTCCAGCGCCTGAGCGTTGTTGGCATAGGCCGCATCGTCGGGCATGAAGGCGACGATCGGGAAACCCGGCTGTACGAGTCGCATCGGGCCATGCATCAGTTCGGCCAGCGAGAAGGCTTCCGCGTGAAGGCCGGACGTTTCCTTGGCTTTCAGCGCGGCCTCAAGCGCGATCGCGAATGCCGGACCGCGGCCTGCTATATAAAGCGAGGTCGCATCGAAGAGCACGTCTTCTGCCGCACCTGTATCGATACCCACAGTCGCCGATAGAGCCTCAGGCAATTTCTCCAATGAAGCTTGCAGATCAGCCTTGCTGCCAATCGCAGCCGTCACGCCGGCAAGCGCTGCGACCGAGGCAATGAACGACTTGGTCGCGGCAACGCTCTTTTCCGCACCCGCATTGAGGTCCAGAACGATATCCGCCTGCTTCGCAAGCGGGCTGTCAGTGACGTTCACGACGGCGATCGTCTTCGCGCCGCCGCGTTTGGCGGCTTCCTGAAGGGCGACGATATCCGGGCTGGCGCCCGATTGCGAAACCGTGAAGTGAACGCCACCCTTCAGCTGCAGAGGTGTACCATAGACAGACGCGATCGATGGGCCGATCGAGGCCACGGGAACACCGGTGGTGATTTCAAAGAGATACTTGAAGAAGGTTGCGGCATGGTCCGAAGAGCCGCGCGCGGCCGTCGTCACCACGCTCGGACGAGCCGAGGAAAACAGCTTGGCGATCTCGGCGAACACCGGCTTTTCCTTTTGAAGCAGCGAGGCGACCACGTCCGGCGACTGACCCGCCTCCTGCAGCATCAGCGACTGGTTCTCACTCATAGGTCATCTCCAATTCTCAGTTCGGCTACGAAATCATAGGCATCGCCGCGGTAATGCGAGCGGGTGTATTCCACGACCCGCTGATCTTCCAGGCGGGAAATCCGTTCGATCAAAAGCGCCGGCGCACCGGTCTTCACATTCAGCATCGAGGCCGAGGAAGGGTCGAGCGTCACGGCGGTTAGCCGCTGCAGAGCACGCACCGGCTTGTGGCCGCTTGCCGCCAGCGCATCATAAAGCGATCCCTCGCCGCCGGCATTGTTGCCGAGGAACTTGACCGGCACAACCGCCCGTTCGATCGCCAGCGGCAAGCCATCCGCAAGGCGCAAACGATCCAAGCGCAGAACGGTCTCATCCTGCCCCAAACCGAGGAGGAAGGATTCTTCCGGCGACGGCGAATTGATCGTACGGGACAGTATCCTTGCCGCCGGCGAACGGCCACGTGACCGCATATCGGCCGAGAAAGACGAAAGACGCCAGAGCGGCTGCTCCATGCGCTCGACCTTGCTGGAAACGAAAGTACCGCTGCCGTGTCGCGACTCCAATGCACCGGAACTCATCAGATCACGATAGGCGGTCCGCACTGTCACGCGGCCAAGCTTCAGGGCCTCGGCGAGGTCACGCTCTCCGGGAAGAGGCGCCCCCGGCTTAAGAAGGCCTTCCTGAATGAGGCCCGTCAAAGCCAGCGCCAACCGCTTGTACAGCGGTCCCGCCATCACGTCATCGCGCAGACCGCGGGCATTGAGCTCCGCTACCAGACTGGTTCTATCCATGGATAGGCAATAGAACCTATTTAGAACCACTTTTCAAGTTGAATCTATATAGGCAAAATAAAACCCTCGTGACGGGCACGAGGGTTCAAGGGCGAGGCAATATCCCCGCAGAGATCAGCTCTTCGTGAAGATGTAGTCCGTCTCCTGCCGCAGCACGTCGCCTGGGCGCAGCACCGCATTCGGGAAGCCTTCGTGGTTGATTGCATCCGGCCAGACCTGCGTTTCAAGGCAGAAACCGGCAAAGGGCCCGTATTTCCGGCCGCCGATGCCCGGTACCGCAACGTCGAGCTTGAAGCCGGCATAGAACTGCACTCCCGGTTCAGTAGTCCGAACCTCCAGCGAGACACCTGAATTGACGCTGCGTGCCAGTACGACGGAGCGCTTTGCCATGCGTTCCGTCGAAAGGCAGAAATTATGATCGTAAAGCGCCTGCTCTCCACCTTCGAGCCGCTTCATCGGCGCCATTTCGCGGAAATCGAACACCGTGCCTTCGACGGGACGGACCTCGCCGGTCGGAATCTGCTTGTCATTGGTCGGTAGATAATGATCGGCAGCGATCATGATGTCGTGGCCGAGCGCATTCTCGCGGCCGTCGAGGTTGAAATAGGCATGCTGGCAGACATTGGCGAGCGTCGGCTGGTCGGTGGTCGTTTCATAGAGAACCGAGAACTCGCCATTGCCATGGACCCGGTAAGTCGCTTGGACCGTGCAATTGCCCGGATAGCCGGCGCGGCCGTCCGGGTCGACAATCTTCAGCACGACGCGATCGACCTCATGCTCGACGATCGTCCAGTTGCGCTTGGCGATATTGTCGCTTCCGCCATGCAGATGCGAAACGCCCTTTTCGTTGAGTTCGAGCTGATAGGCCTTGCCATCGAGCATGAATTTGCCATCGCCGATGCGGTTGGCGCAGCGGCCGGGCGTCGCGCCGAAATAGGCGGAATGGGCCGGATAGCTGGCAAAGTCCTCGAAGCCGAGCAGGAGAGGGGCATCATGCCCATCGAGCCGGAGATCCTGTATGACCGCACCCCAAGTCATGATCTTGGCGGTGAGACCACCGCCCTTGATCTCGACGCGATAGACGGTTTTGCCGTCCTTCGCCGTTCCGAAAACTTCCCGTTCGAGCTTTTCTGACATGGTCCGCCATTCCCAAATCTGTGTTGATTTCAGGTCGCGAACCTGCCCCCATTTGCCAAGGACCGCAACCACCAAGCACAAAAAGAAACGCTGCAGCCGCAAGGTCAGCGGCGGCTGCAGCTCAGATTTTTGTGCCGATTTCGTCGAGATTATAAGGCGTCGTCTGGTAAATCTCGTTGATCCAGTTGCCGAAGAGCAGATGCGCGTGGCTGCGCCAGCGGTTCTGGGGTGCGAGCGACGGATCGTTATGCGGGAAATAATTGTGCGGCATCTTGATCGGCACCCCGGCATTCACGTCGCGGAAATATTCGTCCGAAAGCGATGTGGAGTCGTATTCCACATGGTTGAACATGTAGAGCCGCTTGCCTTTTTCCTCGTGCGCGAGACACACGCCCATCTCATCGGATTCCATGAGGATTTCGAGGTTTGCGGATTTTTCGATATCGGCGCGCCGGACCTCGGTCCAGCGTGAAACCGGCACCTCGAAATTATCGGAAAAGCCGTTGAGGTAGACAGATGAGGGCTTGAGGTTCTTGTGACGATAGACGCCGAAGGCCTTTTCCTTGAGCTCGTATTTCGGGACCTTGTGGAAATGGTAGATCGCCGCCATTGCGCCCCAGCAAACATTCATGCTCGAATGAACGTTCGTCTCGGTCCAATCGAAGATCTGCTCCATTTCTTTCCAATAGGTCACGTCCTCGTAAGGCAGAGCCTCGATCGGTGCGCCGGTGATAATGAAGCCGTCGAACTTGCGATGCTTTACCTCTTCCCAGGTCTGGTAGAAGGCAAGCAAATGATCTTCGGACGTATTCTTGGCCCTATGGTTTCCAATGCGGACCAGCGAGAGCTCCACCTGCAGCGGCGAAGCGCCCACGAGGCGTGCCATCTGCAACTCCGTCTTGATCTTGTTCGGCATGAGATTGAGAAGCCCGATCTGCAAAGGGCGGATATCCTGACGGATCGCCGCCGTTTCGGTCATCACTCGCACGCCCTCATGAACGAGAGTTTCGAAAGCGGGCAGGGTATCGGGGATCTTGATAGGCATTGCGGTCACTCGATCAAACAAAGGTACCGGCAAACAAAAACCGGCGGCGAAAGAATCGCTACCGGTCCGCACGCGGCCCTTTAGCGATTTATTTAACGTGGCTGCAAGCCGGCCGGCCAAATCACCACGGAGCACACTAAATAGCGCTGGAGCCCACGCGAATCAATCGCGATTCTCGAAGTGGCGCGTTGAACCAAGGTAACTCACGCGTTAATGACTGGTAGAATCTGTTGATAGACAGGGCGCGTCACCATGTTAATCAAAGATCATGGTTCGCATGGAAGAGCATAATGGCAGACGACGTCAAAGTCAGACCGAGCATTCAAGGACAGGATAGGGTAGGTTACGATCTGAGCCTCGGATATCGCCTGAAGCTGATGTTTGCGGCATTCTGGAATTCGAAGGTCCGCAGCAAGATCGTACTTCTCGCGCTGATTCTAGTTGCTGTGATTCTGGCGACCGCTTATGGCCAGGTTATCTTGAATCGCTGGAATGCGCCGTTCTACGATTCCCTACAACGCCGGGACGTCACCGAATTCTTCCATCAGCTTGAGGTTTTCGCACTGATTGCCGGTTCACTGCTGCTCCTGAACGTCGGCCAGGCGTGGCTCAATCAGATGACCGCGCTTTACATGCGCGAAGGGTTAACCCGCGATCTCGTGGATCAATGGCTGAAGCGCAAGCGTGCGCTGCGCCTCGCTTCAACCGGCCTGATCGGCGTCAATCCGGACCAGCGATTGCATGAAGACGCCCGCAATCTTGCGGAAAGCACGACCGGCCTCACGCTCGGCCTCCTCCAGTCGACGATCCTGCTTGTCAGCTTCATCGGCGTTCTCTGGGAGCTTTCGAGCGGCTTCGTCTTCCATTTCCGCACCTATGCCTTTGCCATCCCAGGATATATGGTCTGGGCCGCGATCTTTTATGCGGCGTCCGCCTCGATTCTCAGCCAGATCGTCGGCCGGAAATTGGTGAGGCTGAACGCCGACCGCTTTTCCAAGGAGGCGGAGCTTCGCTTTTCGCTGATGCATGCCAACGAAAATATGCCAGCGATTACCGTTGCCCGCGGCGAGGAAAACGAACGTGAGCGGATCAATGGAGACATCACCTCGGTACTCGCCATCCTGAAGCGCCTGACGATGGCGACCACCAACCTCACCTGGGTTTCGGCCGGCTACGGCTGGCTGGTCATCGTCATTCCGATCATCGTTGCCGCTCCCGCCTATTTTTCGGGAAGCCTGACCTTCGGTGAACTGATGATGTCCGTCGGCGCCTTCAACCAGGTGAACACCGCACTGCGCTGGTATGTCGCCAATTTTGGTCCGATTGCCGAATGGCGTGCCACGTTGATGCGCGTGACTGATTTCCGCCACGCCTTGCAGGGCATGGACGAGCCGCTCAATCCGAAGAATGCGATCGCCTACGAGGATAACGCGGATACGCTGACCCTCAGGAATGTCACGATCGCAGCCAAGCTCGGCGAGGAGATCGACGAGTGCGGCGGCTTTGCCGTTCGCGAGACGGATGTCACGATCAGGGCTGGCGAGAAGGTCATGATCAATGGCGATCACAATGTTAATCGCAAACTGCTGTTCCAGGCGCTCGCCGGCCTCTGGCCCTGCGGCCACGGCAAGATAGGGCTGCCTCCTGCCAAGGACATTCTCTTCTTTCCGCAGGTAGCCTATGTACCGGGCGGCACGCTACGCGAAGCGCTGTCCTTCCCGGAGCCGGCGACCACCTACAATAAGGAAGATGTTGAAACAGCACTTGAAAAAGCCGGCCTTGGTCACCTCGTCACACGTCTCGATACACGAGCCCGCTGGGACAAGGTGCTGGATTCCGACGAGCAGAAGGCGATCGGCTTTGCCCGCCTGCTGCTCGTTCGCCCGCGCTGGATCATTTTCGATGAAGTGCTGGAAGGGCTTGAACTGGAATGGCAATCAACGCTGATTGAGGTACTAACGATGCTGTCCGGGTCCACCATGATCTATATCGGAAGATCCGACGCTTACCTCGAAGCGTTCAATCCGCGCACCTTGCATTTGCACCCGCTGGCGGCAAAAATCGAGCAACCGACTGTTCCAAAGACCGGGACTGGCACAGCGCATGCACCGGCTCCTGCCCTTTGAATAGTTGGTTAACATCTGCCACATGAAACAGTAAGGCGCACTTTCCTATCAGCCTTCCAGCTCTTCGCGCAGCATTTCGAGCTCCAGCCATTCCTCTTCCATTGTCGTCAGGCTGTCGCGTAGCTTTTCCATCTCCGCCGCAAACCGATTGAAGGTGGCGGGATCCTTGCTGAATAGATTGGGGTCTGCCATCTTTTCTTCGCGCTTTGCGATTTCAGCTTCTGCTTTGGCTATCTCCTTCGGCAGGTTTTCGAGGGCGAATTTCTGCTTGTAGGAGAGCTTGACCTTGCCCTTCGAGGCGTCTGCTGCAGGTGTCGTGGGCTCAGCTCTCGGCTTTTCCGCGGCCTTTTCGGCCCTCCTTCGCTCCTCCATTGCGCCCTTGCGCTGGGCAAGCATGTCGGAATAGCCGCCGGCATACTCGATCCAGCGCCCATCGGGCGCATCGGGAACGGTGGGTGCAATGGTCGATGTCACCGTACGGTCGAGAAAATCGCGGTCGTGGCTGACGACGATGACGGTGCCGGGGAACCCGGCCACGATTTCCTGCAGCAGGTCGAGAGTCTCGAGATCGAGATCGTTGGTTGGTTCGTCGAGGATCAAAAGGTTGGTCGGCCGAGAGAGGATGCGCGCCAGCATCAGCCGCGCGCGCTCGCCGCCCGACAAGTTCTTGATCGGCGTGCGCGCCTGTTCCGGCTGAAAGAGGAATTCCTTCATGTAACCGGTCACATGCCGCTGCTCGCCGTTCACCAGCAGGCTCTCGCCGCGCCCGTCTGTCAGGTAGTTCGCGAGCGTATTCTCTGGATCGATATCGTCGCGCTTCTGGTCGAGTGTTGCAATTTCGAGGTTGGTGCCGAGCTTCACCGTGCCGCTATCCGGCGCGAGCTGTCCCGTCAGCATCTTCAGAAGCGTCGTCTTTCCCGCACCGTTTGGCCCGACCAGGCCGATGCAATCGCCGCGATGGACGCGGATCGAAAACGGCGCCACGATCAAACGGTGGCCGAAGGTCTTGGTAATCTTCTCTGCTTCGATCACGAGTTTGCCGGATTCCTGCGCGTCGGACACGGCAGCCTGCACAGTTCCCTGTGGCCCCTTGTGGCCCCGATACTGGGAGCGCATGGTTTGCAGTTCGCCGAGGCGGCGCATATTGCGCTTGCGCCGCGCCGTCACGCCGTAACGCAGCCAATGCTCCTCGCGCTCGATCGCCTTACCAAGTTTGTGTTGTTCCAGCTCTTCCGCCTCAAGCACTTGATCGCGCCAGGCTTCGAAATGCGCAAAGCCACGGTCGAGCCGCCGCGACGTGCCGCGGTCGAGCCAGACGGTCGCGGTCGAGACCTTTTCGAGGAAACGACGGTCGTGGGAAATTAGGACCAGCGCGCTCCGGCTTTTCTGAAGTTCACCTTCCAGCCATTCGATAGTCGGAAGGTCGAGATGGTTCGTCGGCTCATCAAGTAGGAGAATATCCGGTTCGGGCGCCAGCACGCGGGCAAGCGCGGCCCGTCGCGCTTCGCCGCCAGAGAGGTTGTTCGGGTCCTCTTCGCCGGTGAGGCCGAGATGCGAGAGAAGGTAGGCCACGCGATAAGGATCATCGCCCGGTCCGAGACCGGCTTCCGCATAAGCTTGCACGGTCTTGAACCCCGCAAAATCCGGAGCCTGCTCCAGATAGCGCACCGTCGAGGACGGATGGCGGAAAACCTCGCCCGATTGCGCTTCAACGATCCCGGCCGCGATCTTCAGAAGGGTCGATTTGCCCGAACCGTTGCGGCCGACCAGACAGATCTTGTCGCCGGACTCGACTTGCAGGTTCGCGCCGGCCAAGAGAGGCGTGCCGCCGAAGTTCAGGAAGATATCATCGAGTTTCAGGATGGGAGGGGCCAAAATCAGACTCCGGAAAGATCATAGGGACGGGCAAGGATGATCGCCCGGCCGCTGCCGAGCGTGAAGCGAACCTTGCCTTCCGCAACGTTGGAAATGGTGCGCGAGGAGCCGAAGGGCAAATGAAAATCGGCGAGCGGGTAGCGTGCATTCTCGATGAAAAGACCATGCAGCTCGCTGAAGCCGGACACCGAAAACAAACTGTTCTTCGGCAAGTCGAGCACGATCGAACCGGCGAGAAGCGGCACGGCCTCCTCCGTTCCGGAGGTGAGCAGAATGTCAAAACCCTCTTCGGCGAGGCTGACGGCATAGAGCAGGTGCTGCAGCGCATGGTCCGAGCGCTCGCCACTGAGCGCGCCGGCAAGGACCAGGCGCCGTGCACCGCGGGCAATTGCCTCTGCCACGGCGATTTCGCCGTCCGTTGCGGCCTTGGCGGCGGGGTAGGGCTGTTTCGGGACGTCCGGAAACGTGCCTTCCAGATCCGGCGGCGTCGAATCAAAATCCCCGACCCAAAGCTCCGGAACCACGCCGAGTGCTGCCGCATGCCGCATGCCGCCGTCGGCCGCGATGAAGCGGCTGCCCGAGATTGCAGAACGCAGACGTTCGGTCGGGCTGAGTTCGCCGCCGAGCAGGATCGTGAAGATGGATTGGCTCATGGGCATGCCCATAGCGCAAAGCGGGGGTCAAGGGAAAGGGGCAGGTCAGCCGGGCATATCCTTGTCGCGCGACAGGAAGACCTTTTCGTAGCCGCCGATGAAACGCTCGAAGAGCGCGGCAAAGGCATCCACATCCTCTTTCGGCCAATCGGCCACGATCTCGGAAACGATCGACAGCTTCTGCGCCTTGATTTCCGAAAGAAGCCGCTGTCCAAGCGGAGTCATCACGACGATGATGCGCCGTGCGTCCGCCTGCGATGCCTCGCGGCGAAGCACGTCGCGTCCGACCATATCCGCGACCACGCGGCTTGCGCGAGATGGGTCGATGCGCAGCATCTCGGCGATCGCGCCAACTGTGACTTCGCCGGCCGGCTGGGCCCTGCGGATCGCATCCAAAACATCGAGATGGGAGAGCTCGAGACCCGGCGCCACACTCTGGATCGCCAGCCGCCCAATCAGCCGGCGGCCGGTCATCAGGCGCATGCGGGTCATGCTCCGGCCAATGCGGGGAACGCCGTCCACATCAAGAGACGTGGCGTCGGATTCATCAGGTTTGGACGCGGTTTTGCTCATATATGAATCATAACAGAGCGTTTGCCAAATGAGAACATGCTTGCGTCATTCGCATGCCATTGACATTTATATGCCATAGGCACATAAACAACCCGTAAAAGTCGGATTAATGTTTTCATGGATATGCAAACAGTACCCACGCCGCTCGTGACGGATCACCGGCGGCGGCTCATCCTCTTCTTTTTCCTGATGACGGCCATGTTCATGGCGACGCTCGATAATCAGATCGTCTCGACGGCACTTCCAACGATCGTCGGCGAGTTCGGTCATTTGGAGCGCTTCGGATGGATCGGCTCGGCCTATTTGCTGTCGCTCAGCGCCGTCATGCCGGTCTACGGCAAGCTCGGCGATCTGTTTGGCCGCAAATATGTGATGATGACGTCAGTCGCCATATTCACCATCGGCTCGGCCGTATGCGGTTTGGCCGTGTCGATGAATACGCTGATTGCTGCTCGCATTCTGCAGGGACTTGGCGGTGGTGGCATTATGGTTTCAATCTTTGCCGTCAACGCCGATCTCTTCGAACCGCGCGAAAGAGCCCGCTACCAGAGTTACTCCAGCCTCGTCCTTATGGCGTCGAGCGCCGTTGGACCAGTTCTTGGCGGCATGATGAGCGACCTCTTCGGCTGGCGTTCGATCTTTCTCATCAATGTGCCCATCGGCTTTGCCGTGCTCGCGGGCCTTGCCTTCATGCTACCCTACCGCAAGCCGCATCGCCGCCCGAAGATCGACTACGCCGGCGCAGCACTTTTGGCGATGACAACGACGAGCATTGTGTTGACGGCCGATGGCAGCCAACTTTTCGGCTCTCTCGTTTCGCCTCTAAGTCTGAGCATCATCGGCTTCGGCGCCATCTGCGCGATCGCCTGGGTTTTTGTGGAGCGTCGTGCGCCCGAGCCGATCCTGCCGCTGCCGCTCTTTCGCAATTCGACCTTCAGCCTCTTGCTGGTGATCTCCGTCATGAGTGGTGGAATCGCGATCGGCATGGTGAATTATTTTGCGCTGTTTCTGCAGACGACCACGGGCCTTTCGCCATCGCGGGCGGGCTTGCTCTTCATTCTTCTCACGGGCGGGCTGGTTTGCGGTTCGCTTTCCGCCGGGCGGATCATTTCGAAGACAGGACGCTACAAACCCTTCGCAGTTGCAAGCTTCTCGTGCAGTGCGGTCGCCTTCGCCACGCTCTCGCAAGTTCATGCAGGTACCCCGATCGCCTTCATCGGCGCGCTCATGATGATACATGGGATCGGCATCGGTCTCGCTCAGCAGGTGCCGGTGATCGGCGTGCAGAATGCAGCTCATGCCGGTGATGTCGGCGCCGCGACCGGCTCTGTGACCCTTTCGCGAATGGGCGGCGCCTCGATCGCCATTTCGATCTATGGCGCGATTATCGGCTCGCAGCTTGCAAAAATCGGCCACTCCATTCCCCTTGTTGCCGATGTCGAGCAACTGACGCCGAAGATGATGGCTGCCCTTCCCGAAGCAAGCCGCCTGGCTGTCGCCGATGCTTATGCCGCAGCCTTCATGCCGCTCTTCATGACCTCCTGCGCCATTGCCCTGATAGGGCTTGCAGCGGCACTCATGCTGAGGCCGGTTCAGCTCCCTCGATCGCGTGAAGAGATAAGTCCGGCAACAGCGGCCGCCGAAGCTGCCGAATAGGCGCGGAAGCTCCGCTTCGCCCTTGTCACAGCGACTTCATGACGATACATCTGCCGACGCTCTAACGGGGTGCCGCGTGTCCGAAGACATCCGGCTGAGAGGCTTCGAGCCAACCCGCGGAACCTGATCCGGTTAACACCGGCGGAGGGATTAGACGCGTGACATTCGGCAACGCCCTTTTCCCGTTCAAACGAAACTCAAGGAGGAGGCGTGCCATGTCCGGCCGCACATCGATCATCTCTTCGCTGACCGCAGCATTTTTCGCCGCGACGCTTGGCTTGTCTGCCGCGCACGCCGCGGGAAAGACGCTCACCATCTATACTTATGAAAGCTTCACGTCCGAATGGGGACCTGGACCTAAGGTCAAGGAGGCCTTTGAGGAGACCTGCGGCTGCACGGTCAATTTCGTCAGCGTTGCCGATGGCGTCGCACTGCTTTCGCGCTTGAAGCTCGAGGGGAGCTCCACCAAAGCCGACGTCGTCCTCGGCATCGACACGAGCCTTGTCACCGAAGCCAAGGAAACCGGCCTGTTCGACGCAAGCGGCGTCGATGCCGGCGCTCTGAAGGTGCCGGGCGGCTTCGTGGACGATGTCTTCGTTCCCTACGACTACGGCCACTTTGCGATCATCTACGACACACAGACGATCAAGAACCCGCCGCAGAGCATGAAGGATCTGGTCGAGGGCGATCCCGCGCAGAAGATCGTCATCGAGGATCCGCGAACCTCGACGCCCGGTCTCGGCCTGCTGCTCTGGATCAAATCCATTTACGGCGATAAGGCGCCGGAAGCTTGGGCCAGACTCAAGAACCGCATCCTGACGGTCACGCCCGGCTGGTCCGAAGCCTATGGCCTGTTCACCAAGGGTGAGGCACCGATGGTGCTCTCGTACACCACGTCCCCAGCCTACCATATGGTCGTCGAAAAAACTGATCGCTATCAGGCCGCAGCTTTCTCTGAAGGCCATTTTATCCAGATCGAAGTCGCAGGTCTTCTGAAGAATGCTCCGACCAAGGATCTCGCTCGCGACTTCCTGAAATTCATGGTGACACCCGCCTTCCAGGATACCATCCCGACGAACAATTGGATGATGCCCGTTTCTGCAACCTCTGAGCCGCTCCCCGACGCCTTTAACAAGCTCGTCAATCCGGCCAAGACCTTCTCGATGAGCCCTGACGACGTCGCCAGGAACCGCAAGGCCTGGATCGACGAGTGGCTCGCAGCGATGAGCATGAACTGATGCTGCAGACCGCAGCTGAACAACAGCGTGCATTGACCGGCGGGGCGATCAGCCTCGCCGCCGTCACGTTGTTTGTCGGCCTTGCAGCATTCTCGTTGCTTTTTGCCGGCGGGGGATCGGCCATCGCCGGCATTCTTTTCGATCCTTATATTCTGCGTGTGCTGCGCTTCACGCTGCTGCAAGCGCTGCTTTCAACCGCACTTTCCATCGCCTTAGCAATTCCGGTTGCACGCGCGCTCGCTCGCCAGCCGCATTTTATAGGCCGCATCTGGATCATCCGCCTGATGGCGGTTCCAATGGGGCTGCCAGTGCTGATCGGAGCACTCGGCCTGATTGGCATATGGGGCAGGCAGGGGTTGTTGAACTCTCTGCTGGTGAAGGTCGGGCTCGACGAACCGATAAGCATCTATGGGCTCACGGGCATCCTTCTCGCCCATATCTTCTTCAACCTGCCGCTTGCCTGCCGGCTGATCCTCGCGGGTCTCGAACGAGTGCCTGCCGAATACTGGCTGATGGCAAGCGGTCTCGGCATGCGGCCCCGCTCGGTTTTCCGCTTCATTGAATGGCCGGCGATCCGCCCGCTCATTCCCGGGATCGGTGGATTGATCTTCATGCTCTGCGCCACCAGCTTCACGCTGGTGCTGACCCTCGGCGGTGGCCCGGCGGCGACCACGATCGAAGTTGCGATCTACCAGTCGCTTCGCTTCGATTTCGATCCCGGCCGCGCAATCGCCTTGTCGCTCCTGCAGATCGCGCTCACGGCGGCGATCCTGGGCGCGATGGCATTCTTTCCACCGGCCGGAGATGAAGGCTTGACCACAGGCAGGGACATCAAGCGGCTGGATGGCAAAAGCCCAGGTGCCAGATTGGCCGACAGGCTGTTGTTGCTGATCGCCGTGCTTTTCCTCGGCTTGCCGCTTCTATCCGTTATCGCGGCAGGATTGCATGCCGATCTCATAAAGCTGCTGCAGGAGCCGATCTTCTGGCAGTCGGCCGGAACAAGCTTCGCAATCTCGCTTACCGCGGCTCTGCTCTCGGTCGCCCTTTCGATGGCCATGATACGTGCCCGGCATGCAATTGTATCGAAACGGCGGCGAGGCATTACCGACCGATCCTTTTTTGCGGCCATGGGCAGCGCTTCGTCGATGGTCCTGCTCGTGCCGCCGATCGTGCTTGCGACCGGATGGTTCATGGCACTGCGGCCTTTCGGCGATGCGACGCGCTTTGCAGCCTTGCTCGTCGTTCTCATCAATATGCTGATGGCGCTTCCCTTTGTCATGCGCGTGCTGGAGCCGGCCTATGTTGTGCATCAGCGCCGGACGCAGAAACTGTCCGCAAGCCTGGGTATTGCGGGCGCGGCCCGATTGAGATTCATAGACTGGCCGGGCTTGAAGAAGCCGCTGCTCACTGCCCTGTCATTCGCCATGGCGCTCTCACTTGGCGATCTTGGCGCCGTCGCGCTCTTTGGCTCCGAGGGTTTTGTCACATTGCCCTGGCTCGTTTATAGCCGCATGGGCAGCTACAGGACGAACGACGCCGACGGCCTTGCGCTTATCCTCGGCGTTGTTTGTCTACTGCTGACGATCGCTGGAACCGCAGGCCAGCCAAGGCGGGAGAATGGCAATGACGGCCGCTGATCAAGCCGGGATCGAAATGGAGGACGTGCGCTTGAAGCTCGGCACGCACGCTTTCCATTTCGATTGCCGTCTGCCGGCCGGCCGGATCGTCGCCGTGAGCGGCCCTTCCGGCGCCGGAAAGTCAACTTTTCTCAATCTGCTCGCCGGCTTTGAACGACCTGACGTCGGCCGCATTCGGATGCGCGGCGCCGATGTGACGGCGGCCTATCCGGCGGAGCGTCCAGTCTCGGTCGTCTTCCAGGACAACAATCTCTTTGCCCATCTCGATCTCTTCACCAATGTCGGTCTGGGGATCGATTCGACATTGAAGCTCACTGCCGAGGACCGGCGAAACATTTCTGAGGCGTTCGAGAAGGTCGGCCTCGCCAATTTCGAACGGCGTATGCCCGCAACGCTTTCCGGCGGGGAGCGGCAGCGAGCAGCGTTTGCGCGGGCGCTCGTGCGAAAGCGCGCCGTTCTGCTCCTGGATGAACCTTTTGCCGCACTTGATCCGGGCTTGCGCGCAGACATGGCCGAGCTGCTGCTCGGCTTGCATATGGAGACCGGCAACACGGTGATCATCGTTTCGCATGATCCCGACGAGGTGCGTCGCATCGCCGACTACGGTGTCTTTATCGATAAAGGGGCGATCGTTCTTGCCGCGCCACTCTCCGATTATCTCGCGCGGGAGGACATGCCTGCGCTACGGCAATTTCTGCGCCGCTGACGAATCTCACGCTTGCACTGGCACTTTCGCCACAATTTCATCCGAGCGAGAGGACACCCTAACGATGCCACGCTTGCTAAAATACAACGGCGCTACAATTAAGCAGAGTCTCGCTATGCAACCGATGCGGAAATCAGTTACAGCAATGGCTTGTGTCTTCCCGTTGTGCAGTGCGAGAACCGGGATGGACGACTGTTGAACCCCGTTGGAAGCGGCCGGATCAGACATGCGGCAAACCGGCCTAAAAGCAAGATGACTCGGAGAGCCAGACTGGACAGCATGACGACGTGGAAACGCCCCGCGCCCTCCAGTAACGTGCTTTCTGTGCCATACCGGTGGAGCCGCCGCGCATTACTGGTGTCTGCGGCCGCAATTGCGCTTAATGGCTGCCAGTCGATCATCGAACAATCGTATCAGCCGACCGTCTCTCCCTCTGCCAATCCGCAGATCGTCGATGAAGTACAAAAGAACGATCCACGTGCCGCCATGGGTGCGCGCGAACATCCGCGTATCGTTGCGAGCTACGGCGGCGAATACAAGGATGCCAAGACCGAACGCCTCGTTGCCCGCATTGCCGGCGCGCTGACGGCGGTTTCGGAAAATCCGAGCCAGTCCTATCGCATCACGATTTTGAATTCACCGGCGATCAATGCTTTTGCACTGCCGGGCGGCTATCTCTATGTAACCCGCGGCCTGCTGGCACTCGCCAACGATGCTTCGGAAGTCGCAGCCGTGCTGTCGCATGAAATGGGTCACGTGACGGCCAATCACGGCATCGAGCGGCAGAAGCGCGAAGAGGCTGAGGTCATTGCAAGCCGCGTGGTTGCCGAGGTGCTGTCGAGCGACATCGCTGGTAAGCAAGCTCTCGCGCGAGGCAAGCTGCGTCTTGCGGCTTTCTCCCGCCAGCAGGAACTGCAGGCCGACGTGATTGGTGTGCGCATGCTTGGCGAAGCGGGTTATGACCCTTATGCCGCCACGCGCTTCCTCGATTCGATGGCGGCCTACAGCCGCTTCATGTCTGCCGATCCTGACGCCGACCAAAGCCTGGACTTCCTTTCGAGCCACCCGAACTCGGTGCAGCGTATCGAGCTTTCGCGCGATCACGCCCGCGCCTTCGGCCAGGAAGGGACGGTCGGTGACAAGGGAAGGGGCTACTATCTCGATGGCATCGACGGCCTTCTCTATGGCGACAGTCCGGAGGAAGGCTATGTTCGCGGCCAGACCTTCCTGCATGGCGGTCTCGGCATTCGCTTCGATGTGCCGCCGGATTTCAGCATCGACAACAAAGTCGAAGCCGTCATGGCAACCGGTCCGGGAGACGTGGCTATCCGCTTTGACGGCGTTGCCGGCAACGACAACCAGAGCTTGACGAATTACATTTCGAGCGGCTGGGTCACTGGTCTCGATCCTTCGACGATCCGGCCGATCACCGTTAACGGCATGGAAGCGGCAACGGCCCGTGCCACAGCGGATCGATGGGATTTCGATGTTACGGTGGTGCGCAATAATTCGCAGATCTTCCGCTTCCTGACGGCCGTTCCAAAGGGCAGTGCCGTCTTGCAGCAGACGGCAGACGTGTTGCGCGCCAGCTTCCGCCGCATGACGCCGCAGGAGGCGGCAACGCTGAAGCCCCTGAGAATCCGCGTCGTCACCGTTCGTCCCGGCGAAAACGTCGCAACGCTGGCGGCCCGAATGCTTGGCACGGATCGTAAACTCGACCTCTTCAAACTGATCAATGCCCTGCGGGCCGGCGGCACGGTTTCGCCCGGCGACCGCGTGAAGATCATTTCCGAATAAAAAAGAACCCGGCTTTCACCGGGTGAGTTTGTGCTGCTGGGAGTAAAGGCTCTTAGGCGTGAGCCGCCATATGCGGATCCGCATTGACAAGCGCGCTGCGCAATTTTTCCATGGCGCGGCTTTCGATCTGGCGAACGCGTTCCTTCGAAATTCCGAGATCGGCGCCGAGTTCCTCGAGCGTCGCGCCTTCTTCGGCAAGGCGGCGCGCTGCAATGATCTTCATTTCGCGCTCATTGAGATGTTTCAGCGCCGATGTCAGCCAGATACGGCGGCGTTCACCGTCAATCATGTTGGAAACCTGCTCGTCCGGCAGCGGATCATCGCTGACAAGGAAATCCATCTTCTCCGCGCTGTCAGCATCGCCGGAGACCGAAGGTGCCTGCAGCGAGGCGTCATTGCCCGAAAGACGCGCATCCATCGTCTGAACGTCGGCAAGGCTGACACCCAAGGCAGCCGCGATCTCCTGATGGATGGATTGAAGGGTGAGATGCGAGTCGCCTCTGGCAAGCTTGGCGCGGAGGCGGCGCAGATTGAAGAAAAGGGCCTTCTGCGCGGAACTCGTGCCGCCGCGAACAATCGACCAGTTGCGCAGGATATAGTCCTGGATCGACGCGCGGATCCACCAGCTTGCATAGGTGGAGAAGCGCACCTCGCGCTCCGGCTCAAAGCGGGCAGCGGCCTCAAGAAGTCCGACATAACCTTCCTGTACGAGATCGCTCATTGGCAGACCGAAATTCCGGAACTTGCCCGCCATGGAAATAACGAGGCGCATGTGAGCCATCGCGATCTGGTTTCGCGCGCCGCGATCCTCATTGTCCTTCCAGCGAATAGCGAGGTTATGTTCTTCTTCCCGAGCAAGATAGGGAGCCGCCATGGCGATTTTGATCATACGCCGGTCTGCAGACATGTTCTTCATATCGGTCTCCTAAAAATCAGGCCTCGTGCCCCTGAAAGAAACAAACAAGATCCGTTTCCGGAACATCGCTGTCCGAACCAATCCAGCGTCTGAATTGCATAAAGGCCCCGCTTCTGGATTTTTCAGGAGGGGGCCCTATCTCTTCATCATGTGCCGTTAAGGCAGTAAAGCTGGACCTGTTTCTTCAAGTTGCCGGCAGGGCAAATTGGGGAAGGCATGATCCGCTCCTCATCGAACGTTGACAGGAATGCGAACGTTCGAGGGGACGAATATTTCCCGATGCAGCCCGCATTTACGCTATTTAAACGCGGCTAGCCGGGAAAAGTTCCACAAAAAAAACCCGGCACGCAGGCCGGGCTTTTTCCTAGGGAAAACAATGCTGTATTAAGCGGCTTCGTCCTGCGACTCGTCCTCTTCGGTTGCCTTGCCGCGCTTCGGACCCTTGTTGAGGTTCGTCTCGACAAGGCGGACGGCTTCAGTTTCCGACATCTTGTTCACCGCAGCGATTTCACGCGCCATGCGATCGAGTGCGGCTTCGTAGAGCTGGCGTTCGGAATAGGATTGCTCAGGCTGGTTTTCAGCGCGATAGAGATCGCGAACGACTTCGGCGATGGAAATCAGGTCGCCGGAATTGATCTTGGCATCATATTCCTGGGCACGGCGGGACCACATCGTACGCTTGACGCGCGCCTTGCCTTGCACAACCTTCAGAGCGCGCTCGACGAAATCAGTTTCAGACAGCTTGCGCATGCCGATGTTCATTGCCTTGGCAACCGGAACCTTCAGGCGCATCTTGTCCTTCTCGAAATCGATAACGAAAAGTTCGAGCTTCATGCCGGCGACTTCTTGCTCTTCGATAGCGGTGATGTTACCGACGCCGTGAGCGGGGTATACGATCGATTCACCGGTCTTGAAGCCGTGGCGTGCTGCTGAAGGTTTTTTCTGCTGGGTCGTCATACTAGTCAAAAACTCCCTGTTACGCGTCCGGCAGCGGCCGGAGCCGGGTCAGTCAGGCCCGGATGAGACGGATCCGCTCCGTCGGGTGACTTCACTCTGGTCTCACCAGACAGAAGCAAAAGAAATCCTTGCGCGCGATCGACGATCGAACGGCTCAAGGTGTTGATATCTCACGGGGAACCGCGTACGGATTTCTCTTGCTTTCGTGATGGCTTCGGCACGCTTCGTGCCTCAAATGGATCAGTTTCCGAAAACTATCATAAAAATATGAGGAAATCAATAATTTGCTTAATGTGAGCCATGCGGGCAACACATGGCACCTATATGAACGGAGCATCATATAAACGTTTACGCCCGGCTCTGATCCCGATTTCAATCGCCGGAGCCGGGCTTTTCGGAGAAATACCTCTCGAATTTGCCGACCTCTCCGTCCATTTCCTTGGCCTCCGCCATCGGTTCTTTCTTGATCGTGATGTTGGGCCAGATGCTGGCATATTCCGCATTAATCTTGAGCCACTTGTCGAGCCCCGGTTCGGTATCCGGCTTGATGGCCTCGGCGGGACATTCGGGTTCGCAGACACCGCAGTCGATGCACTCATCCGGGTGAATGACGAGAAAATTTTCGCCTTCATAGAAACAATCGACGGGGCAGACTTCCACACAATCGGTATATTTGCAGCGAATGCAATTGTCGGTCACGACATAGGTCATGAAGAACTCCAGGATTTTCACGAAAGCGGGGCCGGGCAACCTGGAACGTCGCGCCTTTCCCCTGGCCGGAGGACAGCGTGGACAGGCTTGGGAGGCAAGCACACTGTCCGGCAAGTTGACTGTGACGTATCGGCTTTGTGGCCGGATTTCAAGAATAAACGATCTGCCAAGCAGGCTCTGGCTGATAGAGTTTTCTAATCCTCGTCGGGCAATAGCCGATCGGTTGCACGCCGCTCCTTTTTCGTCGGCCGGCCGCTGCCGGCTGCACGGATGGCTTGCTCATAGGACGTGAGACGTTTTGTCTCACCCTGCGGCGGCGTGAGATCCTCGTAAAGCAGTTTTGCTTCCCCGAAAGGCCCGCGCCTCTCGCCCGGTGCCTTCACGATCAGAACCACATCCCGGCGCTCGAGTGCCAGTTCGACACGGTCGCCTGCCTTTACGATCTGGCTGGGTTGCTGTACGCGCTCGCCGTTGATACGAACGCGGCCTGATTGGATGTGGCTTTGCGCCAGAGAGCGTGATTTCACCATGCGCGTGAAGAACAGCCACTTGTCGATGCGCTGCCGCGAACCGCTCCCTGGCTGTGTCTCCCCGCTCATTGGCTACTTCTTCATCTGCTCCTTCAAGGCAGCGAGCTTTGCGAAAGGAGAATCCGGGTCGATCGGCTTTTCCTTGCGCGGCGGCTTTGCCTCGAAGCGCAGCGGCTGTGCGCCGTTGCGATTGTTGTTGCGATCCTTGCGGTCGCCGCGATCCTGACGATCACCCCGCTTCTCGTTGCGATCGCCACGGCCCTGGTGCGGCTTGCTGCCGTCGCGGTCCCGTTCCTGGCGTTTACCGTCACGGCCTTCGCCACGATTGCCTTCTGCGCCTTCGCCCCCGCCGTGACGGCGGGTGCCATGCTGCTGACGGTCACCGCTGCGGCGTTCGCCTTGACCACGTGCTTGGCGATGGTTGTCGTTGCGCCCGCCAAGACGCCACAGAAGGACAGGTTTCTGTTCGACAGGCTCCACGGCTTCAGCAGGTTCAGCCGCGGATGAGTCGGCAGTAGCGGCCTCGACAGCAGGCTTGTCTTCTGTAGCCGGCCCATCGGAAGCAGCTTCTTCCGATGTGCTGTCGGCATCGTCATGATCTGCCTTCTCGGCCGCTTCGTCCACCGGGATCTCCGCTGCCGGGGCGGCGGAAGTGTCTTGAGCAGCAAGATGAGCTGCCGCCTCCTCGGCCGTCACGGCATCGGCGCGATAACCGAGGCCCTTGAGAATCTCTTCCATATCCTCCAGCGTCGCGCCGAGAATCGAAAGCATCGCGGTGGTCGTCGTGAAGCGGCGGCCATCATAAGCTCCTTCCGGCCGATTCACCTGACCCGGCCTCCACTGCAGCAATGGACGGATGATATCCGCAAGCCGCTCGAGAATATCGATGCGAACGGCACGTTTGCCGAGAAAACGGAAGCCGGCAAGCTTATAGAACATGCGCTCGAAGCCCGGGTCGGTCACGACGGACGTGCGGCCGGCAGCCAGCACCGGAATGAGGTCGCCATAGCCCGGTTTTTCGAGGCCGTCATTTTTCAAGGCCCAGAGCAGCGTGATGAGTTCAGCCGGAGCCGGCTTCAAAAGCGCGGGCACGAAAATGTGGTAGGCGCCGAAGCGAACACCATAACGGCGCATGGAAGCACGCGCGTCCTGATCCAGCGACTTCACCTCTTCCGTCACGTCGCGGCGAAAGAGGACGCCGAGATTTTCGACGAGCTGGAAGGCAAGGCCCTTGGCCAAGCCTTGCAGGTCTTCGGCACGCGAAAGATCATCGAGCGGCTTCAGGATCGTGCTGATGTGGTGATTGACGAAGCGCTCGACGCGGGCTGCAACGTGATCGCGCGCATTGCCCGTCAGTTGTTCGTCGGCAAGCAGGATGACGCGAGGACGCATGATGTGTTCGCTGCCCGCAAGGCGCGCAACCGGATCGCCGAGCCAGCGGATAAGGCCGTCGGCGCTGATCGCCAGATCGCTGTTGCCTGCAGCATGGAGGCGCGCGGCGCGCGCCTCGAATTCCAGGGCAAGCGCCTTTTGCGATGCGGTCTGGATCGCCTTGCCGTCCGGTCCGTCCGCACCCGAAAGGGGCGTGAACCGGAATCCGGACAATTGCCCCACATGATGTCCTTCAACAAAGACATCGCCATTCACACTGATTTCAGCTTCCAGCATCGCATTCTCTCTCAGGCGCTTCATGAGCACAGATGTCCTGCGATCAACAAAGCGTTTCGTCAACCTTTCATGTAACGCATCGGACAATCGATCCTCGATTTCCCGCGTCTTTTCCTGCCAGTGTGTCGGATCGGCAAGCCAATCGGGTCGATTCGACACATAAGTCCACGTTCTTATCTGCGCGATTCGCGCCGAAAGCGTGTCAATTTCGCCATCCGTCCGATCCGCTCGATGCACCTGCTCTGCGAGAAACTGCTCGTTCACCGTGCCATGGCGCACAAGATCGGAAAAGAGCGTCGAGATCAGGTCGGCATGCTGTGCCGGCGCGATACGCCGGTAGTCGGGCAGTGCGCAAATTTCCCAAAGCTTCTCCACGCGCTGCGGATTTGTAGCCAGATCAATAATTTCCCGATAGCGCGCCAGATGTTCGAGCGCTTGCTGGTCAACGGCGGGCAGGGCTCGCGTTAAACCTTGGGCGGTCGGAGGAGTTTCGAGGCTCGCCCGCAATGATTGTATTGAGGAGAAATCAAGCTCCTTCGTCCGCCACTGCAAAACTTTGACACTATCGAATTCGTGGGCCTCGATCCTCTCCGCCAATTCCTCGTCGAACGGATGCACCTGGCCCGTCACTCCGAATGTGCCGTCACGGACATGACGGCCAGCACGTCCCGCGACCTGAGCGAGTTCGGCAGGATTGAGATTACGGAACTGATACCCGTCGAACTTGCGGTCCTGCGCGAAAGCCACGTGATCGACATCGAGATTCAGGCCCATGCCGATCGCATCGGTTGCGACGAGATATTCGACATCGCCGGCCTGGTAGAGCGCGACTTGAGAATTTCGGGTGCGGGGGCTGAGAGCGCCGAGAACGACCGCGGCACCCCCTCGCTGACGACGGATCAGCTCTGCAACGGCGTAGACCTCATCTGCCGAAAAGGCGACGATAGCCGACCGTTGCGGAAGACGGGTGATCTTCTTTTGGCCCGAGTAGAAAAGTTGCGAAAGCCGCGGCCTTTCGACGACCGTGATGCCAGGCAGGAGCTGCTGTAGGATCGGCCGCATCGTGTCGGCCCCCAGAAGCAGCGTTTCGTCGCGTCCGCGCAGATGCAGAATACGGTCGGTGAAGATGTGGCCGCGCTCGAGGTCGCCTGCAAGCTGAACCTCGTCAATCGCGACAAATGCGGCCTTTGTTTCGCGCGGCATGGCTTCGACCGTGCAAACGGAAAAGCGCGCATTCGCCGGTGAGATCTTCTCCTCGCCGGTCACAAGCGCAACGTTCTGCACTCCCACCTTTTCGACAACGCGCGTATAGACCTCACGTGCCAGCAGACGCAGTGGCAGGCCGATTACGCCGGTGCCGTGCGCTACCATGCGCTCGATGGCGTAATGGGTCTTGCCTGTATTGGTCGGCCCGAGCACCGCGGTCACGCCGCGCCCGCTCAATATCATCGGCTGCGATGTCAGTGTCATTGTCCGTGCAAGTGAGGCGGGGAGCCTTAAGGTCAAGTGCGCTTCGTTCCCGAAGCAGACAACACATGGACAGCCATCCGGCCAAACGCAAGAGCCGGGCTTCAAAATGAGCTGCAAACTCGATTCAAAAAATGTCGCTAAATGGTTGTTTTAAGATTCGGAACAGCGTGAGAACGAATCAGCGACGAATCGGTGACTCGCGGTGATTCAGCTTTTGTTCACGGCTAAGTATTGGTTTTGAATCGATTTTTCCTACTAGATGCTGAATCGCCATCGGACGCGGCAAGAGCTGGAGCGTCACGCGGTTAACATTTCTTACCGAACAGAGAATATCACCCAGAAGCGGTTGGAAAAACTGCCGGGAAATAACGCTTCCGTGGAATTCGGAACGACTCGGCGGCGAATCGCGGAGGCAACTCTGGTGTCTGTTTCGGAAGCCGGATTCATATTTGATTAACGCCTGCGCCCGGCTCTATTAACGCTTCGACCAAAGACGGAACGAATCGCCGACGAATCAGCGACATCGGGATTTTCCCGGTTCGTTCACCGCAACATGTTGTACATGAATGCAATTTTAACCATAAAACAATTGCAAGATTCTGGTCGCGCGGCACTTCTGATCGCAGCCCTATTAAGGATTTTTAGGTTTCTTGATCGCCCGGTTCAAGCAGAAACCAGCGCCCTTCGCACCGTGCGGAGTTTAGCCGGGAACAAAAATCGCGGATGCGTGTTTATTGTCCATTCGGACTCACAATGAGTTGAAGGAACCGGAACATGCTCGGAACGATACTTCTCATTATCCTTATTTTGCTTTTGATTGGTGCCCTACCGAATTGGGGATATAGCCGTGGTTGGGGCTATGGACCTTCCGGCGGTTTAGGGCTAGTCCTCATCATCATTATTATTCTTGTCCTAATGGGCCGGATATAGCGGCTTGGTAACATAGGGAGTGAAGTTCATGATGAAAAAAATTGCAATTGTTGCCGCCTTCGTAGGCGCGCTTGCCTCCTGCACACCGACCGAAAAAGGAACGGCAATTGGCGCCGGTACCGGCGCAATTATTGGCGGTGCTGTCTCCGACAGCTGGGGTGGCGCTGCAATCGGCGCCGTTGCTGGCGGTCTCGCTGGCGCCCTGATCGGCCAGTCGGTAGAGCGCCGCGGCTACTGCGTCTATCGCGATCGCTACGGCCGCCGCTACGAAGCACGCTGCCCACGCCGTTACTAAACATCGCCGTTTTGTATGCAAAACGGGCGCTTCGGCGTCCGTTTTTGTTTATGCGCATCGTCAATGGTATGTTGACGATCGGTCCCGAAATCCAAATCTACCGCGTTGCGGGAAACGGGCTCATATTTCCCTCATGAACACGGAACAGTACGCCGGGTATGAAAGGAATGCCTTATGGCCCAGATTGTCTTAAATTCCGCTGTCGCTATCCTTGTTGCGGCAGCATTTCTCACGACAGCTATCGCCGCGCTTCGCGATGCAGACAGACGGTTGCAAAGAGTGCCCGTCAAGGCAAAGACCAAGCATCCGCGTAGCAAGTAAGCTTAGACGAAGAATTGCCCACCGTTTGCCGAAAGTGTCGAGCCCGTGATAAAGCCGGCATCGTCGGAGACGAGGAAGGCAACGCAGCGCGCGACCTCCTCCGGCTCACCAAGGCGTCCGACCGGAATCTGGGGAATGATCCTCTCGTTGAGCACTTTCTCCGGAACGGCGAGAACCATTTCCGTGCCGATATAACCGGGGCAGACAGCGTTCACGGTGATGTTCTTCGCAGCCCCTTCCTGGGCGAGGGCCTTCGTAAAGCCGAGATCCCCCGCCTTGGCAGCCGAGTAATTCACCTGCCCCATCTGGCCCTTCTGGCCGTTGATGGAAGAGATGTTGACGATGCGTCCGAAGCTCCGATCGCGCATTCCGCCCCAGACATGGTGCGTCATGTTGAAGAGGCCCGTGAGGTTGGTATTGATCACCTCATGCCACTGCTGCGCCGTCATCTTGTGAAACATTGCGTCGCGTGTGATACCGGCATTGTTGACCAGCACCTCGACACCGCCAAGTTCCGCTTCCACCTTCGCGACACCCTCGCCGCAAGCGACATAATCGGACACGTCCCACTTGAAGACCGGAATGCCGGTCACGTCATGAAAGGCCCTCGCCTTCTCATCGTTGCCGGCGTAGTTGGCGGCGACCCTATAACCCGCATTCCTGAGCGCCATCGAAATCGCTGCACCGATACCGCGCGTGCCACCGGTGACCAAAGCCACTCTGCTCATGTTTCGCTCCCCTCGAGGCTATTTCGCCATTGATCAGGCGTTTTGAATCATCAATCGCATGCTATTATAATGCTTCGAAGCACATGGCGACGCCCATGCCTCCGCCGATGCAAAGCGTGGCAAGTCCTTTCTTTGCGCCACGCCGCTTCATTTCGAAAAGCAGCGTGTTGAGAATACGCGCCCCGGATGCGCCGATCGGATGGCCGATCGCGATTGCCCCGCCGTTAACATTGACGATGGCCGGATCCCAGCCGAGGTCCTTGTTCACGGCGCAGGCTTGGGCCGCAAAGGCCTCGTTCGCCTCGATCAGGTCGAGATCACCAACAGACCAGCCGGCTTTCTCGAGCGCTTTGCGCGACGCGGGAATCGGTCCGGTTCCCATGACCTGAGGATCGACGCCAGCCGTTGCCCAGGAAACGATGCGTGCCAGCGGTTGGATTCCGCGCCTTACGGCCTCTGCTTCCGTCATCAGTACTGCGGCTGCGGCTCCGTCATTGAGACCCGATGCGTTGGCAGCCGTCACTGTGCCCTCTTTGTCGAAAGCCGGACGAAGCTTCCCCATCGCATCGAGCGTTGCGCCGTGGCGGATATACTCGTCGGCATCCACCGTCACATCGCCCTTGCGTGTCTGGATGACGAAGGGAACGATCTCATCCTTGAAGCGGCCTTCCTTCTGGGCCGCTTCCGCCTTGTTCTGAGAGGAAACCGCGAACTGATCCTGATCGTCGCGGGAAAGTTGCCACTGGCGGGCGACGTTCTCGGCCGTGATGCCCATGTGATAGCCGTAAAAAGCGTCGATCAGGCCGTCCTTGATCATGGTGTCGACCATCTTCATGTCGCCCATCTTCGTACCGCCACGCAGATGCGCGGCATGCGGAGCCATCGACATGGATTCCTGGCCGCCGGCGACGATGATCTTCGCGTCCCCAAGCGCGATCTGTTGCATACCGAGCGCTACGGCGCGAAGGCCTGAGCCACAAAGCTGGTTGACACCCCAGGCCGTGGCCTCCTTTGGAACCCCCGCCTTCATGGCCGCCTGCCGAGCTGGGTTCTGCCCTTCGCCTGCTTGCAGCACCTGGCCGAGGATCACCTCGTCGACTTCCGCCGCCTCGACGCCTGCGCGTTCGAGCGCAGCTTTGAGGGCGGCAGACCCAAGCTCATGCGCTGGGACGGTTGCGAATGCACCATTGAAAGAGCCGACCGCTGTGCGGGCCGCGCTGGCGATGACGATGGACGAACTGCTCATAAAGGCCTCCTCGTTTCCTTCAGCATATATAAGCTGAAACTGGCAAAGGTTCAGCCCTAAGTCAAACGGCAAGACGATTGCGGCAATTTTTGCAGCCGCTGACGAAGATACGAATTATCCCTTCTATCAAAGGGGTTGCCGCATCGCACAAAGAGATTGTCACCAGGCTTCTTTTGCGTCTACAGTCTGTGGTGGAGGAATATCCATAACAATCAGACGGGGTTCAGGAGAACTGATATGGCGAAGAATGAGGGCCAAATAGTTATCAAGAAATACGCCAACCGCCGCCTCTATAATACAGGCACCAGCACCTATGTGACGCTGGAAGATCTGGCAGAGATGGTGAAGAAGGGTGAGGATTTTACGGTACAGGACGCAAAGAGCGGTGATGACATTACGCACTCCGTATTGACCCAGATCATTTTCGAGCAGGAATCAAAGACCGGGAACACGCTGCTGCCGATTTCCTTCCTGCGCCAACTCATCACCTATTACGGCGATCAGATGCAAATGGTCGTTCCAACTTTCCTCGAACATTCCATGCGTGCCTTTACCGAACAGCAGTCGCAGATGCGCGAACAAGTGACCCGCGCCTTCGGTGAATCGCCGCTCGGCAAGAACCTGCAGCTCCCGATGCAGATGGTCGAAGACCAGGTCCGCCGCAACACCGAGATGTTTCAGCAGGCCATGCAGATGTTCTCTCCTTTCATGACCCCTCCCGCCAAGGAAACGAAGAAGGCGGAGGCGAAGGATATCGATGAGTTGAAGGAGCAGCTGCGCGCCCTGCAGAATAAGCTCGACAATCTCTAAGGCTCAAAGCCCAATCGAAACATCGCGCCCGGCACTGCGGATCGAGACGGCAAATCCGCCGATCACGTCGATCAGTGCAATCGTCATCAAGATGAAGAAGACCTGTGTTGCTGCGTCCTGGACGAGAAGGAATTCGACCAGGAAGGCGATGAAGACCAGCATTGACAGCATGTGGTTGATCAGGCTGCCAGATCCATTGCTGGTGGCCTTCAGTATCTCGACGAACAGAATGACCAGCGCCACGACGATGAAGAGATCGCCAAGTGCCATGCTCCAGATCGCCCCGGAGATCATCGAAAGCACGATGATGTCATGCTGGAGCGCGGGAATGCCTCCGCCGCCCATCAAACCGGCAATCGTCATATTGTAAAGAATATACGGAATTACCATCAGCGGCATTACAGCGATCATGTCAGCATGTCCCCCTACTCGACGGGAATACTGCAGCAAATCACAGCGCCACTTCAAGGCATCAGAAATATAATAGTTCTCAAAACCGAAAAAGCCGGCGCTTAAAGCCGGCCTTTTCAATCCTGGCCATGCCAGAATTTGGAAACTTATGCGCTTTCCTTCGGCGTCAGAACCTGGCGGCCGCGATACATACCGGTCTTCAGATCGATATGGTGCGGGCGGCGCAGTTCGCCGGAGTTCTTGTCTTCCACGTAGGTCGCGGCCTTCAGTGCGTCTGCAGAACGGCGCATACCGCGCTTGGACGGGCTTGTTTTTCTCTTCGGTACAGCCATTTTACATACTCCAATTCACAGGCAACACATTCCCCGGCCAAGCTGGCGGCCGAAACGGACGTGTCGCGATTTCGGAAATTTCGCGCGCTTATACATGCCCTGAAGGTGGTTGACCAGTCCCAAAACGGATTTTTTGTGATTCTCGCGGATTGAAGATCAGACCTCGTCTTCCGGCACAATCCAGGGTTCGGCCCGGGCCGCTGTTTCCCACTTCTGCCAGGCAGGATGCGCCTTCATCGCCGACATATAACTCAACGTATCGCCGGCAGTCACAAGGTCATAGGTATCGAAGCGGTTGACAACCGGCGCAAACATTGCGTCGGCTGCCGAAAATCCGCCAAAGAGAAACGGTCCGCCCGAGCGGCCGCGCAAGTCGCGGAAAATGGTTTCGATCCGCAGGACGTCAGCCATCACGCCGTCCGCAAGTGCGATCTTGCCGCGAGCACGCCGGATATTCATCGGACAAGCGCCTCTGAGCGCTCGGAAACCCGAAAGCATCTCCATCGAGACCGAACGCGCCACCGCGCGCTGTGCGCGATCCTTGGGCCAAAGCCCCGCCTCGGGATAGAGCTCGGAGACGTAGTCGATGATCGAGAGCGATTCCCATACCCGCAGGCTGCCATGGAATAGAACCGGCACTCTGCCCGTGGGAGAGATCTCCCTGATGCGCGGATTGCCTGCGGGAAAATCAAAGGGGATCAGAATTTCTTCGAACGGAATGCCCGTTGCTTCCATCGCTATCCATGGCCGGAACGACCATGAGGAGTAGTTCTTGTTTCCGATATAGAGGGTAAGGCTATCCATGAAGCATCCGCAAATTGATTTCGAGGCCGAATTTAGCGGCGCCCGGCTAAAGCGACCAATGAATAATTCATGCCTCAATCATAAAGGCATCTGATGTAATCGCCGGAACCTTGAGCCCGGCGCTCGATGACCGAGGCAAGCGTGCGAAGGCCGCGAC
Source organism: Rhizobium sullae (assembly GCF_025200715.1). Lineage (NCBI taxonomy): Bacteria > Pseudomonadati > Pseudomonadota > Alphaproteobacteria > Hyphomicrobiales > Rhizobiaceae > Rhizobium > Rhizobium sullae. The sequence continues at coordinate 3,468,625 of NZ_CP104143.1, forward strand.
GGGGCTTTCCGGCGTTCCGGTCGATCGGGTTCGGAAGAGAAACGGCCAAAAGCGCTGCTTGGCGTCGCGAGAGCTTGGAAGCCGGTACCTTGAAATGATAGCGTGCTGCCGCCTCGATGCCATAGATACCCGGGCCCCATTCGGCGATGTTGAGATAGATCTCCATCAACCGGCGCTTTGTCCAGACGAAGTCAGAGGTAACCGCGAGCGGCAGCTCGAGCGCCTTGCGCACAAAGGAACGGCCGTTCCAAAGAAACAGGTTTTTGGCAGTCTGCATGGGTATGGTGCTGCCGCCGCGGGTCGATTCACCGTCGAGCGTGTCTAGGACCAGCATGCGCATTTCCCCCCAGTCGACACCACCGTGGAAACAGTATTGGCCGTCCTCGGACATCATCACCGACCGGACAAGAACCGGCGAGACGTCGTCCAGGGACACCCATTGCCGGTCATAGCCACGCAGAAGCAGGAGATCGCGCAGCATCAGTGTCGAGACGGGATGAATAAAGGGAATGAGATAAATAAAGATCAGCACATAAGGCAGGATCAGAAGTCCGGCGATTGCAAGGACGATGCGCATCATCATCGGCTGGCTTCGCAGCCAAGCGAATAAACGGCGATGAGCCGGCATCGCAATGCTGTCCTCTCTCTCCGGCGCTATGTCCAATATATAAGCCCAATACCTGTTCCCTGCGTTCTCATACCGTTTGCCGGTTCGGAAGGCCAGTGCACAGACGAAATCTTGCCGTGACCATCGACAATTCCGTTGCAACTGCGCCGCCGCTCGTGCCAAAGAGCGCGCATGAACGCGAGCCCCGCAGCCTTCGAAGCACGTTTGAAGACCAACGCCCGAGAGATCGAGACGTTGCTGGACGCGCTGCTTTCCAAAGGCATGCGAGAGGATGAAATAGCCCGGCCCGAAATCCTGAGGACGGCAATGCACTATGCCGTGTTGAACGGCGGCAAGCGGCTTCGCCCGTTTCTCGTCGTGGAGAGCGCGCTGCTCTTAGGCGGAGATAAAGGGGCGGCCTTGAGAGTGGGTGCGGCACTTGAATGCATTCACTGCTATTCGCTCGTCCATGACGATCTTCCGGCGATGGACGACGACGATCTGCGCCGCGGCAAACCGACGGTGCATATCGCCTTCGACGAGGCGACCGCGATCCTCGCAGGCGACAGCCTTCTGACCTATGCCTTCGACATTATCGCTGCCGACGAGACGAAACTTCCCGACCAAAGCAAGGTGGCGCTGATCCTTGCGCTTGCGCGCAGCGCTGGTCTGGGCGGAATGGCTGGCGGACAGGCACTCGACCTCGCCGCGGAAGAAAATACGCCGGATGAATATGGTATCGTCACATTGCAGTCTATGAAGACGGGAGCGTTGATCCGCTTTGCTTGCGAAGCGGGTGCGCTCATCGCCGGCGCTTCGACTGATGACCGCAAACGCCTGCGCGCGTTCGGCGAAAAGATCGGCCTTGCCTTCCAGCTCGCCGACGATCTTCTGGATGTTACATCCGACGCCACGACCATGGGTAAGGCAACTGGCAAGGACATAAGCCGCGGCAAAGGCACGCTCGTCGCTCTCCGTGGTATCGAATGGGCGGAAGCTGAGCTTCGGCGGCACGTCGAGGATGCCACACAGCTTCTGGCGCCTTACGGCGATGCCGCTGCGACGCTCGCCGCCACCGCGCATTTTGTTGCCGACCGCAAGAACTGACACAAGCTGGCGTCTCTTGGCGTCAGCGGCTGAACCTATTCAGCGGCAGTCTTCTGGCCGAAACGCTTCTCTATGTAATCGGCAACAAGCGTCTCGAAATCCGAAGCAATGTTCGGCCCACGCAACGTCAGCGCCTTCTTGCCGTCGATGAAGACGGGAGCAGCCGGCGTCTCGCCGGTGCCAGGCAGCGAAATGCCGATATCAGCATGCTTGCTTTCGCCCGGACCGTTGACGATGCAGCCCATGACTGCGACGTTGAGCGCTTCTACGCCAGGATATTTCTCACGCCAGACCGGCATGTTCTTTCGGAGGTCGTTCTGGATATTCTGCGCCAGCTCCTGGAAAACCGTCGACGTCGTGCGGCCGCAACCCGGACAGGCGGCGACCACCGGCACGAACTGCCGGAAGCCCATGACCTGCAGCAGTTCCTGTGCTACCTGCACTTCACGTGTACGATCGCCATTCGGCTCAGGCGTCAGCGAAACGCGGATCGTATCGCCGATGCCGTGCTGCAGAACATAGGCCATGGCCGCCGACGAAGCGACGATGCCCTTAGTGCCCATTCCCGCTTCGGTGAGTCCCAGATGCAGCGCGTGGTTGGAGCGGTCGGCAAGCATGGAATAGACAGCGATTAGGTCCTGGACCTGGCTGACTTTGGCCGACAGGATGATGCGGTTGCGTGGCAGGCCGATCTCTTCGGCAAGGTTGGCCGAGATCAGCGCCGATTGCACGATCGCCTCCCGCGTCACCTGACGTGCTGAAAGCGGCGAGCCCGCCTCGGCGTTCTTGTCCATCAGTGCCGTCAGCAGATCCTGGTCGAGCGAACCCCAGTTGACGCCGATACGCACGGGCTTGTCATAGCGGACCGCCGTCTCGATGATTTCGGCGAACTGCTTGTCCTTCTTATCCTTGAAGCCGACATTGCCGGGATTGATCCGGTATTTCGCCAGCGCTTCGGCACAGGCCGGATGATCGGCAAGCAGCTTGTGGCCGATATAGTGGAAGTCGCCGACAAGCGGCACATCCATGCCAAGGCGCAGCAATCGCTCGCGAATCTTCGGAACGGCAGCAGCACTCTCGTCACGATCGACGGTGATTCGCACGAGCTCGGAGCCTGCTTTGAAGAGGGCTCCAACCTGCGCGACAGTCGAATCGATATCCGCGGTATCCGTATTCGTCATCGACTGTACGACGACCGGTGCACCGCCGCCGACGACGACACCGCCCACGTCGACCGCGACGGAAGCGCGGCGCGGTTTCGGATCAAAATCGGTAGCTAAAGACATGGATCGCGCTCTTGAACCCTTGAATTTGTGCCTTTCAGGTGGATCATACCCGCTTTCTTGTCAACGCCCAAAGCATCACTTTCGCTTGGCAGCCCTAGTGGCTGCCGCCGGAGATGCCGTCTGCGTAGCGTGCAAGCTTCGAAAAGATCAGCACCACCAGCAGCAACACCGGCAGTGCCATGAAAACGGCGCTAAAGCCGACATGCTCGGCAGCGAAGCCGATTGCAGAAGGCGCGACCAGCATGCCGGAATAGCCCAGGGTCGTGACGACCGAAAGGCCGATCCCGGCCTTCAGGTCAGGGATATTGCCTGCGGCGGAAAAGGCGATCGGCACCATGTTCGAAATACCGATGCCGCAGAACGCGAAGCCGACGATGGCGAGTTCGGCATTCGGCGCCAGGGCTGCGATCAGCATGCCGGCGATGGCAAACAGGGTGCAGATTCGCAGCGTCCTGACGCCACCGAGCCTGTCGCGCACCAGATCGCCGGCGAAACGCATGATTGCCATGGTCAGCGAAAAGGCCGCGAAACCAAAACCGGAAAGAGCCACGGATGCATTCATTTCCTGGCGGAGATAGAGCGCACCCCAGTCCAGCACCGCACCTTCCGGAACCATCGAAAAGAGCGCCATCAACCCGAGCAGCCATGGCAGAGGCGTCATCGGCAGACGTGCCTTCTCTTTCTTCTCGTCCGGATGCGGCGGATCGGCAAGGATCATCGGCCAGGCGATCACGAGGAAAATCGACGCGAACACTGTGGCGAGCTCGGCATGGCCGAGGACGCCGAGCTTGGCGATAACGAAGCCGCCGAGGCCCGCACCGATCAACCCGCCGAGGCTCCAGAAGGCATGGCAGGACGACATGATCGCCCGCCGCA